>JADFWP010000006.1 GCA_015234115.1 Magnetococcales bacterium
CCTGACTGCCCTTGATGGATTCAAGTGCCGTGAGAATGGTGGTGTTGGGTTCTGCCTCCACCTGATAATCCTGCCAGTGGGACTGCACGGTTCCCACCTGGCCCGGCATGTTGCGCTGGATGCGAAAGGTATAGGTTTGTGTGGTCATGATGGTCTCCCGGGATGGCCGCAACGGTCATGAAATCAGTAGGTTCTTTCCTTGGGGGCGTATTCGGGATTGCCCACCGTGCGCACCGCCTCCCGGTCGAGCCGGACCGATTGGGATCCTTCGTCCCAAATGGCGAGGGTATGCTGGCGCCAGTTCACATCGTCGCGGTTGGGAAAATCGATCCGGTAGTGGGCACCGCGCGACTCCTGACGCGCCAATGCCCCCTTGACGATGCTCTCTCCGAGATCCAGAAGATTGCGCAACTCCACGGCCCGCAACAGATCCACATTGAAGACATCCGACTTGTCGTCGAGATGGATGCGTTCGTAATCCAAACGCCAGCCCGGGAATTTTTCGACCAGAGTGGCCATGCCCTGGGGTTCGCGGTAGACCCCGCAATAGGTGTTCATGGCTTCGGCCATTTGATAATGGAGCATGGCCGGACGCAGGCCGCGATTCGGACGGCTCTTGAGTTCGCGAATTCGGTCTTTCTCTTCCTGAATCGCATTGGCGGGAAAATCGTGCAGTTGGGCGGTACGCACATACTGGCAGGCATGTTCGCCGGTGATCTTGCCGAACACGATGGTATCGAGCAGCGAATTGCCACCCAGACGGTTGGCGCCATGGACCGAAACGCAAGCCGCTTCGCCGGCGGCAAAGAGTCCGGGCACCGGGGCTGCGCCGAGTTTGTCGGTGCGGATGCCGCCCATGGAGTAGTGGACCGTGGGACGGACCGGAATCGGGGCATCGATGGGATCCACCCCTTCCAGATCCAGGGCCAGATGGCGAATCTGCGGCAGACGGTCGATGATCTTGTCCCGACCCAGATGGCGCAGATCCAGGAAGATCGCGCCATTCTTGCCGCGTCCTTCGAGGATTTCGGTCTGCTCGGCGCGGGAAACCACATCGCGGGAGGCCAGTTCCCATTTTTTCGGGGCATAGCGACCCATGAACCGTTCGCCCTCGGCATTGATCAGATAGCCGCCCTCGCCGCGTGCCCCTTCGGTGATCAGAATGCCGGAGGTGCGCAGTCCGGTGGGGTGAAACTGGACGAATTCCATGTCGGCCAGCGGTGCCCCGGCCCGCATGGCGTAGGCCATGCCGTCGCCGGTGTTGGTGGTGGCGTTGGTGGAGGAGAGGAAGACCCGTCCATAGCCGCCGGTGGCGAGCAGAATCCCTTTGCCGCGCAGACCGAACACTTCGCCGGTTTTGATGTCATAGACCACCAGTCCCGCCACATGACCGTCGGGAGAGAGCACCAGACGGAAGACGTGGCACTCTTCGTAGACATGAATGCCCGAATGGACCAGCCGTTCCCACAGGGTGTGGAGCAGCACCTGACCGGTGCGGTCCGCCGCATAGCAGGTACGGTCGAAGCTGGCACCGCCAAAGGGACGCTGGGCGATTTCGCCGTCGTCGTTGCGGGAAAACGGCGTGCCCATGCGATCCATCTCGTGGATGATGCCCGGCGCCTCGCGGCACATCAGGTCAATGGCATCCTCGTCGCCAATGAAGTCCGAACCTTTGACCGTATCATAGGCATGGACTTCCCATTTGTCGTTCGGATTGATGGCGGCGTTGATTCCCCCCTGGGCTGCGCAGGAGTGGCTGCGCAAGGGATGGACCTTGCTGACCACCGCGACATCGATGCCGGCCTTGGCCCCTTCCAGGGCGGCACGCATCCCGGAAAGTCCGGCACCGACGATAATCAGGTCGTGGCTTTTCATTGGGTTTTCGCTCCATTTCGCGATGGGATTTAGTATTTAAGTTATTCGATGATCGAGAGTCAATGCCAAGGCAGACTCAAGCGGTTTTCAGGAACTGCTGCCTCCGGATTTGGCGATCACCTGTTCAAAGGTGTCTCCGAGGGTGGGGCGGAATTGCTGATAGTAGAGTCCCAGGGCCGGATGATCCAGATCCTGGGCCTGATGCATCGCGGCCATGAGGTCGCCGGGATCATGACTCTCCGGGAGGTCGCGGGTCTGGAGACCAAGATTGACATAAGTTTTGCTGGTTTTGTCGAAAGTCACGCAAGGACTCAAGATGTGGAGATAGGAGAAGCCCCGATGGGCAATGGCCTGGGTGATCATTTCGCGCAAATGGTCCGGACGACCCGCATAGGCCTGACCCACCCAGCTTGCGCCATAGGAGAGCAGCATCATCAGGGGATTCAGCGGGCGTTCCGGGTTTTCGAACGGTGTGGTGGTGGTTTTCAGTCCGACAGCCGACAGGGGCGAGGTTTGGCCTTTGGTCAGGCCGTAGATGCCGTTGTCGAACAGCAGATAGGTGATATCGACATTGCGCTTGGCCGCATGGGAGATGTGACCGCCGCCAATGGCGAAGCCATCCCCGTCGCCGCCGACGGCGATCACGGTCAGGCGATCATTGGCGGTTTTGATGCCCGTGGCCACCGGCAACGCCCGGCCATGCAGCGTGTGAACGCCATACAGATCGACAAAGAACGGAAACCGCGACGAACAGCCGATCCCGGAGACCACCACAGCCTGATCGCGGGGGATGCCCATTTCGTTGCAGGCATGGGTCATCCCTTCCACGATGGCGAAATAGCCGCATCCGGGACACCAGGTGGGCAGGGAGCGGGAGCGATAGTCCAGACGACCGCTCTCTTGCACCTCGCGCAGTTTGACATCAACGTAAACCGGCATGATGGGGATGGACATGGCTTGGATCTCCAGGCACGTAGGTTCTTTAAGAGGCAATGGCCGACGCAGTGACGCCGGAGAGCCGTCGAATCTCCCCGAGGATCAACTCCACGGGCATGGGGGAGCTGGGAACCCGGCTCAGTCGGACCACGGGCCGGGCAAGCACCCCTTGCACCAGTTGGGCGAACTGCCCTTCGTAGTTGACCTCCGGGACCAGCACCGCGTCGCAATCGTCCATGAATGCGGAAATGGCTTTGGTCGGGAAGGGAGAGAGCATCACCACCTTCATGGCCGAGCAGACGATTCCTTCGGCCTGGGCCATGAACATCGCTTCCAGACATTCGCCAAAGGTGGAACCCCAGGCCAGGATGCCGACTTTGACCCGTCCGGTGTTGCCGAACCGTTTGGTCACGGCGAAATCCGGGTGTTCGAGGGCAGCCTGAAGCTTGTCATGGCGTTTGCGGCTCATGGCCGTGTGCATCTCGGCACTGTCGTTGGGACGGCCCAGTTCGTTGTGTTCCAGACCGGTGATCACATGCATGCACCCCGCATCTCCGGGAACCGCGCGCGGACTCACGCCATCAGCGGTCAGGGCATAGCGTTTGTAGACCTCGCCCGGCTCCAGACGACGCAATGGTTTGTTGGCATCCAGCACAAAGGGCGGACCCGAGGCGGCCAGCGTGACGGTTTCGTAGCGGTTGGAGAGATAAAGATCCAACAGCACGATCACCGGGGTTTGATACCGTTCCGCCATCTCGAACGCTTTGCCGGCGCAGCGGTAGCACCCTTCCACGTTGGTCGGGGCGATGACAATTCGTTGTGCATCGCCGGGACTTCCGTACAGGGCCGCATTGAGGTCGGATTGTTCGGTTTTGGTCGGCATGCCGGTCGAAGGACCACCACGCTGAGAGACGAAAATCACACACGGCGTTTCGGTGATGGTGGCCAATCCCAGCATTTCGGCCATCAGGGCCAATCCGGGTCCCGAGGTGGCGGTGGCGGCCCTGGCTCCGGCGAAACCGGCGCCGACGGTGGCGGCCATGGCCGAGATTTCGTCCTCGGTCTGCAACAGGCGGTGGCCCCGCTTGGGCAGTTCGGTGGCCAGACGTTCCATGATGGTGGTGGCCGGGGTGATCGGGTAGCCGAAAAAGGTGGCCAGTTCGGCATCGATGCATCCTTGCACCACCGCAGCGTTGCCGCTGAGCATGATCACCTTGCCAGCCGAAGCCGGTTTTTCAAACGGTCCAAAGGCGGCGTCATCGAGCTTGAAGCTGCCCTTGCCCGCATCGAATCCGGCCTGGAATCCGGCCTGATTGCGGGCAACCACCTTGGGGCCTTGTTTGGCGAATTTCTTCTCGATGATCTTCTGGAAACTGGCCGGCGCCAGCCCAAGCAGTCCGGCGATGAAGCCAAGCACCACCAGATTGCGGGAGCGTGCCCCGCCGGTGGCCTTCTGGGCCAATTCGCGGATGGGAAAGCCGTAAGGGATCTGGCCGGGCAGCACATGACCGCTCATGTGTTCCCCTTCGGCGCACGGGGAGATGGGCTGGGATTCGAAGATCACCGCCCCATTGTCCCGCACCTCGCCGGCATGGGGAATGGTGTGGCTGTCGTCGAGGCTGACCAGCACATCGGATTGGCGCTTGAGGGAATAGGACTGCTCGGTGGTGATGCGCAGCCGGGAGATGCACTTGCCAAAGCCGCGAATCTCCGGGGGATAGACATCGAAGCAGATCACCCGATAGCCCGCAGCGGCCACGGCGTTGCGCAGGATGTCCCCGGCTGCGATGGTGCCGTCCCCTGCCGAGCCGCAGATGGCGATTTGGATGTCGGTGGCGTTCATGAGTGTTCTCCCGTTGGGGGAGTGGATGGGCGCGTCCATGACATGGGGCTCACTCGCAGGCCCAGAAGGGCGAGTCGATGTGGCCCTGACCGTCCCGGCCGAGCGTCTCTTCCTGGGTGGTGGCAAAGTGTTCATGGCCCCCTGTCATGTTGATCGCGGCAACCGCACCCATGGCGCGGACGTTTTTGTAACCATAATAGAACCGGTAGGCGTGGTCCTGTTCGGACCAGATCTGGCAGACATCGCCTGCGGCATAGATCGATGGATCGCTGGTGCGCAAGGTGGTGTTGACCAGCAGGCCCCGTTCGATGTCCGTGCCCGTGCCCACCATGAATTCCACCAGCGGCGTCAGGCCGTAAAACGGCATCACCACATCGCCGTAGAGATCCCCACCCTGGCGGAAGACCACGCGCCGGGCCGGCAGTCCGGGTGCGCCGGCCTCCACCGAAGTGACCCCGCCCCGCGCATCGCCATCGATCAGCTCGATGCCCATCTTTTCGAGTGCGGCCAGGGCATCGGCGCGCTCTTCGGCGGTGAGCTTGTGGGGCCAGAAGGTGGTTTCGTGGGTGACCAGAATGACCCGGCAGGAGACCGCCAGCAGGGTGCGCGCCAGATCCAACCCGATCATGTCGCCGCCCAGCATCACCACGGTGCCGTTGTCGGGCAGCGCCTTGCGGGTGGTCACAGCCGCTTCGTAGGTGCCGAAGTGGTGAAACAGCGAGCGGCAATCCGCCAGATCTTCCGGCAGATGGCTCCGTCCCCCGGTGGCCACCAGCAGGGCATCGTAGCCGATGGGTTCGTTGTGGGCCAGTTTCACCTGTTTGTTGCGGGTATCCACCGAAACCACGCGGCAATCCCGCCGGACCTCGATGCGGCGCTGGACATAGTATTCCGGCGGATTGGCCAGAAAAGCGTGCCAGCTCTGATGGCCCTTGAACAGCTGGGGCAGCAGGTAGCGGTTGTAAAAGAGCAGCCGACTGTTGGTCAAAATGGTGATCCGACTGTCGGGATCCCGTTCGCGCAGCAGTTCGGCAGCCTGATTCCCGGCCACCCCATTGCCGATGATCACATAGCGGCGCGGTCCCTGGGCAGAAGAAGCGGAAGCGTTCATGGCATCATCCATCCACGGTGACGAAATGGTTGCGGGTTATGGAGATGCAGTGCACGGGGCAGACCTTGAAACAGGCACCGCACCGGATGCATTCGTTGTTGTCGATCCAGATGGCGGCCACCTTTTGCCACTCTTTGGTTTCCTGCAATGGGCCGTGGGTGCCATCCGGCTTCACTTCCACATCGCACACCAGCTTGATGCAATTGCGCGGCGCCACTTCGATGCAGGCGCGGCAGTAGATGCAGCGGTTGACATCGATCTGGTAGCGCAGATCGCACAGATAACACCGTTTGGCCTCTTCGCCAGCCAGATCGCGGTTGTAGCCGCATTCCACTTCGTGGGTGAGCTGGTGGCGCTCGGGCAGCGGGATGGTCGGCATGTGCTGCCTGGGGATGAAATCGTGTGCCGGTTCACGCGGCGGCGCGGCCACCGGTTCCATGCGCACCATGCGGTGCCGTTTCCGGTTCACGAGCCAGGTATCGATTTTGTCGGCGATTTTCCGGGCATGGCCAATGGCCTCGATGGCCGTGGATGCGCCATGCACATAGTCCCCGGCGGCAAACAGGCCATGGACCGAGGTCATGCCGTTTTCGGCCACACGCACATTGCCGGAGCGGTCCACCTCCACCCGCATGTCCAGGAAGTCGTTGACCGTCTTTTGGCCGATGGCGATGATCAGCGTGTCGCACGCCTCGACGAATTCGGATCCTTCGATGGGAGCGGCCAGACGGCGACCGTTTTCGCGCCAGCCGCCCAGACGGTTCTGGACGAACTCGACTCCGGTCAGCCGTCCGTTCTCATCGGTGCGCAACGCCACCGGGGTGCGCAGACCCTTGATGCGGATTCCTTCGCGTTTGGTCTCGAACAGCTCTTCGCTGGTGACCGGGATATACTCTTCGCTGGTGCGCAGATGGATGGTCACCTCCTGGCCACCGAGCCGCCGGGCCACCCGGGCGCAGTCCAGAGCGGTGAATCCGGCACCGACCACCGCCACCCGGCGTCCCACCCGTTTGTTCTGGCCGCGATGGAGATCCATCAGGAAACCGAGACCATATTCCACATCCTGGCAGTGCTGGGTCAGGTCCGCGCCTTCCGGGACACCGCGCAAGGGGAGATAGACCGGAGCCATGCAGCCCGTGGCCAGCAGAACGGCGTCGAAGTCGGCCAGCAGGGTGGAAACCCGCATCGCTCCCTTGCCCGCACCCACCGCAATACCCGTGCGCAGTTGCACGCCGAGTCGCAGGGCGTTGTGGAGTTCGATTTCCAGCATCGAGCGGGGAAGCCGGAACTCCGGAATGCCGTAGCGCAGCATGCCGCCCGGTTTTTCTTCGCGCTCGAAGATGGTCACGTCGTGGCCGAGCAGCGACAGATCATAGGCTGCGGCCACCCCGGCAGGACCGGCGCCCACCACCGCGACCCGTTTGCCGGTCGGGGCGTAGAGCCGTTCGGTGATGCGGTGGCTCGCATCCTTCATGTCGGCGGCGGAGCGTTTCAGGTTGCAAATCCCCACCGGGTCGCCATTGCCCGCCCATCCATGGCGGCAGGCCGATTCACAGGGGCGCGAGCAGATCCGTCCGAGCACCCCAGGGAGCACGTTGGCTTCCCGGTTGATCTCGTAGGCCTGGCCGTGCTGGCCTTCGGCAATGGCCCGAATGTAGGCCGGGACATTGGTCCCCGCCGGACATGCGGTTTGACAAGGAATATTCTGACGGACCCAGCCCGCATCGCGGGGATCATCAGAATAGTGAATGGTCCCCTGCCTAAATGGATCTTGGGAAGGGTCAGACTTTTCAGGACTTACGTGATCACCGCGCATGGTCACCATCCAAAGCACATTAGGGACGGGATATCTGGCATCCATCAACTGGATGGGCTGCGAGCCTAACAGGCAAGGGAGAACCCTGTCAAGCGGAACTATGATGCACCGCAAAAAATTTTTCCCCTGCTTGGTTCGCACCCCCCGGAGCAATGGTTCGTGCCATCAGGAGTGCGCGGGCATCATGGCAGGCGATTTGGAATAGTGCAAGAAAAATTTTGCTGCGGCGCAATAAACTCCTTCAAATCGACAGCGGATTGCTGTAAGATCCTGACGTGACCTGCGGAGGTGTGAGCACATCAGCGCCTGATGTTGAAAAAGTAAATATCAGTTCCTTCTAATATTCGATTCTATTGATATTAGCCTTGTCTGATATTGGAAGGTTTTGATAATTTGGATCGATGGCGGTGCCATGGAGTGCGCCGAGGGCGTGAGGGAAATGCTAAGGGGTTGACAACGTTTTTTATGGATATCAATATCTTTCGGTATCCTCTATCCTTTTTGCAAGGAAATGGCCATGACCGGATATGCACGCGCATTATTTCCCTGGGAATTGATGCCGACCGACCCCCCTGTTGGCGAGCCTTGTGACCGTCCGAGCCGGCATTGGCATCGGGCGGTGGAAAATGGTCTGATTCAGCGCGACCCGGTGCAGGAATCGGTCCTGCCGTTGATGGACCAGGTGGCTGCCGCCGTGCGACAACCGGTGCATCGCGTTCCCTGGCGCGGTGTGGAGGTGTGGCGTGGCGAGCAGGGGGATCTGCCGGATGTGCGCGGGGTTTATCTGCATGGGGATGTGGGGCGGGGCAAGTCCTTGTTGATGCAGTGGCTGTTTGACAGCGTTCCGATTTCCGAAAAACGGCGGGTCCATTTTCATCCTTTCATGGAGGAGTTGCACCACCGGCTTCATCAGGCCAAACCGCCGGGCGGGGTGGATCTGGTGCTCCATGTCGCCTCCCAGCTTTCGGGCGAGGCCCGCTTGTTGTGTTTTGACGAATTCTACATCACCACCATTGCCGATGGCGTGTTGTTGGGCCGTCTGCTTTCTGCCTTGCACCACTGTGGCGTCACCTTGTGCGCCACCAGCAACTGGGCGCCGGATCATCTGTTCCAGGACGGTTTCAACCGGGCCAGCGTGCTGCCCTTCATCGAACGGCTCAAAAGCCGCATCCAGGTGTGCGAACTGGGACATGGCGTCGATTGGCGGCGTCGGGTTCCCGGCCCGATCAATGGTCTGACCCATTCGGCGGAAGAACATTTCGCCCGCATGACCGGTTGTCGTCCGGCGCCGAGTTCCATTGTGTTGCGTCACACCACGGTACCGGTGCAGGGGATGGAAAAGGGGGTTTTCTGGTTCGGTTTCGAGGCCCTGTGCAACGCCATGCTGGGCCGGGCCGAATACATGAGCCTGTGCAGCCATGCCAAGAGCGTGATCATCTCCGGAATCCCCGGATTGACAGCAGAGGATGCCGATGCCGCGATGCGCTTCGTGGTGCTGGTCGATCTGCTTTACGAACACCGCATTCCCCTCAAGGTCCATGGTCATGTCGCCCTGGAAGAGGCCTGCCTGGATGGACCGGCCGCCTTTGCCTGGCGTCGTTCGGTTTCCAGGGTTCATGAACTCAGCCGTTTGGGCGAGCACCCGGAATGATTTCTTGCCCCATTCTCCATCCCTTTATTGACAAGGCCCTGTGCCAAGGAGCGTTTTGATGTCCAGAAACACCATCACCATTCGTGACAACCGCACCAATCGTGAAGCCGAATTTCCCATCCTGCACGGCAGTGAGGGGCCGGATGTTTTCGATATTTCCCGCCTTTACCAGGAACTGGGAATGTTCACCCTGGATCCCGGGTTCCGTTCCACAGCGTCGTGCAGCAGCAAGATCACCTTCATCGATGGCGAGCAAGGCGTCCTGCTCTATCGGGGATATCCGGTGGAGCAACTGGTGAAGCAATGCGATCATCTGGAAATCTGCTATCTGTTGCTCAATGGTGAATTGCCTTCGAGACAACAGAACAGCGAATTCCGCAAGATCGTCACCAATCACACCATGATGCACGAACAACTGCTGCAAATGTATCGTGGTTTCCGGCGCGATGCCCATCCCATGGCCATTGTGGTGGGTGTGGTCGGCGCGCTTTCCGCGTTCTATCACGACTCCCTGGATATCCGGAATCCGCGTCACCGGTTGGTTTCGGCCTTCCGTATCGTGGCCAAGATGCCCACCATTGCGGCAGCAGCCTACAAGTACTACATGGGTCAGCCGTTCATCTATCCCCGCAACGATCTCGGCTATGCGGAGAATTTCCTGCACATGATGTTCGCCACCCCATGCGGGGAATACAAGGTCTCGCCGGTCATGGCCCGCGCCATGGATCAGATCATGATCCTGCATGCCGATCACGAACAGAATGCCTCCACTTCCACCGTGCGGTTGGCCGGTTCCTCCCAGGCCAATCCCTTTGCGGCGGTTTCGGCTGGCGTGGGATCCTTGTGGGGTCCGGCCCATGGCGGCGCCAACGAGGCGGTGCTCAAGATGTTGCGGGAGGTCGGTACCGTGGATCGGATTCCCGAGTTCATCAAGCGGGCCAAGGATCCGGACGATCCTTTCCGTCTCATGGGCTTTGGTCACCGGGTTTACAAGAATTTCGATCCCCGCGCCACCATTCTGCGGCATACGGCGCAAGAGGTTCTTGAAGAGTTGGGGCACAGCGATGATCCGTTGTTCCATGTGGCGCTGGAGTTGGAGAAGATCGCCCTGGAAGATGAGTATTTCGTGCGCAAGAAACTCTATCCCAATGTGGATTTCTATTCGGGGGTGATTCTTTCGGCCATGGGCATTCCCACCAACATGTTCACGGTGATTTTCGCGGTTTCCCGGTGCGTGGGTTGGATTGCGCAGTGGAACGAGATGATTGCGACCGACGAAGGCATCGGTCGGCCCAGACAGCTTTATACCGGCCATGGCCATCGGGATGTGCCGTCCATGGACTCCAGAGGTTGAGCAGGGCCAAGAGATGTTGAGTAGGGATTGAGGATCTCGCACGGGGGGTGGAGCGTGTCGTTTTTTTCTTGAGGAGTCCGGCCATGATTGGGTTGACGTTTCGTGGCATTCATCCGGTTGATTGGCGATCCCCGGTGCGCATGGGCGACGACCATGCGTATCAAACCGGTTCGTCTCCCGGAGGCTCCTTGCAAAAGCGCGCTCCCCTCGCGCCACCCCCCGTGCGGGAAAACGGCGGCCTCGTGCTGATTCGGGGCGTGTTGTTGATTTTGGGGATTTTGTTGATCATCGGTGGCTATCTGCCGTGGCAGCGTTCGCTTGCCAGCAGCCATTGGCCTGTGGTCGAGGGGGAGATCGTCCACTCTGCGCTGATGGTTCCCGGGGCGACTTCCGAGGGGTGGGTTCATCGTTTCTTTTATCGCACCCGCATCGAATATCGCTATTCGCTGGATAGAAAGATCCATACAGGCTCCCGTATCGAATTCGGATTGGGGGATCAGATGTTCCTGGTGCGGGAGTTTGCGCAGCGCATGGTGCAACGCTATCCGCTGGGCAAACCGGTATTGGTCACCCTGGATCCAAAAGATCCGACGCACGGGGTTCTGGAAACCATCCCTTCGGCGGGCGGCAGTCTGATTTTCATGGTGCTGGGCATTATCTGTATGGCTGTGCGATATTTTCTTGGTTTGCGAGAAGAGTGGCGTCTCAAGACGGTGTTGTGAGGGGGGGTGGGATCGGGTCGCTTCTGATCCAGGAAATGTCATCATCATGCCGACACGTGCGTCGAGGGGAGGCGCGTGTCTTATATTCGTACCTGTCAATAAGCTCCGGTCCTTTCTGGTCAATGGTGTCATCGCGCTCCTGCCGTGCAGGGATCGCTCCACAATGCCGCATTGAAATGACTTGAGATTCTGGTCTGATCCACATTTAAAGAAACTTATCTTTCAGCCCGCTTCCGCTGTTCCACAGAGGGCTGTGGAAACGCATGGCATGAATTCCTGTATTGGTGGATAAGGAGGGCAATCGATTTGACTTTGACAAAGCAATAATCTTCCCGTATTCATTCATCCCGTGAGGGCGGGATACTCGCCACCAAGTCGTGGCAAGGGCATTTCCGGCGGTGAAGCTTAAGGAAAGCCCAATGGTCCCGGGGGGGACACAGGGGTTATGTTGCATTGCATCATGTTTGTCCAAACTATTATGCTGCAATGCATCATAATGATCGCTTCACCTTTGCAATGCCGGATGCATCTAGGAATGAATTTTCCAACAATCACCACCCGAGCAAAGAACGTTACAAGGAGAACAAAGGAATGAGTACTGACAAAATCTATCCCGTTCCCCCGCAGGTCGCAGCCAATGCCCTGATCAACCGGGAGCAATACGACGCCATGTATGCGCGCTCGATTCAGGATCCCGAAGGGTTCTGGGCAGAGCAGGCAGACAAGTTCATCCACTGGTTCAAGAAATGGGACACAGTGCTGGACTACGATTTCAACAAGGCCCACATCCGCTGGTTCGATGGTGCTCAACTCAATGTCTCCTACAACTGTTTGGACCGTCACCTGGAGAGCCGTGGCGATCAGACCGCCATCATCTGGGAAAGCGATGATCCGAACATTTCGAAGAAAATCACCTATCGGCAACTCCACGCCGATGTGTGCCGTTTTGCCAATGCCCTGAAGGCGCGTGGCATCAAGAAAGGGGATCGGGTCTGCATCTATATGCCGATGGTCCCGGAAACCGCTGTGGCCATGCTGGCCTGTACCCGTATCGGTGCCATTCATTCGATCGTTTTTGGCGGTTTCTCGCCTGAGGCACTCAAGGATCGCATCCAGGATGCGTCGAGCTGCGCCGTGATTACCGCTGACGAAGGTCTGCGCGGTGCCAAAAAGGTTCCGTTGCGCGTCAATGTCGATGTGGCCCTCAAGGTTTGCCCGTCGGTCCATACCGTTTTCACGGTGCGTCTGACCGGTGGTGCGGTCACCATGGATCCGAACCGGGATGTCTGGTATCACGAAGCCATTGCCGCAGCCGATCCGGTCTGTCCGGCGGAACCCATGGAGGCCGAAGATCCGCTCTTCATTCTCTACACCTCTGGCTCCACCGGCAAACCCAAGGGGGTGCTGCACACCACTGGCGGTTACATCCTTTATGCGGCCATCACCCATCGTTACGTCTTCGACTATCATGATGGCGAGGTCTATTGGTGCACCGCCGATGTCGGCTGGGTCACAGGTCACAGCTACATCGTCTACGGTCCGCTCGCCAATGGCGCCACCACCCTGATGTTCGAAGGCATTCCCACCTATCCCGATGCCGGACGTTTCTGGCAGGTGATCGACAAGCATCAGGTCAACATCTTCTACACCGCCCCCACGGCGATCCGTTCGCTCATGGCCCAGGGCGACTCTTTTGTCAACAGCTCCAGCCGCGCCTCGCTGCGTCTGCTTGGTTCGGTGGGCGAGCCGATCAATCCGGAAGCCTGGGAGTGGTATTTCCATACCGTGGGTCAGGGACGTTGCCCGATTGTCGATACCTGGTGGCAGACCGAAACCGGCGGTATCATGATCACCCCGCTGCCCGGCGCCATTGCCACCAAACCCGGTTCGGCCACGCTGCCCTTCTTCGGGATTCTGCCGGAGATCGTGGATGAGAAGGGTGTGCTGCAAGAAGGTCCGACGGCCGGCATTCTCACCATCGCCCGTCCCTGGCCGGGCATGATGCGCACTGTCTATGGCGATCAACAGCGTTTCTTCAATACCTACTTCGCCGCCTATCCCGGTCGCTACTTCCCAGGCGATGGTTGCCGTCGCGACGAGGATGGGTATTACTGGATCACCGGCCGCGTGGATGACATCATCATCGTCTCCGGTCACAATCTGGGTACCGCCGAAATCGAATCCGCCCTGGTGCTGCACGAAAAGGTCGCGGAAGCTGCCGTGGTTGGTTATCCCCACAACATCAAGGGCCAGGGCATCTATGCCTTTGTCACGCTGATGGTGGGTGAGGAACCGACCGATGCCCTGCGCAAAGAGCTTGGCGCTCTGGTGCGCAAGGAGATCGGACCCATTGCCCATATCGACGTCATGCAGTGGGCGCCGGGTCTGCCCAAGACCCGTTCCGGCAAGATCATGCGCCGTATTTTGCGCAAGATCGCGGCCAACGAACTCGACAGCATGGGCGATACCTCCACACTGGCCGATCCCGGTGTGGTGCAGAAGCTCATCGACGAGCGTCAGCCCACGAATTGATCTGTACCTAAGCGCCGGGGGCAAGCCCCCGGCGTTTTTGAACGTCGGAGGGAGTCATACCCACCCGACATATGTGTCCGGAGCCTTAGATCAGGTTCCGGGCTTCCATCAAAAGGCCCTGTTTGTGGCGTGCGGACCGCTGATACTGACGCACGCGGGTTGAGGGGGGAGCCATGACCCGGCCGACAACCTGATTAAGGAGCTTGCCTCATGAACAATGATCCTCAGGACGCAAAACTCATCGAGAGGATTCAAAAGAATCCAAAATACACAGAGTTGGTGACCAAACGCTCCAGCTTTGCCTGGAAACTCAGCATTACCGTGCTGATCATTTACTACTCCTTTATCCTGGTGGTTGCGTTTGCGCCCAAGTTTCTGGGTACCAAGATCATGGAAGGAAGTGTCATCTCGATCGGCATTCCCATTGGGGCCGGTATCATTCTTTCCGCCTTTCTTCTGACCGGAATCTATGTCCGTCGGGCCAACAGTGAATTTGACGATTTGACCCAGCAAATCAAGGAGGAGACGAAATGAAGCAATTGACGGCTCTCGCATCTGCGCTGCTCGCCGGATCCTGGACCCCGCTCCTCTGGGCTGCCGAAGCAGCCAAGGCAGAGGGCGGCAAGCTGAACATGACGGCCATCATCATGTTTTTCACCTTTGTGGCCGTGACCCTGGGCATCACCTATTGGGCAGCCTCGCGCACCAAATCCACCAAGGACTTCTATGCTGCGGGTGGCGGAATCACCGGTTTCCAGAATGGTCTGGCCATTGCCGGTGACTACATGTCGGCAGCCTCGTTCCTGGGGATCTCCTCCATGGTGTTCGCCAAGGGATACGATGGCCTGATCTACTCCATCGGTTGGCTGGTGGGTTGGCCGATCATCCTCTTCCTGATGGCCGAACAGCTCCGCAACCTGGGACGCTACACCTTCGCGGATATCGTCTCCTTCCGTCTCTCCCGGGTGCCCATTCGGACCTTGTCGGCGCTGGGTACGCTCATTACCGTGATTTTCTATCTGATCGCCCAGATGGTGGGTGCAGGTCAGTTGATCCGTACCCTGTTCGGGTTGCCGTATGAATCCGCCGTGGTGATCGTCGGCGTGCTGATGATCCTCTATGTGGCCTTTGGCGGCATGCTCGCCACCACCTGGGTGCAGATCATCAAGGCCGTGCTGCTGCTCACCGGTGCCAGCTTCATCGCTTTGGGCGCGCTCAATCATGTGGGCTTCAACTTCGAGCTCTTCTTCCGCACTGCCATGGAAAGCATGAAAACCAGCAGTCTGGCGGATCACAAAGCGATCATCGCCGGGAACAAGGATATTTTCGCTCCAGGTGGCTTGATTTCCGATCCGGTTTCGGCCATCTCGCTTGGTATGGCCCTGATGTTCGGTACTGCCGGTCTGCCCCACATCCTGATGCGCTTCTTCACGGTGTCGAATGCCAAAGAGGCCCGTAAATCAGTCTTTTATGCAACGGGTTTCATCGGTTACTTCTACATCCTGACCTTCATCATCGGCTTTGGCGCCGTGGTGCTGGTTGCCCCGAATGCCCAGTATGTGGATGCGGTGAAAGGCACCCTGATGGGTGGCAACAACATGGCCGCCATCCACATGGCCCATGCCACGGGTGGTGACCTCTTCCTTGGCTTCATCTCGGCTGTGGCGTTCGCCACCATCCTGGCCGTGGTCTCCGGTCTGACGTTGGCCGGTGCTTCGGCGGTTTCCCACGACATCTATGCCAATGCCATCTGCGGCGGCAATGTCGACGAGCGCAAAGAGATTCGCATCTCCAAGTATTCGGCCCTGGTGATCGGCGTCATCGCCATCTTCCTCGGGATTCAGTTCGAGAAGCAGAACGTTGCCTTCCTGGTGGGTCTGGCCTTCGCCATCGCGGCGTCGATCAACTTCCCGCTCCTGATCCTCTCCATCTACTGGAAGGGTCTCACCACCCGTGGTGCGCTGGTGGGTGGTTTCCTGGGTCTCGTGGCCACGATCACCATGGTGGTTCTGTCCAAGACGGTCTGGGTCGATGTGCTCGGCAACAAGGCCCCCTTGTTCCCCTACAAGGATCCGGCCCTCTTCTCGATGACTCTGGCCTTCTTCAGTTGCTGGCTCTTCTCCAAGCTGGATGGCAGCGACCAGGCCAAGGCGGAACGCAACCTGTTCGACGCCCAGGCCGTGCGCTGCGAAACCGGTATTGGTGCATCCGGCGCAACCAGTCACTGACCTCTTTGATGTGAAGCCTTCAGACCGGATCCGGATGCATCGGATCCGGTCTGCCAGAAGGTACAGGGATCCGTGCATTGGACTCCGAGAACTCCGACGTTCCTTTGTTGACTTCGCGCATCCGGGATCTGAACCTGACCAAACCGGTCATCCTGGATGCGCGAATTTCCATTCGTGAAGCGGCTGCCAAAATGCGTGCGCGTCGCCTCGATGCGCTTCTGGTTCGCGATGAAACCCGCCATGGCGTGTTGACCAGCGCCGATATCCGTGATGCCCTTGCCCTGTCGGAACTGCCGGTGGAGACGCCCATCGGTTCCATCGCCACCTGGAAACTGGTGATGGTCTCGCCGGATGAACTGCTCTTCAAGGCGCTGCTGCTCATGACCAAACGGGCGGTGAACCGGGTGGTGGTCGGCACGGCTGGTCATGTCTCCGGCATCCTCGGTTTGAGCGAACTGCTCTCTTTTCTGACCAATCATGCCTCGCTCACCATTCAGCGTATTTTGCGCGCCGCTTCTCTGGCCGAACTGACCAATGCCACCAGCCATCAGCCGCATCTGGTGGACTCCTTGATTTCCAAGGGGGTCAAGGCGCGTCATATCAGTCGTCTGGTGCGGGAATTGAATCGTCAGGTCTTTGAAAAAGCGGCCAAATTGCTTGCCCCTCCCGATCTGCTCGATCATATCAGCATTGTCGTCATGGGCAGCGAGGGGCGCGGAGAACAGATCATCAAGAGCGATCAGGACAACGGTCTGATCGCGGACGAGAATTGCTCGGGTGAAGCCTGCCAGGCCTTCGCTCACGCCTTCAGCATGGCCCTGACCCAATTGGGTTATCCTTTGTGTCCAGGCAATGTGATGATGACCAATCCCCAGTGGAGCGGTCGGATCAGCGATTATGAGACCTTGATTCGTTCCTGGGTGCGTGAACCTTCCCACACCAATCTTATGCAGTTGGCGATCTTTTTTGATGCCCGTACCGTCGCCGGTCAGTCCGGACCCTGGCGGAGCGTGCGGGATGCCTTGTTTGAGCAGCTTCCGAACGATCCATCTTTTTATGCCCATTTTGCCCGGCCAATGCTCTCGTTCGAGACGCCGTTGGGGATTTTCAATCGTTTCATCGTCGAAAAAGGGGAGAAGCAGGGTCAGATCGACCTCAAGAAAGGCGGCGTTTTTCCGATTGTTCATGGAGTACGCAGTCTGGCGTTGGAGCATCGGCTCAAGGATCCCAATACCATTCATCGGATCCGTGGTCTGGTGCGTCGCGGGGTGCTGGAAACCTCGCTGGGCACGGATCTGATCGACGCCTTTGATTTTCTTTCCGGGTTGCGGGTGCGGGTGAAACGGGAAGCACGCTTGCGTCATGGGGGAGAAGGGGATTATCTGTTGGTGGATGACCTGGGACGGTTGGAAAAGGAGTATCTGCGCGACTCTTTGGGGGTGGTGGATGGATTCAAGGAGTTGATCACGCATCATTTCCGTTTGAGACAGTTTCATTAAGGTTCAATTAGGGGTGTGGAGAGTAGGGGATGCCGATTGAAATCCTGATTGTGGACGATGCGCCCAACATCGTGTTGTCCCTGGAATTTCTGATGAAAAAGGAAGGGTTTTCCGTCCGTTCGGTCGGAGACGGCGATGCGGCGCTGCAAGAGGTCGAGGAGCGCAAACCGGATCTGGTGCTGTTGGATGTGATGATTCCCAAAAAGAACGGTTATGAAGTGTGCGAGGCGATCCGTGCGGACCCGCGCAATCAGGGGGTGAAAATCATTATGCTCACGGCCAAGGGGCGCGAGGTGGAGCAGGAAAAGGGGTTGGCCTTGGGTGCCGATGATTACGTGACCAAACCGTTTGCCACCCGCGAGCTGGTGCTCAAGGTGCGCGGCATGCTCGGATTGCCGACCGATTGACCACGCGATGAGCAGCCGAGCCAGATTCTGGGGTTTGTTCGGGGTGATACTGGTGGTCATCCTGGGTGCTTTCGGGGGTGTTTCCTGGAAGCTGTATCAGGAGTTGCCCGAACTCGACTCTGCCACCATGACGTGGATGCAGAACGGATTTCTGTATCTGCTGATGGCTCTTTTTCTGTTGCTGCTGGTGATGGTCCAGATCTGGGCCTGGTTGGACAAGGTGTTGATTCAACCTCTGATCCACATCAGCCGGGCGGTGGCGATCATCGCCAACGCCGATCCGGCCCATGAGATTCGTCTGGAGCCGGATCATCTGTTGGGGGCGTTGCCGGAGTCGGCGCGGCAGATGGGCACGGCCTTGCTGCATGCCCGGCGTCAGGTGGCCGAGACCCTGGCCACCCATGCCGAGGGGCTGGAACGGCTGGAAAAGGTGATCAAGCATCTGAACGTGGGACTGATCGTCATCAACGCCGATGCGGCCATCGTGCTGTACAACGTGGCGGCCCAGAATCTGTTTCGCAATCGTCTGGATGCGTTGGGATTGGGACGTTCGGTGTACGAGCTTTGTGCCCGCACTCCATTGGAAACCACCATGGACTTTCTCAATCGCTGTCATTCTGTTCCTGGCGGTTGCGAAGAGAAGGGGGATGCCCGTTTTTTCTGTGCCGCGCTGCACGATGACGTGATGCTCGATTGCGCCATGAGTATTTTTCCCGGTCGTCAGCTTGGGCACCATTATTATCTCATCACCTTTGAAGAGGCGACCCGACGGGTATCGGGGTTGCGGCGCAGCGACCGGTTGATTCGTCACGCGCTGGAGAACATCCGTGGTCCGGTGGCCAATCTGCGCGCTGCCGCCGAAACCCTGATGGCCTACGGGGACATGGAATCCGAGGCGCGGGAGCGGTTTGTGCGGGTGATGCACGACGAGGTTGGCGAGCTTTCGGTGCGGCTGGATTCCATTGCCACCGAGGCCGACACCCTGGCGGCGGAACACTGGATCCTGAACGATGTATTGACTTCGGATCTGATCGACGCCCTGGCCAGAAGACGAGAGCGGGATCAGAGGGCGCCGGTCACGGCAATCGGCGAGCCGTTGTGGATTCAGGCCGATGCTCCGGCCCTGCTGCTCGCCTTGGAGTGCATGCTGGAGAAGATCGGCCAGCAAGTGGGTCCGGTGCCCATCGAGGTCGAAGCGTTGATGGGCAATCATCGCATTTATCTCGATCTGATCTGGGCCGGTTCGCCGGTGTCGGCCTCCCAGGTGGAGTCCTGGCATGCCATCAACCTGGAGGATGGGGGGGTGGTGATCCGTCTGGAGGAGATTCTGGAGCGTCATGGCTGCGAGGTGTGGAGTCAGGTGCATCGTCGCGCGGGTCATGCGATGTTGCGCCTGCCCATGGCGCCGTCCCCCCGACAGTGGCGTTTTCCGGTGCAGCAGATCCCGGAACGTCCGGAATTTTATGATTTTTCGCTCATGGGCAGCTTCGAGACCCTGGGCACGCGGCTGGCCATGCCTTTGGGCGGTTTGAGCTATGTGGTCTTCGACAGTGAAACCACCGGTCTGCATCCTTCGCAAGGCGATGAGATCATTGCCCTGGCTGGCGTTCGCATCGTCAATGGCCGGGTATTGCTCGGCGAGCGGTTTGAATGTCTGGTCAATCCCCGTCGTCCCATTCCGGTGGAGTCGATCCGCATTCACGGCATCACCGAGGAGGATGTGCGCGATCAACCTTTCATCGAGGAGGTACTGCCCCGATTCAAGGCGTTTGTCGGCAATTCGGTGCTGGTGGCCCACAATGCCGCTTTTGATATGCGTTTTTTGCAACTCAAGGAGGAGAGTTGTCGGGTAAGGTTCGACAATCCGGTGCTTGATACGCTGCTGTTGTCGGTCTATCTGCACGACGAGGTGACCGATCACACCCTGGATGCCATTGCCGAGCGGTTGGGTGTGGATGTCCAGACCCATTTGCGTCATACTGCCATGGGGGATGCCACGGTCACAGCCGAGGTCTTCATGAAACTGCTGGATCTGCTCAAGGCCAAGGGGATTTCCACCTTGGGACTGGCCATGCGCGCTTCGGACAGCATGGTACGGATTCGTCGTCAACAGGCCGAGGCCAACTACTGACAGGTTCATCGATGAAACGGCGCAAGGAACGTCTGGTCGTGCTGACCTTGTTGGGGGTTCTGGCCATCAACTATCCGGTTCTGTCCCTGGCCAGCCTGGAGCGGATGGTGTGGGGTGTGCCGTTGTTGTGGTTTTATCTGTTGGCCTTCTGGGTGGTGTTCGTCATCCTGATCGCCCTTACCATGCGTCGCGGCCCCTTGGAAAAGAGCTGATACATGTCCTGGCAATGGGTCGTCCCTCTGGTTTCGGTGTTGTACCTGGGGTTGCTGTTCGCGGTGGCCTATTACGCGGACCGGCGCGCGTCCATGGGTCGTTCCCTGGTCAACAATCCCACCATTTATACGCTTTCCATCGCGGTTTATTGCACCTCCTGGACCTATTACGGCAGTGTGGGACGGGCGGCGGAGACCGGAGTCGGTTTTCTGCCGATTTTTCTTGGTCCCACGCTCATGGCTGCGCTCTGGTGGTTTCTTCTGGGCAAGATCATTGCCATTTCCAAGGCCAATCACATCACCTCGATTGCCGATTTCATCTCGTCGCGTTATGGAAAAAGTCCCATGCTCGGTCGGATGGTGACCCTGTTCGTGGTGATCGGCATCATGCCCTACATCGCCTTGCAGTTGAAGGCGGTGGCGGTCAGTCTCGACGTGCTGGTCCATCGTCTCGACGCCGGGTTGGCCATGAAAGGTCCGACTGCCCCCTGGGATGACACCGCCCTGTATGTGGCGATGATTCTGGCGCTTTTTTCCATTCTTTTCGGCACCCGTCATCTCGATGCCAGCGAGCGCCACGAGGGGATGGTCACGGCCATTGCCTTTGAGTCGATTGTCAAGCTCGGCGCTTTTCTGCTGGTGGGCGTGTTTGTCACGTTTGGGCTGTTCGACGGCTTCGGGGATCTTTTCGCCCGTGCTCTGGCCGATCCGCAGGTGCGGCGGTTGATGACCTTCGATGCCATGCCCGGCGGGTATGTCTCCTGGTTTTCCATGACCCTGGTCGCCATGATGGCGGTGCTGTTCTTGCCGCGTCAATTTCAGGTGCTGGTGGTCGAGAATGTCAATCCGGCCCACATTCGTCAGGCCGCCTGGCTGTTTCCTTTGTATCTATTGGCGTTCAATCTGTTCGTTTTGCCCATTGCCCTGGCCGGGCGTCTGATTTTCGCCGGACAGGGGATGGATCCGGATACCTTTGTGTTGACCCTGCCGATTCATGGGGATCAGGTGTGGCTGGCCTTGCTGGTTTATGTGGGCGGATTGTCGGCAGCCACCAGCATGGTGATCGTCGAGGCCATCGCCATGTCCACCATGGTGAGCAACGATCTGATTCTGCCGCTTTTGCTCCGTTTTCGCGCCGCGTTCCAGGAAGACCTGTCGGGGATGATTCTCACCATCCGGCGCGGCATCATCATCGGATTGATGTTGTTGGGGTATCTTTACTTCCGACTGATCGGCGAGTCCCATACGCTGGTGAGCATTGGCATCATCTCCTTTGCGGCTGTGGCCCAGTTTGCACCGGCGATTCTGATCGGCATCTATTGGCAGGGAGTCAGCCGCCGGGGGGCCATGGGGGGACTGATGGCCGGATTTCTGGTCTGGTCCCACACGTTGCTGTTTGCCTCGTTCGCCAAGTCGGGCTGGATCGCCGAGAGTGTTCTCACCCATGGCCCCTGGGGGATTTCCTGGCTCAAACCCCAGGCATTGTTCGGGCTGACCGTCTTCGATCCCATCACCCATTCGGTTTTCTGGAGTCTGCTGGCGAATATCGGGGTATTGGTGCTCATCTCCCTGTTTGACCGTCAGACGGCGGTGGAGCAGATCCAGGCGCTCAATTTTGTCAATGTGTTCGACAAGGGGGCGCGGGGCGGCAACGAATATCTCTGGAGCGGGTTTGTTTCGGTCGCGGATTTGAAAAAACTGGTTTCCCGTTTCATCGGACCTGTGCAGGCCGAATCGGATTTTGCCAATTATCTCCAGCATCGGCTGCTCAAGCTCGACGAGCGGACCCAGGCACCGGCGCATCTGGTGGCCTTTGCGGAAAAACGGTTGACCGGTGCCATTGGTTCGGCCTCGGCGCGAGTGATGGTCTCTTCGGTGGTCAAGGGAGAGGAGCTGGATCTGCACGGGGTGATGCGCATTCTCGATGAGACCAGCCAGGTGATCGAGTACAGTCAGCGGCTGGAGTTGAAATCCCGGCAGTTGGAGGCTGCGACCCGGCAGTTGCAGGAGGCCAATGAACGGCTTCAGGAGTTGGACCGGTTGAAAGATGAATTCATCTCCACGGTCAGCCACGAATTGCGCACTCCCCTGACCTCGATTCGCGCTTTCTCGGAAATCCTGCGGGATAACGAGGAGATGGAGCCCGCCGACCGGCGCCGTTTCACCGAGATCATCATCAAGGAGGCCGAGCGTCTGACCCGTCTGGTCAATCAGATTCTCGATCTGGCCCGGATCGAATCGGGCAAGATGGAGTGGCATGTGGCCCAGGTCGATCTGGTGGAGATCGTCCGGGATGCCATGGATTCAACCCATCAACTGTTTGAGAACAAATCGGTGCGTTTGAACTATCAGGCTCCGGATCATCCGGTGCTGTTGCAGGCGGATCGGGACAAGATCATGCAGGTGGTGATCAACCTGTTGTCGAATGCGGTCAAGTTTTGCGCGCCAGAGACCGGTGTGGTCGAAATTCTGGGACGCGAGGGGGTGGATGGGGTCGGCGTGACGGTGCTCGACAACGGTCCGGGCATTCCTCGCGAGGATCTGGAAAAGGTCTTCGAGAAGTTTCATCAGGTTCATCAGGCCCGCGACGAAACCCAGGGGGTGCCTCTGGGGACCGGTTTGGGCCTGACCATCTGCCAGCGGATCATCGATCGCCATCAGGGGCGGATCTGGGTCGAAAGCGAGTTGGGTCGGGGTGCGGCATTCACTTTTTTGTTGCCGCGCGATTTGCAGATCCAGTAATCTGTTCGTTCTGAAAAATGCCTGTTCATGTTGATTTCATGGGGTCGATATGTCGGATGAAATGGTGCAATCCATTGCCTGGCGTCGGGATTTTGCCACGGGGGTGGGGATCATCGATGATCAACACCGGGTGTTGATCAATATGCTCAACGATGCTGCGGCAAAACTGACCGATCAAAGTACAGCCGAAGAGATTGGGCGGATCGTGCGTGGATTGTTGAACTATGCAGATTACCATTTCAAGATCGAGGAGCGCCTGATCGAGGATCATGGCTATGCGCGCGAACGATCCGCCGATGCCGGGTCGCACCTCCGGGAGCATCGGGAGTTCGTGGCCCAGGTCATGGAGGTGGGGCAGAGGTTGGAGCAGGGGAAGCGGGTCACCAGGGATGAACTGGTCACCTTCCTGATTGGTTGGTTGACCAACCATATTCTGCACTCGGACAAGATACTGGGGGCGTTTCTTCTGGACAAGCGGATCGGCGGCTCCCGATAGGTGGTATGACAGGGCGCAGTCTGGAGATCATTCCTCTGGACCGAAACGATCCGTTCCGCGAGAGGATGTGTCTTCGGTTTGGTTGAGTCACGGTGGGTTGTTCTGGCACGAGGGAAAGAAGGCGTTGCACATCATGGTGATGGATACCCTGCGATGAGTTGGCTGGCGGCATGGATCGCGCGGCGACCGGGTGTGACCTGGATCCTGATTCTGTCGATGAGCATTGCTCTGGCGCTGGCGACCGGGGAGCATTTCCGGAGCGAACACGAACGGGCGCGGCTGATCCGGCTCAATACCCTGGTGGAACGCAGTGCCGTGGAACTCATGGCCCTGACCCTGAACGGCAATGCGATGGGATCGGTGGCCATGCTGGGGTTGATCGATCCCAAGGTGAAGCAGGATGCCCGACAGGAGGGCGCGCCCAACGATCCGGGTCTGCTCGCCATGCTGGAGAGTGTGGGACATCCTTACGAAGCCGAGGGGGTGTTCGTGGTGGCGGGTCATGGTGTGGTCCGCACCTCCTGGGACAGTTCCGGCAATCTGGCGACCGGATTGAATGTGGCGTTCCGTCCCTATTTTCAAATGGCCATGCAGGGACGACAATCGATTTACGCGGCGGTCAGTCTCTCCACCGGCCGGCGGGCGATCTATTTTGCGGCGCCGGTTTTCGCCGAGCCGGTTGCGACTGCGGCGCGGATCGGCGCCATGGTGTCGCGCACCGGTCCGGGACAGATCGACCGGTTGTTGGCCAGCCGGGCGGATATGGCGTTGCTGCTCTCGCCGCAAGGGGTGGTGTTTGCGGCCAATCCATCGGAATGGATCGGTTTTCTGGAGGGTGAACCGACACCGGAACGGCTTGATGCGATTCGGGATCTTAAGCAGTTTGGCAAGCTGTTCGACAACCGGTCGCCAGAGCTGCTTCCTGTGGCGGTTGCGCCCGGCTACCAGTTGTTCGAAGGGCGGCGTCATGCCGTGGCCAGCGCCAAGGTCTCCTGGAACGATCCCCATGGCGATTGGCGGTTGGTGCTGTATGAGGATCTGACGCGCAGCGTGCCGCTTGCGGGACGTGTGCGGGAGATGGTGATCGGTGGACTGGTGGCTTTGGCCATCTGGGTCTTGATCCTGAAAATGTTGCGGGGTCATCATGCCCAGGAGGTGGCGGCAGCCAAATTGCAGGCCTATGCCACCCGCCAGGAGGTGAGCGCCCGCGACAAATCCCGTCTGGCCACCGCCTCCTTGCACATGCAACAAGCCAAAGGGATCGAGGAGTTGGCGCGGATTTTCCTGCACGAAGCGCATGAACTGCTCGGGATGATGCAGGGGGCGATTTACGCCTTTCCGACCTCCGGCACCGGGAGCATGCGGCTGGCGGCTTCTTTTGCCAGGGAGCGGGATCTTCCGGAAGAGTTGATGCCGGGACAGGGACTGCTCGGGCAGTGTGTCGTCGAGCGCCGCGCCCTGGTGCTGACGGCGCCCAGTGAGCACCTGAAGGCGATTCGTTCCGGATTGGGAGAGAGTCCGCCCGAGGCGGTGGTGCTGATGCCGATTCTGCTCAACGATGTGGTGCTGGGCGCGGTCGAGATGGCAATGTTCGGGGAGGTGTGCCCGGAGTCCGGGGCGATCCGTGAAGAGATGGTGGCGATTCTGGCGTTGAACCTGGAGATCCAGCGTCGCAACCGGGATGCCGAGCGGTTGCTGACCGCCACCGCTGCGGCAGAACGGGTCAAGTCCGGTCAACTGGTGTTTCAGCAGGCATTGGTGGATACCATTCCCTACCCGGTTTTCTACAAGGGGGTGGATACCCGTTTTTTGGGTTTCAACCGTGCCTATGAGGAGACCTTCAACACCCGGCGCGAGCAACTGGTCGGCAAGCGGGTGTTGGATCTGGACTATCTGCCCGAAGCCGACCGGCTGGCCTATCAGGCCGAAGACGAGTCGGTGATCGCCTCGGGAGGCACGGTGCGGCGTGAGGTTTCCATGCCGTATGGGGATGGTTCGATGCGCGAAACCATCTATTACGCCTCCGGATTCCGACTGCCCGATGGCGCGCCGGGCGGCATGGTCGGCACCTTTATCGACATCAGCGACATGCGCCACTCCGAGCGCATGTTGATGCGCATGTCCGACATTGGTTTCAATCGGCTGGTCAAGACCAGCCAGCAACGGATTCGCGCCCTCGAAGTCGAAGTCAACCAACTGGCCATGGCTGCGGGTCGTCCCCCTCCCTATCCCCTGGAGACCGGGTTATGAAGGTGTTGTTGTCGCTCCTGGAACGGCGTCAGTTGAGTGGCAAGCTGACCTTCGGGCTGGTCGGCTTTCTGGTGGTGACGGTGGCTCCGTTGCTGTTTCATCTGTATCAGCAGGATCTGCTCAACAGCATCACGCCGATCGGCCTGCTGGCTGCGGGGGGATTTCTGGGCATGGGATTTGGCTGGCTGGTGGTGGCCTCGATCCGGCGTCCCACCGAGCGGTTGCGGGATGTGGTGGAGTTGCTGGCCACGGGTCAGCTCGACATCCAGGTGCCCAATACCGATCATCCCAACGAAATCGGCGCGCTGGCCCGTTCCATCGCCGTGTTGCAGAACGGCGCCCGGGAAATGGAGGCCCAACGCTGGATCAAGGTCAATCAGGCCACCATCTCTTCGGCTTTGCAAGAGGCGGTGGATTTCGCCGATCTGGCGCGTCGTTTTCTTTCCGGCGTGGCGCCGTTGCTGCAAATCGGCCATGGGGCATTTTATCTGCACGAAAATGGTCGGCTGCGGCTGTTCAACGGCTATGCCTTTCGCGAACGCAAGGGGTTTCATCCGGTCTTCGAGGTGGGGGAAGGGTTGGTGGGGCAATGCGCCCTGGAAAAAAGTCCGATCCTGATTTCCCGACCGCCGCCGGATTATGTGCGGGTCGGTTCCGCCATGGGCGAGGCGCCGCCGCGCACCATTCTGGTTTTGCCGGTGATGCGCAACGATCAGTTGCTGGCCGTGGTCGAACTGGCGGCTTTCAAGCCGTTTGATCAGCACGAACAGGCGCTGCTTGATGGTCTGATTCCGCTTCTGGCCATGAGCATCGAGATTCTGGATCGCAATCTGCGTACCCGTCAACTGCTCGACGAGACCCGCAAGCAGGCCCACACCATGGAGACCCAGGCGTCGCAACTGGCCGCCCAGACCGTGGAACTGGAAGAACGGCGCAACGCCTTGCAGGCGACCGAAGAGTGGTATCGGGGGATCATCGAGTCCGCTCCCGACGGCATGCTGGTGGCCGAACGGGACGGGGTGATCATTTTGGCCAATCCCCGCATTCACGCCATGTTCGGCTATCCGGAAGAGGGGCTGCCGGGACGACGCATCGAGGATCTGGTGCCGGATGCGTTGCGGGCCGAGCATCTGGCCAAGCGCGAATCCTTCATCGCCTCGGGGATGGTGCGTCCTTCGGAGGCCAGCAGTCACGATTTCATCGGCATGCGTCAGGATGGCAGCGAGTTTCCGGTCGAAGTCTCTTTGTCGCGTCTGCCGGCGTTGGGCGGACGCGGCATCTGCATCTGCGCGTCATTGCGGGACATCACCCAGCGCAAGGCAGCCGAGGCGGCGCTGCGCGACAGCGAAGCCTACAACAAAATGCTGTTTCAGGAGTCGGCGCGCCCCATCGTCATCCACGATCCGGGCGGGGAGGGGTTCATCGACTGCAATCCGGCTGCGGTCCACATGTATGGCTATGCCAGTCGCGAGGAGTTGATCGGCAAGACTCCCCTCGATGTTTCGGCTCCGACCCAATACGACGGCACCGACTCCAAAACCGCCATGGAGGAGATCGATCAACTGGCCCTGTCCAGCGGTCCCCAGGTGTTCGAGTGGCGTCATCGTCGTCCCAATGGCGAAATCTGGGACGCCCAGGTCCATTTGATGCTGTTTCATTTCCAGGGGAGGCAGTTGTTGCAGTTCACCCTGGACGACATCACGGAAAAGAAACGGGCCAGAGAGGAGATCGAACGCCAGCGGGCCACGCTCGGCGCCCTGATCGACTCGATTCCGGATCTGATCTACTACAAGGATACCGAGGGCATCTATCTGGGCTGCAACATCGCCTTTGCCGACCGGCTCGGCAAGCCGGTGGAGGAGATCGTCGGACGCAGCGACTACGACATCTTCCCGCCCGAGGTGGCTTATGGAATCCGCCAGGGGGATCACGGGCTGATGGCCTCTTTGACCCGTCATTCGGAAGAGGAGCGGGTGACCTATGCCAATGGCCGGCAGGTGCTGCTCGATACGGTGCGGGCGCCTTTCTACAACGGTCAGGGTCGTCTGCTGGGGCTTTTGGGCATTGGTCGCGACATCACCGAGCGCAAGGCCGTGGAGCAGGCCATGGCCGAAGCCCAACGCGCCGCCGAGGAGGCCACCCGGGCCAAGAGCGATTTTCTGGCCAACATGAGCCACGAAATCCGCACCCCGATGAATGCCATCATCGGCATGTCCCATCTGGCGTTGCAGACCGAACTGGACAAGAAACAGCGCAACTACATCGAAAAGGTTCACCGGTCGGCGGAAAATCTGCTTGGCATCATCAACGACATCCTCGACTTTTCCAAGATCGAGGCAGGCAAGATGGCCATGGAGCGGATCGATTTCCGGCTGGAAGAGGTCATGGATCATCTGGCCAATCTGGTGGGGATCAAGGCGGAACACAAGGGATTGGAGCTGTTGTTCGATACCGCCCTCGATCTGCCCACCGCCCTGGTGGGGGATCCGTTGCGGTTGGGGCAGGTGCTGGTCAATCTGGGCAACAATGCGGTCAAGTTCACCGAGCAAGGCGAGATTGTCATCGGCGTCGAAAAGGTCGCCGAAGGGGATTTCGGGGTGGATCTCCATTTCTGGGTCAAGGATTCCGGCATCGGCATGACCGAGGCGCAGTTGGGCAAGATGTTCCAGTCGTTCAGTCAGGCCGACTCTTCGACCACGCGCAAATATGGGGGAACCGGTTTGGGGCTGGCCATCTCCAAGAATCTGGTCGAGTTGATGCAGGGGCGGATCTGGGTGGAGAGCGCGGTGGGGCAGGGTTCGAGTTTTCATTTCCATGCCCGTTTCGGTGTGCAGACCAATCCGGCATCCCGTCGTCAGTTCCGTGCCGATGAACTCCAGGGATTGCGGGTGCTGGTGGTGGACGACAACGCTTCGGCGCGGGAAATCTTTTCGACCATGGTGCGCCATTTCGGTTTTGATGCCGACGTGGTTCAGGATGGGCAACAGGCTTTGGAGCGGGTCGCGGCGGCGGACCGGGAGGGCAGGCCGTATGACCTGGTGCTGATGGACTGGAAGATGCCGCTCATGGATGGCGTGACCTGTGTGCACCGCATGCGGGAGGAGGGGGATGGTCATCCGCCGCTGGTGATCATGGTGACTGCCTATGGTCGGGACGAGGCGTTGAACGAGGCGCGCAACCAGGGCATCGAATTGCAGGCGGTGATGACCAAGCCGGTGACTCCGTCGTTGCTGCTGGAGACCATCGGCGAGGCGCTGGGTCGTGGCATGGTGGCAGAGAGCGGGCCGATCGAGGTCGCGCCGGAGTCGCAAAGGGAGACGGTGAGCCGGTTGCGGGGAGCGCGGGTGCTGCTGGTCGAAGACAACGACATGAATCAGGAGTTGGCCACGGATCTGTTGGGCGGGGTGGGAATGGAGGTGGTGGTGGCGGCCAACGGGCGTGAAGCCCTGGATCGTCTTGAGGCCGATGATCGTTTCGATGGCGTGTTGATGGATTGCCAGATGCCGGTGATGGATGGCTACACCGCCACGCGGGAGATTCGCAAGAATCCGGCCTGGGACCGGATGCCGATCATTGCCATGACCGCCAACGCCATGGCCGGGGACCGGGAAAAGGTGATTGCCGCCGGCATGTGCGATCATATCGCCAAGCCTCTGGATGTGGAGGAGATGTTCGCCACCCTGGCCCGATGGATCGTGCCGGCCACCGAGCAGGCGGTTCAGTCGCCGGGTCCCCGCTCCGCTCCGGTCGCGCCGGAGCGCGAGTCGATTCCACGCGGCATTCCGGGTCTGGATACCGAATCCGGTCTGAAACGGATGGTGGGCAAGCGGGCGCTTTACGGGTCGATGTTGCGCAAGTTCGTGGCCGGACAGCAGGATGCTCCGGCCCGGATCCGGGAGGCTCTGGCTGCGGGGGATCGGGAGACGGCAGAGCGTCTGGCCCATACCCTGAAAGGCACGGCAGGCAATATCGGCGCGGGAGGGATCCAGGAACAGGCGGGTCTGCTGGAGGCGGCGATCAAGGAGAACCGGCCACCGGAACGCCTTTTGACCGCCCTGGCGACCCTCGAAACCGATCTGGATGCATTGATCGCCGCTTTGGTGGTCGCGCTGCCGGAGGAGAGCCGGGAGGCTCCGGCGGCGCCTGCCGCACCCGTTGGGCCGGTCGATCCGGAGTTGTTCAGAAACAGGGTGATGGCGCTGGGTCGGTTTCTGGCTGAGGACAACTCCGACGCCACGGATCTGTGGGAGGGGAACCTGGAGCTTTTCAAGGCGGCCCTGCCCGGTCAGTGGCGTGCCATCGCGGAAGATCTGCAAGGATTTGATTTCGAGAGTGCCTTGAACCGGTTGCGCGAGGCGGTCGGTCAGCACGGGTTGGAACTTTAAAATATTTGGGATGCAAAGCGATCATGAACCCTGATTCCGATCTGGTCACCCGCGCCACGGTGCTGGTGGTGGACGATACCCCGGACAACCTGACCCTGATGAGCGGTCTGCTCAAGGATCGCTACAAGGTCAAGGTGGCCAACAGCGGGGAGCGGGCCTTGCGCATCGCGGCCTCTGATACGCCTCCGGATCTGATTCTGCTGGACATCATGATGCCGGGCATGGATGGCTATGAGGTCTGCCGCCGCCTGAAGGCCAATGAACTCACACGGAACATTCCGGTGATCTTTCTGACCGCCAAGGCCGAGGTCGAGGACGAACGGATGGGATTGGAATTCGGCGCCGTGGATTATCTCACCAAGCCGGTCAGTCCGCCGATTGTGCTGGTGCGGGTGAAGAATCATCTGGCGCTCAAGGCGTCGGCGGATTTTCTGCGCAGCAAGAATGATTTTCTCGAAAGCGAGGTCAGCAGGCGCACCCGTGAGGTGATGGCGATTCAGGATGTCACCATTCTGGCCATGGCCTCTTTGGCCGAGACCCGGGATTCGGATACCGGCAATCACATCCGGCGCACCCAGTTTTATGTGCGCGCCCTGGCCGAGCGGTTGCGGGATCATCCCCGTTTTGCCGCCGTGTTGAATGACGCCTCGATTCAGATGTTGTTCAAGTCGGCGCCTTTGCACGACATCGGCAAGGTGGGGATTCCGGATCGCATCCTCTTGAAGCCGGGGCGTTTCACCCCGGATGAATTTGCCATCATGAAGACCCACACCACGTTGGGGCTGGAAGCGATCGATCATGCCGAGCAGCAGTTGGGGATGAGCGTCGAATTTCTTGCCATGGCCAAGGAGATTGCCTATGGTCATCACGAAAAATGGGATGGCTCGGGTTATCCTCTGGGGGTCTCCGGAGACGCCATTCCTTTTTCGGCCCGCCTGATGGCCATTGCCGATGTTTACGATGCGTTGGTCAGTCGTCGCATCTACAAGGAAGGGGTGCCCCATGACAAGGCGGTGGGGATCATCGTCGAAGGGCGGGGCAGCCATTTCGATCCGGATGTGGCGGATGCCTTTGTGGCGCTTCAGGAGGAATTTCTCGCCATTGCGCGGCGTTTCGCGGACTCGGAGACGGACATGACGCGCAAGAAGGAGCAGTTGGAACGGATCACCGGTCCTGCCGCAGCAGAGTGACAATCCGGTCATCGCCTCCTCTGGTTGTGATTCAACCGAGGAGGCGATGACCGGGTGCAGGCCGTTCTTCAGGCCGCTCCTTTGGGAGTCACGGCGGCGGCAGCCGAGGCCACGTTGCGGCTTCTTTCCATGGATTGCTGCGCCAGATAGTCATCGCCGTAGCGTTTGATGTTGTTGCGTTCGTCGTCGTATTGACGGAAATGGCGTTCTTCGTCCATCACCAGGGATTCGAACAACTTGCGTGTGTTCGAGTCTGCCCCGCAGGCCACGGCGGCGTTGTTGTAATCCCGGATGCTCTCCTCTTCCAACTGTTTGGCCCTGTTGAGCATCTCCTTGATTTCCTGGATGGTTTCCACCTCGGCAGAGGGTTTCATCTCCACGTCGCCCTTGAGGAACAGGATGCGTTCCGCGAGGCGTTCGATGTGCATCATCTCTTCGATGGCGGTGCGACGAAACAGACCCGCGAGCAGATCCAATCCCTGATCATCGCAATGGAAATGGAAGTACATGTATTGATGCACGGCTGAAAGTTCGTCCGAGACGGCTTTTTTGAGCAGATCGACGCTTTTTTCGTACATGAATGGGGTCTCCGGGGGGTGAGCGTTATCGTGGTCATGGTGCAAAGATCATCCAAATTAACCTCCGCTTATTGGTTTTGCAAGGGTGCTGTGGCAAGGGGTCGGGCAGGAGGCGTGGGGTTTGACTGCCTTGTTTGAAAATCGTGCAAAGCAGATATGGAACTGGAGCGCGTCTTGGTGTAGATTTGCATGATCGGGGGGGAATCCCCCTTACCCCCCAACCGTGAACCTTGCGGTTCTTAGGGATGGGATGCATCGGGAGTGGATCAACCGCGTTCTGGCCAGGTGAGCGAAGCCATGTTCAATCGTCGTCAGGTATTGATGGGGGGAGTGGGGGGAGTGGCTTCGATGCTGCTTTGGCCCCGTTCCGGGTTGGCCAAGAAAAAAGCCAAATCCGATACATTGACCCTGCTCATCTGGCCGGATTATCTGGATCCTGGCGTGATCGAGGCCTTCGAGCAGCAGCGCGGCATGAAAGTGAAGCAGGTTTTTTTCGAAAGCGACACGGAACGGGATCAGCTTTTGGTGAAAAAAGGGGGGGACGCCTTTGATCTGATGGTGGTCAACCGGATCAATCTGCCGTTCTATGCCAGGCAGGGATGGATTGCGCCTGTGGACCGGAATCGTCTGAAAGGGTTGGACCGGATCGATCCCCGCTGGATTGCGGAACCGGACAGTGCGGCCAACCTGTGGGGCGTGCCCTATTTCTGGGGCAACATCGGCCTGGCCTATCGCGAGGATCGGCTGATTGCCCCTCCGGCGAGTTGGATGGATTTCTTCCGGCCTGCGGAGATGTTGCGTGGGCGGATTCAGGCCATGGAGTCGGATCGCGAGCTGATCGGCATGGCCTTGAAGGCACTGGGTCATTCGGTCAACAGCGAAGATGGCGCCGCCTTGTCGGCTGCCGAAACGCTGCTGATGGAACAAAAACCCCATGTCAAGAGTTTTCGTTATATCGAACTCGGTCCGGATTCGCCACTGGTGACGGGTGAGGTGTGGATGGCCATGGTCTTCAATGGGGATGCGTTGAAACTGCGGGAGCATCACGAGTCGATCCGCTATATCCAGCCGCGGGAGGGAAGTGCGTTATGGGTGGATGATCTTGCGCTGGGCAGCAATGCGAGCGGACACGAACTTGCCCTGGATTTTTTGAACTTTCTGCTTGATCCGGCCATGGCGCTGCGCAACGCCGAAGCCCTGCATTTTGCCACCCCCAACCGCGAGGCGTTGCGTCTGGCCTCGAAGGGTTATCTGGACAATGCCGCGATCTTTCCAGGCGAGGAGCTGTTGCAGCGTTCAGAAACCGTGCGACCGGTCAGCCCACGCACCCAGCGCCGCATCAACGACATCGTGGCCCGGCTGTTGAAGTGATGGATCAGGCTCCTGTTTCTGTTGCAACCCGGTCTGTGGCCAGCAAGCATCGTTCGGTTGCGGGCAACCTGCAACTTCGTCTGGCGTTGGTGGTTTTGCCGCTGCTGATGGTGGCCCTGGGCACGCTGGGCTATCTGGCCTATGCCGAGTTGCGCGCTTCGCGCGTCCAGACTGCGGCCATCGAGTTGCGCAATGCCCTGGATCAGGCCAAAGAGCGCGTCCAGCACCATTTCGAGACGCTCCATTCCCACCTGAATGTCTTCATCCACTCCGAAATTCTGGAGCGTTACCTGGATACCGAGGATGAACAGGAGCGCTATACCCTGTTGCAACCCACGCTCATCCGTCTTTTTTCTGGATTTCAGCAAGCGCTTGGGGATTATTTCGAGGTGCGTCTGTTGATGCCGGATGGCTTCGAGGATACCCGTGTCACGGTGCCCGATCTGCCCAATCGTTCGGAAGAGGAGGGGGATTCCCCCTTTTTCCGTGAACTGGCGCGTCATCCGGACGGACCGTATCATCGGATGGGAGAGCATCCGGACACTGGAACCTGGGTGGTGATGGCGGGCATGGCTTGGCATGAGCCGCGCAAGGCCGGCATCCGCAGTGGCGAGCAGGTCGGCGTGCGTGGTTATCTGGCGGTGAGCGTATGGCCTCATTTTCTGCGTGATCTGGCCGAACGGGGGCAGGTGGGACGGGTGGGAGGTTTCGTGGTCGCCGATGGTCAGGGTCGGGTCCGTTTTTCCCAACAGCCGGGTGCGCGTGATACGGTTCTGCCCGAACCATTGCTCCAGTGCGCGCAGGATGGGTGCGTTCACTCCGGGCCCGTGGTGGTGGTCTGGAACCATGCGCCTCATCTGGCCATGGCCGTGGCGGTGGAACCCGATCTGCTGATCGCCGTGGTGCTGCCGATGGAGGAGCTTTATCGGGAAACCAATCGCCTGTTGGTGATCACGGTGTTGGTGGGGATTCTGGCCTGCCTCTCCATGGGATTGGCCATGCTTTATTTCCTGCACCGGATGGTGGTCGTCCCCTTGCGGCAGTTGCGGCAGGCCAGCAGCCGGATCGGTGGTGGAGATTTCATCACGCCGGTTCCGACCCTGGGTCAGGACGAGATCGGCCAGGTGGCCTGGTCCATGGAAGGAATGCGTTTCCGGCTGGCCAGTTTCTATCGCGATCTGGCCAATGCCCGCGATCAGGCCGAAAGCGCCAATCGGGCGAAGAGCGCCTTTCTGGCCAACATGAGCCACGAGATCCGCACGCCGATGAATGCCATTCTGGGCATGAGCCAGTTGATGCTTCAGGGAGAGTTGTCATCCAGGCAGCGGGAGTTGTTGAACAAAATTCACACCTCGTCCAGGGCGTTGTTGCGTCTGATCAACGATCTGCTGGATTTCTCCCGGATTGAATCCAATCGTCTGGATCTGGTGCCGGTGCCGTTCCGGCTGGATGATGTCTGGCGCAAGATTGCCCAACCCTGTGAAGCGCGCGCGCTGGAAAAGGGGTTGCAGTTGCGCTACCACTGCGCCGGGGGGATACCCGATCCTCTGGTGGGGGATTACCATCGTTTGCAGCAGGTCTTGTTCAATCTGGTGGACAACGCCTTGAAATTCACGGCGCACGGATCGGTCTCCATCGAGGTGGAACGGGGCGAGGCGTGCCGCGATGGGGGGGTGATGCTCCGGTTCGTGGTCAGCGACAGCGGGATGGGGATGCGTCCGGAACAGCGGAACCAGTTGTTTGAACGCTTCACCCAGGGGGATGCCTCCTCGACCCGTCGTCACGGGGGGACCGGTCTGGGGTTGGCGCTCTGTCGTGCCCTGGTGGGGATGATGGGGGGAGAGATCGGCGTGGAGAGCGAACCCGGCCAGGGGAGTCGTTTCTGGTTTACCGTGTCGTTGCAAGAGGGTGCCTCACCGGAGAGCGGTGCCTCACCGGAGAGCGGTGCAGAGACCGATCGCTCGGATCCGGTGGCGCCTCCCGCTCCTGCTCCTGCTCCGGCAGAGGCGCGCCTGTCCAATGACCAACAGGTTCTGGAACTGGTGGAGCTTCTGCGCCAACTGGTCAAACCGCTCCAGGACCGGCAACCCAAGGCCTGCCAGGAGTTGGTGGCGCGCCTGGAGGGGATGGATCCTGGCGGGGAGTGGGGCGACCGTTTGGCCGAATTGTCGCGGCTGATTCGACGTTATCGCTTGAAAGAGGCCGGGCAGTTGGTGGAAGATCTGTTGGCGCAGGATTGTTCAATGGCAGATAAAGAAAGTTAAAGGAATTCAACCGATGAAGATTTCCCAACATGTGTTCAGGGATGGTCTGCTGGAAAGCGATGGATTGCGTACCTTGGCGGCGGTGGAGCCGAATCTGGTCCTGGTTTTTGGTTCCTGGACGAGTTTTGCCCGGCCCGGATTTCATGCCACCTTGCGAAAAGCGTTTCCAGAGGCCCATCTGGCGGGCTGTACCACGGCGGGAGAGATCGCGGGGGAGCGGGTGTTCGATGGCGCGTGTGTGGTGACGGCGATCCGGTTCGCCGCCACGGCGCTGAAGATCGCCAGAGCGGACATCGGCGTCATGGAAGATTCGCTGGCCATGGGAGAACGGGTGGGGAAGGCGCTGGACGGGCCGGAGTTGCGAGGAATCCTGTTGTTTTGCAAGGGGCTTGACGTCAATGGCAGCGCCGTGATCCAGGGGGTTTCCGGGGCGGTGCGCGCCGGAGTGGCGATCACCGGAGGACTTGCCGGGGATGGCGGAGCCTTTCAGCGCACCTGGGTGCTGGATGACCATGGCGTGAGCGATACCGGTCTGGTGGGCATCGGGTTTTATGGGGATGGGGTGCGGATCGGATATGGCTCCTACGGCGGGTGGGAACCCTTTGGTCCGGCGCGGCGCGTGACCCGTTGTCAGGGCAATCTGCTGTTCGAGCTGGATGGCGAGCCTGCGCTCAATGTCTACAAGCGTTATCTGGGAGATTATGCCAAGAATCTGCCGGCTTCGGGTCTGTTGTTTCCGTTCGAGATGCTGGGCGAGGATCATGGCCGATTGGGTCTGATCCGCACCATTCTGGGGATCGACGAAGCGGCGGGCAGTCTGATTCTGGCGGGCGACATCGATCCGAACGGTTTTCTGCGACTCATGCACGCCTCGACCGATGCTTTGGTGAATGGCGCCGAAGCCGCTGCCGAGGCCACCCGGCAGATGGTCGCCGAATGCGGGGCCGGACTGGCGATTCTGGTCAGTTGCGTGGGACGCAAGCTGGTGATGGGGGATCATGTGGATGAAGAGGTCGAAGTGGTGAGCCAGGCCCTGGCTGCCGGGACCGTGACCACGGGGTTTTATTCCTATGGGGAGATCAGTCCCTTTTCTGCCACCACCGACTGCAAGTTGCACAACCAGACCATGACCATCACCTTTTTGGCCGAAGCAGCCGAGTGACCCATGCACCGGCTATTGGCGCGACAGATCAAGCGGGTTTTCGGACTTTCGGAGCAGGAGTTTCCCGAGGCCATCGCCGAGTTGCGTCGGATGGCCGAGGAGCGGCCCGTATCGGGCGCGGGTCGGGTTCTGGCGGGTCTGGAGGAGTTTTGTGAACGGGTGGGACAGAGCTATGATCAGCACGAACGCGATCTGGATCTGCGCAACCGCAGCCTGCAACTGAGTTCCGAAGAGCTGACCTGCACCAACGAGCAGTTGCGCTCTGAGGGGAAACGCCGTCTGGCGGTGATCGACTCGTTGCGCTCCACGGCCAACCGGCTGCTGCTGCTTTCGGGGCAGACCGAGTTGGGTGCCGATGATGCCGGGCTGGAACAACTGACCGTGCTGATGGCCTCCCTGGTCGAAAACTATCTCAAGGTTCAAACCAGTCTTCAGGAGGCCAATGCCCAACTGGCCCGACAGAAATTCGCCCTGGATCAACACGCCATTGTCAGCATCACCGATACCACGGGGCGGATTCTTTATGCCAACGACAAATTCTGCCAGATCAGCGGTTTCTCTCGGGCCGAACTGATCGGTCAGGATCATCGGATCGTCAATTCCGGATTTCATGCCAAGGCGTTTTTCCGGGAGTTCTGGCAAACCATTGCCGCAGGCGAGGTGTGGGAAGGAGAAATTTGCAATCGCAGCAAGGATGGGCGCCATTACTGGGTTGCGGCCACGGTGGTTCCTTTTCTCGACGAGCGTGGCAAACCGGTCCAGTACATTGCCATCCGCACCGACATCACGGCCCAGAAGGCCATGGAAGAGCAGTTGCGTTCCAGCCGCAAATTTCTGGAGAGTCTGACCGAATCCATGGGCGAGGGGGTTTATGCCCTGGATGCCGGGGGCTACTGTACCTTTTTCAATCGCGAGGCCGAACGTCTGCTTGGCTGGAACCGCGCGGAGGTGTTGCAGCGTCATTTCCACAGTACGGTCCATTATCGTCATGCCAACGGGGAGAGCCTGCCTGCCAGCGCGTGTCCCGTGTGGTTGAAAAATCGTGCCGGCGAAACCTTCCGTTCCGATGAAGAGTATTTCATCGACAAGGCCGGGCGGGCTTTTCCGATTTCCATTGTTTCGGTTCCTCTGAAAGAGGATGGCCGGATCATCGGTTCGGTGGGCGTGTTCCAGGAGATCACGGCCCGCAAGGCGGTGGAAGAGCAGCTCAAGAATGCGATGCGCACCGCCGAGGCGGCGAGTCTGGCCAAGAGCGATTTCCTGGCCAACATGAGCCACGAGATCCGCACCCCGATGAATGCCATCATCGGCATGAGTCATCTGGCCTTGAGTACGGAGTTGACCCCGCGCCAGAAGGATTATGTGGCCAAGATTCACACCTCGGCCAAGGCGTTGTTGCGGATCCTGAACGATATTCTGGACTTCTCCAAGATCGAGGCCGGACGGCTGGAGTTGGAAGAGGTCGTGTTCCGCATGGACGAGGTGCTGGAGACCGCCACGACTTTGGTGGCGCCGAAATCGCACGAAAAGGGGCTGGAACTGCTCTGTTCCCGTGGGCCGGGGGTGCCGCAACAGGTGCGGGGGGATCCGTTGCGGTTGCAACAGGTTTTGTTGAATCTGCTCGGCAACGCGGTCAAGTTCACGGCCTCCGGCGAGGTGGAGTTGCGGGTCGAACTGGTCGCCCATCGCGGTGCTCAAGTGGAGTTGCGTTTTTCGGTGCGGGATACCGGCATCGGCATCCGTCCGGATCAGGTAAGCCATCTGTTCGAATCTTTCACCCAGGCCGACACCTCCACCACCCGTCAGTTCGGGGGCACCGGGTTGGGGTTGGCGATCAGCCGTCGTCTGGTGGAGTTGATGGGCGGCGGGATCATGGCCCATGGCGAGCCGGGGGTGGGGAGTACCTTTGTCTTCACCGTGGTCATGGGGGTGATGGAAGAGGAGCGGGAGACCTTCCAGCCCTCTCCGGAGCTGCGCGGTTTGCGAGTGGGCGTGGCCATGGACAATCACCGGGGCCGGGAGATCATGGTGGAGCTGTTGTCGTCCCTCACTTTTCGTCTGTGCCAGGAGCGCGGGGAGAGATCTGCGGCGGTCTGTCTGGATTGGCTGGAAAAGCCGGATCTGCTGGTGATCGATGCCCATCACGCCTGCCGGGAGGGGGTGGCGTGGTTGCTTAAGGTGCGTGAGCGCACCGGATATGGTCGGATTCCGGCGGTGGTGCTTTGTCCCCAGCCCGAGATGGTCACCATGCAGGAGTGGTGCGGCGGACTGCCCGAGACCCGTCCTTTGCCCAAGCCGGTGACCGCCTCGCAGCTTTTCGATGCCGTGGCCGAGCTGTTCGGCTCGGAGAGCAACCGCCAGTTGCGCCATATCGTCAAGGAGCAGGGTGGATTGGTGGGATTCCGGGAACTGGCCGGCAAGCGGGTGCTGCTCACCGAGGACAATGTGGTCAATCAGCAGGTGGCGGTGGATCTGCTGGAGCTGGTGGGGGTGGTGGTCGAGGTGGCGGGCCATGGGGCCGACGCGCTGGAAATTCTGCGGCGCAAGCCGTTTGACGTGGTGCTGATGGATGTGCAGATGCCGGTGATGGATGGCTACGAGGCCACGCGGCGCATTCGTGCCGAACTCAAGCTCGATCTGCCGGTGATCGCCATGACCGCCAACGCCATGGTCGGCGACCGGGAGAAGAGCCTGCAATCCGGCATGAACGACCATGTGGCCAAACCGATCGATCCGCAACATCTGTACCGCACCCTGCATCGTTGGGTGATGCAGGGCGCGCACTCCGCGATGCAGAGTGCCGAGGTTGCCACGGCGTCTTCCCGGCAAGAGGAGTTGCCCATGCCACCGGAGATTCCGGGGATCGATCTGTCGATTGCCCTGCAACGTTGCGCGGGCAGTCGGGCATTGCTGTGGCGTTTGCTGCGTCGTTTTGCCGTGGATCAGCACGGGGTGATCGAACGGCTGCAAAAGGTCTGGAATCAGGGGGAGAGCCAGGAGGCGGTGCGCATGGCCCATACCCTCAAGGGGTTGGCCGGCAGCCTGGGGGCCGAGGGGTTGCGGGCTGCGGCCCAGCATCTGGAACTGGGGCTGGTCAGTTCGCCGGAGTTGGCGCCGGAGCTGATGGCCGAGGTGGAGAGTCTGCTGCACCCCATTCTGCACGGTCTGGCCCAGCTTCCGGCGCCGTCCGCATCTTCAGCCCAGGCCGTGCGTGCCGAGGCCAGAGCGGTGGTGCGGGCCGAGGCGTTGCCGGATCTGCTGCGTCCGTTGCAGGAACCGCTGCGGGCGCGGCAACCCAAATCCTGTCAGGCGCTGCTCGAACAGCTTGAGAGTCTGGAATATCCGCCCGCATTGCACGGGCGGGTGCACAATCTGATCAAAATGATCCGCAAGTATCGTTTCCGGGAGGCAGAGCAGGCGTTGAACGCCCTGTTGACATCCTCCTCAGCCATCTCCCCGTAACGGGGATCGATCGTTTCTTTTATTGCAATGGGGAAAATCGCATGTCCGAAGAGCCGATGCCCAGGATCTTTGTGGTGGATGACACCGAGACCAACATCGACATCCTGCTGGAGACTTTGGGGGATTCCTACGAGGTCAGCGTGGCCCTGGACGGTCCCACGGCCCTGGAGGATATCCCGGAACGTCTGCCGGATCTGATTCTGCTGGATGTCATGATGCCGGAGATGGATGGTTACGAGGTGTGTCGCCGGTTGAAGCAGGATCCGCGCACCCAGGCCATTCCGTTGATTTTCGTCACGGCCAAGCAGGAGACCGAGGACGAAACCTATGGATTGGAACTGGGCGCCGTGGACTACATCACCAAGCCGTTCAGCCCGGCGGTGGTGCTGGCGCGGGTCAGGACCCATCTGCAACTGGAAAAGGCGCGGCGCGAGCTGGCCCGTTCCAACGAGGTGCTGGAGGAGCGGGTTCGTCAGCGCACTGCCGAGTTGCACATCAAGAACGCCGAGTTGGAGGAGACCCGGCTGGAGATCATCCGGCGTCTGGGCCGGGCGGCGGAATACAAGGACAACGAAACCGGTCTGCATGTCATCCGCATGAGCCACTACTCCCGGCTGCTGGCCCTGGCGGCGGGCATGGACGAGAAGTGGTGCGAAACGTTGTTTCAGGCTGCCCCCATGCACGACATCGGGAAAATCGGCATTCCGGATCTGATCCTGCTCAAGCCCGGACGGTTGAGCAACGACGAATGGAACGTGATGCGGGGTCATCCCGGGATCGGGGCCGGGATCATCGGCAAGCAGAGTTCCCCGTTGCTGGAGACTGCCCGCATCGTGGCTTTGACCCATCACGAAAAGTGGGATGGCACCGGTTATCCTCGCGGTCTGGTGGGAGAGAACATTCCCATCGAAGGGCGGATCGTGGCCATTGCCGACGTTTTCGACGCGCTGACCACCAAACGACCCTACAAGGAGGCGTGGCCCATTCCCAGGGCGATGGAGCTGTTGCGTGAAGGGGCGGGTTATCATTTCGATCCCCGGCTGGTGCCGTTGTTCGACTCCATCCTGCCGCGCATCCTGGAGGTGCGCGAAAGCTGGAAGGAACAGGAAGAAGATGGCAATGTGGTGGAGTTCCGTTAAGAGCCGGGTTGTTCTGGCCGGGGTGATCGGGTGCGGCTGGACCGGCCTGCTGGCAGCGGCGCCACTGCTCAACGAGCCGGTGTTGCCGGTTCCCGTCTGCGCGGGTGTGAATGCCGACAAGTCGTTGCTGGGCAAGCGGCTTTTTCACGATTTTCGTTTGTCGATGAACAACACCATGAGTTGCGCCACCTGTCATCCTCTGGATCAATGGGGGATGGATGGCCTGTCGCGGAATGTGCGTGCCGATGATTCGCGGGCCACGATGCACACCCCGACCGTCTACAATGCCGCTTTCAACATCGCCCAGTTCTGGAATGGTCGCGCCATCACCCTGGAAGAGCAGGTGGATGAGGCGGTGCGGGTCGATCTCGGATCCAACTGGAATGACGTGGTGCGCAAACTCTCGTTGGATGCGGATTATCGTCAGGATTTTGCCCGTCTCTATCGGGGCGGGATTCAGGCGGTCAATATCCGCGATGCCCTTGCAACCTTCGAGAGGTCGCTGATCACGCCCAACAGCCGGTTCGACCGTTATCTGCGTGGGGAGGAGGAGGCTCTTACCCGGCAGGAAAAACAAGGCTATGCCTTGTTCAAGGGATTGGGATGCGTTTCGTGTCATCAGGGGATCAATCTGGGGGGCAATCTGTTCCATCGTTTCGGTTTGTTGCAAAGGATCGGTCCGGAGGGAACCGATGATGAATCCGGGGAGTTGGACCGCTTTGCGTTTACCCGCAATCCGGAAGATCAGGGGGTGTTCAAGGTGCCTGGTTTGCGCAATGTGGCGCGTACCGCCCCTTATTTCCATCATGGGCAGGTGGCCACTCTGGAAGAGGCGGTGACGCTCATGGCGCGGGGGCAGTTGGGACGGCGTTTGACCATGGGGGAGCGGGATCTGCTGGTGGCTTTTCTGCGCAGCCTCGATGGCATGCCGGGCGGGGAGTGTCCATGAAAGGGGATGCGGGGAAAGGGGGAGGGGTGGAGCTGTTGCGCTGGTTGGCGGGCATCCTGATCGCTCTGGCCATGGGGTGGATCGCGGCCCGCTCCCAGGTGGACCGGCAGCCCCATCAGCGGCTGGAGACTCTGGTCAATCAGGTGATGCAGCTTGAGGTCGGTTTCAATCAGAAACTGGTGCTGATTCGTTTTGGCAAACTCAACCACTATGACGATACCGTGGCTTATCAACGCGAGGTGCTGGAGGCGTTGCAACAGACCCGGGATCTGGCCATCACCCTGGAAGAGGATGGCGGGAGCTACCTGGAGGCCTGGCGGCAGCAGGAACGGTTGGTGAAGGCCAAACTGGAGCGTATCGAGCGTTTCAAATCCGGGAACGCCTTGCTCAAGAACGTCATGGCGCACCTGCCCGAGGGGATCCAGGAGCGGGTCGAGGCCATGGACGCGGAGGTGGGTGGGGGGGTGTTCTCCGGGGCGGCTGAGTCTCGGCTGCTGTTGTCTTTGCTGCAAAAGATGCTGCTTTTTTCCGGGCGGTACGACCATGAAGGGGTGTTGCGTCAGATCGAAGAACATCTCGCGGCCATGGTCGATCTGCCCCGGTATGCCGGGGTGGTGGACGATGTGCGTCTGATTCTGGTCTGGAAACCGCGCACCGATCAGTTGCTGGACGAAATTCTGAACATGCCCATGGCCGAGGGGTGGCAGCCTTTGGTCCGGGTCTCTCTGGGCCATCTGTTGCAGCAACAGAAGGTGGCGTTGATCTATCAGGTTTTGTTGCTGGCCGCCTCCCTGATGCTGTTGGGTCTGCTGCTGCGGGTGATGTGGAGCCTCAAGGTCGCCACGACGCGCCAGCGTCGGTTGCAACAGGCGGTGGACTCCTCCGGGGACGCGATCATGACCCTGGACGGCACCGGCATCATCCAGTATGCCAATCCAGGCTTTTTTCACACCACCGGTTGGCGGGCCAGAGAGGTTGTGGGTCGGACACTGCATGAAATCGCGGGCTATCTGAGCGAATCCGAGACCCGCGCCGGAGTGCGTCAGGCGCTGGAGGAGGGCAAATCCTGGCGGGGTCTGCTGCCGGTTCACCCCAAGCCGGGCGGGGAGCGCACCGGAGAGGAGATTTGCTGGCAACAGTTCGGTCTGACGCCGATCCGTTCCCGGCGCGGGCGTCTTGAAGGGTTCGTGATGCTTGCCCACGACATCAGCGATCTCAAGAAGACCGAAGAGCAGTTGTTGCAGGCCAAGGAGTTGGCCGAAAGCGCGGATCGCATCAAAGGGGTGGTCAACGATCTGTTGGAAATCTCCTTGCGCAGCGAATCCCTGTCGGCGCTGCTGCATCGTGCCCTGAACCGGATTCTGGCCATTCCCTGGTTGCCGATCGAACCGCGTGGCGCGGTCTTTCTGAAGGATCCAGGGGTGGACCGGCTGAATCTGGCGGCTCAGACAGGACTGGATCCGGAGTTGCAGGTCCGTTGCGCACGGGTTCCCTTTGGTACTTGTCTGTGCGGCCAGGCAGCCCAGAGCCGGGAGACGGTTTTTGCCGATCATCTCGACGAGCGGCATGTGATCCGGATCCGGAACATGGCGCCTCATGGCCATGCCTGTCTGCCGATTTTTTCTGGCGAGCGGATGCTGGGGGTGCTGAATCTTTATCTGCGGGATGGCGCCGGACGCAGTGAGATTCTGGAAGATTTTCTGGTGCTGGTGACCACGACGCTGGCGGGTCTGATCGAACGCAAGCAGGCCGAGGAGATGCTGCACAAGCTTTATCATGCCATCGAGCAAAGCCCGGTGGCGGTGGTGATCACCGATCTGCACGGCATCATCGAATATGTCAATCCCAAGTTCACCCACAACACCGGCTATTCCCGCGAAGAGGCGATTGGCCAGCATACCCGCATGCTCAAGTCCGGCCATACCGCCAGAGACGAGTATCAGACGCTTTGGGCATCGATCCTGGAAGGCCAGGAGTGGCATGGGGAGTTTTTGACCCGCAAGAAGGATGGCGCGCTTTTCTGGGAGTCGGCCTCGATTTCGCCGTTGCGTGTTGGGAGCGGGGAGATTACCCATTTTGTGGCCATCAAGGAGGATATCACCGAGCGCAAGGAGATCAACGATCAACTGCGTGCGGCCAAGGCAGCCGCCGAGGATGCCAATCGCGCCAAAAGCGAATTTCTGGCCAACATGAGCCACGAAATCCGCACCCCGATGAATGCCATCATCGGCATGACCGCGCTCTGTCTGCATACCAAGGTCAACCCCAAACAGGAGAACTATCTGCGCAAGATCGAGCGGGCGGCCCACTCGTTGTTGCGGATTCTCAACGACATTCTGGATTTTTCCAAAATCGAGGCCGGTCGTCTGGAGATGGAGGCCGCGCCGTTCCGGATACGCGATGTGGTTGAACATCTTGCCACTCTGCTGGCGCTGCCCGCCGAGGAAAAGGGGTTGGCCTTTGCCGTCCGGGTTGCGGACGAGGTGCCGGAACATCTGGTCGGCGACGCCTTGCGGCTCGGACAGGTGTTGATCAACCTCACCGGCAATGCGGTCAAGTTCACCGCCAGGGGCGAAGTGGTGGTTGCGGTCGGGGTGGCGCGCCGGGAGGAACAGGGGGTCGAATTGCGTTTTGCGGTGCGCGATACCGGCATCGGTCTGACGCCGGAGCAGCAGGGTCGGCTGTTTCAATCCTTTTCCCAGGCCGACAGTTCCACGACGCGGCGTTATGGTGGCACGGGATTGGGGTTGTCGATCAGCAAGCGGCTGGTGGAGATGATGCGTGGCGCTTTCGAGGTGCAAAGCGTTTTCGGGGAGGGGAGCGAATTTGCCTTTACCGCCTGGTTTGGTCTGCCGGGTGAGGAAGCGTTGGCCAAACTGGCGGCCAAGGCCGTGACCCGTCCGGTGGAGGCGTATGGTCGGATGTTGCGCGAGGTGGCGGGACTGCCGGTGCTGCTGGTCGAGGACAATGCCTTCAACCAGCAGGTGGCGACCGATCTGCTGGAGCTGGCCGGTCTGACGGTGCGTATCGCGGTCAATGGCGAAGAGGCGGTGCAGGCATTGGAGGATGGGCCTTATCTGGTGATTCTGATGGATCTGCAAATGCCGGTGATGGATGGCCTGGAGGCGACGCGCCGGATCCGCGCCCTGGAGGCGGGGCGTGTGGTGCCCATCGTGGCCATGACCGCCAATGTCATGTCCGGCGAGCGGGATCACTGTCTGGCCGTCGGGATGAACGACTATCTGTCCAAGCCGGTGGATGTGGATCTGCTCTTTTCCACCCTGGTGCGGCTGCTCTGTCCGGAGGGTGCCGCGCTGCTGGCCGCGCCGGTGGTGGCGGAGCAGGTTGCGGCTGATCCGGCCTCCGAGGTGCGACTGCCCGCGCTGCCGGGGATTGAACGGGATGGGGCGGTGGCCCGGTTGGGCGGCAATCGCGGGTTGTATATCAATTTGCTGTTCCGTTTTCTGGAGGGGCATCGTGCCAGCGATCAGGAGGTGCGTCAGGCTCTGGAGGCGGGCGATCCGGCTCTGGCGATCCGGTTGTTGCACACGCTCAAGGGGGTGGCGGGCAGTATCGGGGCAACGGCCTTGCAGGCACTTTCCCTGACCATGGAGCAGGAGCTGGGACAGGGGATCGCGCTGGAGGAGGCACGGTTGTCGGCGTTGAGCGAGGCGCTGCGGGCCGTGGTCACGGTGGTCGAGGCCGGATGCGCCACGGTGGCGCGCGCGCGACCGGAACCGCCCCCGCAGCAAAGCGATGCGGCCCCGCGTCCTGCCGCTTTGCTGGCCCTGGTGGAGGAGATGCTGCCCCATGTCCGGGAGAGCCGTCCCAGACCCTGCCTGCCGCTGGCCACCGCGATGCTGGCCATGGGCTGGTCCGGGGAGATCGGGGCGTCGATTGCCAAGCTGGAGCAACTGCTGCGCAAATATCGGATGAAAGAGGCCCTGGCGGCGCTTGAATCCTTGAAAGAGACCCTGGGGGCGTTGGGATGACACCGGGCATGGAATGCTGCGAAGGAGATCAGAGGTGACCGTTGTCAAGCTTTCGGCCTGGATCGGATTGGGCATCGGGTTGCAGTTGCTGCTTTTCGCGGGTTGGGCGTTTTTGCGTCACTGGCAACGTTATCAGACGCTGAAGCAACGTCTGGACGGGTTGGAGCAGGTCGGAAAGGGGCCTGATCCGATCGAGGCCGTATCCGCACCGGTTGTTCCGGTTGTCCCGGTTGCCGCGCCCGTGGTGGCCGCCTGGGAGGGATGGCGCGAGCTGCGGGTGGGCCGCAAAATGATGGAGAGTGCGGATCGGACCATCTGTTCGTTCGAGTTGTGGCCGGTGGATGATCGACCGCTGCCCTTCTTTTTGCCTGGGCAGTTTCTGACGTTCCGGTTGCAGATTCCGGATCCCGTGACCGGTGAGGTGCGCGAGGTCACCCGGTGTTACTCCCTGTCGGACCGGCCAGGTCTGGATCATTATCGCATTTCGGTCAAACGGGTGGCGCAGGGGGTGGCTTCCACCCATCTTCATGATCGGGTCCAGGAGGGAGACCGGCTTGCGGTGCTGGCGCCCGCGGGCCGCTTCGTGCTGCAACCGGGGGAGGCGCCCACGGTCCTGATCGCCGGCGGAATCGGCATCACCCCGCTTTTGAGCATGATTCTGACCCAGTTGGCGCAGAATCCTCATCGGGAGTTGTGGCTTTTTTACGGGGTGCGCGCGGCGGACGAGAAGATGGCCGACGGCACTCTGCGCGGCCTGGCCAGGCAGCATTCAAGCTTTCATTATTTTTCGTGTCACAGCCAACCAGGCGCCAAAGAGGTGGTTGGGCGGGATTATGACCATGCCGGTCGCGTGGATATTACCCGGTTGCGGCTCTCCTTGCGGTTGGTGCCGTATCATTTCTATCTGTGCGGGCCTGGTGCGATGCTGGAGAGTCTGGTTCCCGCGCTTCAGGTGTGGGGTGTGCCACAGGAGCGGATCCACACCGAGAACTTCGGCGGGGTTGTGGGGGCGGATGCGGCGCCGAAATCGCAACCGGTCCAGCCGGTCCAATCGGTCCAACCGGTCCAGCCGGTCCAACCGGTCCAACCGGTCCAGCCGGTGGCTGCTGTGGTGCGGAACCGTCCGCTGATGGTTTCGTTCAGTCAGTCGGGCAAGAAGGTGCTGTGGGATGGCAGCGCCAGAACCTTGCTGGAGTGTGCCGAGAATCAGGGGATCGATCCCCCTTTCGGTTGTCGTTCCGGGGTGTGCGGAGTGTGTCAGACCCGGATCGAACAGGGAGAGGTCGAGTATGTGAAAAATCCCGATTACACCCCGGACCAGGGAACCTGCCTGCTGTGCGTTTCCCGTCCCCGGAGCGATCTGACCGTGACGGCATGAGGAGGCTGGAATGAATCACTCGCTGTTTTTCGACGAAGTGCTGCCTTTTCTGCTGCGTTTCGCGGTGCTGGTGGTTGCGACTCTGGGGGGGGATCTGTTGTTGCATCAATGGCAACTGGTCTGGGTGGGGCGTTATCTGGGGATTCCGGGTACGTTGTTGATTCTGCTTTCTTTGCTTTATTCCATGCGCAAGCGCGGTGTGATCGATAAGGGCAATCCCCGCTGGTTGCTCAAATGGCATGAGTGGGCCACCTGGATGGGTACGCTGATGGTTTTCATCCACGCCGGCGTTCATTTCAATGCCATCCTGCCGTGGCTTGCCACTCTGGCCATGGCGGTCAATGTGGTCAGCGGTCTGGTGGGGCGTTATCTGCTGGATCGTTCCCGGCGTCAGCTCGCAGCCTGGCGGGTCGAGTTCCAGAACCAGGGGCTGTCGGACGGGGAGGTGGAAAAGGCGTTGTTCTGGGAGGCGGTCACCTGTGACTGGATGGCCCGGTGGCGTTCGGTTCATTTCCCGATTTCCATGGTTTTCGCGGTACTCGCTTTGGGACACATCGCGGGGACGCTGCTGTTCTGGGGGTGGCGATGAACCGTCCTGTTTACTGGATTCTGTTGGCCAATCTGGCGGTTGTCGTGGTCCTGGTGTGGTTCCATCCCCAGTTGATGCTGGCGCCGGGGGGGCTGATCGCCGGGCATCGCGGGTTGGAGCGGGATTGCCTGGCATGCCACGCCCTGGGGCGCGGGGCTGCTTCGGACAAGTGCGTGGCCTGCCACAAGGTCGATTCCATCGGCGTGCTGACTTCCAAAGGGGTGGCGCTGACCAACCGCAAGAACAAGACGCCGTTTCATCAGAAATTGAGCGGTCAGGATTGTGTGGCCTGTCACGGGGATCATGCGGGCGTGGCGAAATTCCGCAGCAGTCAGCGTTTTTCTCATCCTCTGCTCGATGCGGCCACGCGGGAGGGGTGTTCGTCGTGTCACAAGCGACCCGGCGACGGGTTGCATCGGCAGGTTCCGGAGCAGTGCAGCCAGTGTCACACCGTGGAGGGCTGGAAACCGGCCCGGTTCAATCATGATCAACTGACCGCGTTGCAGCGGGAAGGGTGCGGCAGTTGTCACCAGTCCAAAGCCCCCACCGATGGTGTGCATCGTCAGGCGGGCGGGCAGTGCGGCCGCTGTCATACCCTCGCGCGCTGGAAACCGGCCACCTTCGATCATCGCAAATTTTTCGCCTTTGATCGAAATCACGAGACCAAGTGTGCCACCTGCCATCCTTCGGATGATTATCGCAACTATACCTGTTATGGCTGCCACGAACACACCCAGGGGAAGATCCGCAAGGAGCATCTGGAGGAGGGGATCCGGGATTTCGAGCGTTGCGTGTTGTGTCATCGCAATGCCAACGAGGATGATGCCAAGGCGTTGTGGCGTTCCGGTCGCTGGCGCGAGGGGGTTGCGGGCGCTCCGGCCTTGAGCGGATCGCCCCTGGAGACCCCTCTGCCGCGCTCTGACCGTTCCAAACGCCACGAAGGACGGGAGGATCATGGGGATTAGCGCGCGGATACAGGCAAAGCCACGATCTGGATCTGGTTCGCCGACAGGGTGGAAACTCAGGGTGACTGGAGCCGTGGCGCCTGTTCCATCCGCATTGTAGCTCAGCGCACCTGTCCCAGTATTGAAGAGAAAAACGTTGGGTCGCGGTATTGGCGGTGCCGGTACTGCTGGCGCGATCAGGCAGCGGATTTTTTCATGGTTGGGTCATTTGGGGCAGAGTCATGGCCGGTTGGCGAAGAGTTCGTCCAGAGATTGGGCTTCCAGGATGCGAAGGCTCCACGTCTCCAGGGCGGGCGGTTCGGCTTTGGCAATGGCTTCGCTGGCCCAGGCAGGGAGCGCACCGAAACGGCGTTGCAATTGACGGATCAGGATTTTGGCTTCGCCTCTCTGCTCGCCTCTCTGTTCGCCGATCTGGATGCCTCTCTGTTCGCCAATGATTTCTCCCTCTATCTTGCCTGCAACCCAGGTAGACTCCACCATGCTTGCCTGAAAGTGCAAATCCTCCTGATACCGCTCGTAGGCGTTCCGTTCCTCTTCCGAGAGTCTCAGGATATCCAGAACCTCTTTGGCTTTTTTCAATCCACGGGCAGTGAAATTTTCGCGGATTTCGGCATTCTTGAGGAAATAGATCCATTCATCCAGGGGATCGCGCGCCACATCGTTGAAGCGACTGACCTTGATCAGATAAAGTTCTGGAAAGATGTCTTGAATGGTCTGACGATTGAACATTTTTTTCTGGCCCTCGTTCAAAAGCAATTCCTCTTGCGTGTGCAAGCCTTTGAACGATGTGGTGCCATGGTACACATAATCACTCCCTGCGCCGAGATCAAAGTAGAGAATGCTGATGGAAATGACTTTTTGAATTTTTGCATAGGGATCACCTTCACGCATATGTTCCGTGATCGTCTTGGCGACCCCATAAATCATTCGTTGCAGGTAATCATATTCGCGTTCGTATTGCAGTTCGATCAGGATGATTTCGCCCTGGGTGTTTCTGATTTTCATGTCCACTCGATTGTATTTATCGAGAGGATCTTCTTTGTTGCTTTCGCTTTCCAACAGTTCAACGATCTGCACGTCGGTCATGAGGAGTTCGCTCAGAAGACCTTCCAGGACATCGAAGTTGGCTTTGCTGCGCAGCAGTCGTTTCAAGGCCCAGTCAAAGGAGATCAGAGAGCGATGCCTTTTCATCTTCAAGTTCCTTGTTGGAAGGTCAGGGTATGCTCTGTGCAGGATTATGGCAGGTTATATTGTACAATTTTATTCTCTCATGAGAATCGATCATGATGCAACGTGAAAATTTTTACTGACCTGCCAGTTCTGTCAGCCTTGCATCCCGCCTGAACAGGGACGCCAGGGTGAAATGCCATTGCATCTGAAATGGATATGTCTGTCAGATCAATGAGTTGTCAATGAATGGTGGTGTCTGTGAAGTTTTCAACCTGTTGAATTTACAGGTTTTTATCCTCAAATGCGATTGCCCTGGCCAGGATGTGATGTTTGGCTTGCCGGACGCGCGGTTTGTGCTAAACTGATACTTTTTGAACGGAAACCCGGATCGCCGCCGATTGCGGATGGATCGCGCGGGGAGCATGGATTTACAAGGAGTGTCAGGACGTGGATTACAAAGATACCGTGCAGTTGCCGGTCACCCCATTTCCCATGCGGGCGGATCTGCCCGCGAGCGAACCGGCGATTCTGGCGCGCTGGGAGAGCATGGATCTGCATGCCCGCATGGCCGAGGTGGCAGCCGGCAGACCGCGCTTTGTGCTGCATGACGGCCCGCCCTATGCCAATGGCAATCTGCACATGGGCCATGCGATCAACAAGGTGCTCAAGGATGTGATTCTCAAGGCCCGGCGCATGGAGGGGTTCGATGTCCCCTATGTTCCTGGCTGGGATTGCCATGGCCTGCCGATTGAAACCAAAGTCGAGGTGGAGCTGAAACAGCAGGGGCTGGACAAGGAATCCATGGATCCGGTGGTGTTCCGGGGCCATTGTCGCGATTATGCCCAACGCTGGGTCGATATCCAGCGGGAGGAGTTCAAACGCCTCGGGGTGATCGGCGACTGGAAACATCCCTATCTCACCATGGATTACCGCTTCGAGGCCGACATTCTGCGCGAGTTGGGGCAGTTTCTGGTCAATGGCGGGCTGTTCAAAGGCGCCAAACCGGTCTACTGGTGCGTCAACGATGTTACGGCCCTGGCCGAGGCCGAGGTGGAGTACGCGGATCATGTTTCGACCTCGATCCACGTCAAGTTTCCTCTGGCCGGTGACGAAACCCTGGAGGGATTGGAGGGGTCGGGTGCGGTTTCGGTCGTCATCTGGACCACCACGCCCTGGACCATTCCGGCCAATCTGGCGGTCTGTCTCCATCCGGAGTTGGTCTATGTGGCGGCGCGGATTCAGGATCCGGGGCGTTGCGCCAACCTGAAGTCCGGCGAAATTCTGATCCTGGCCGAAGGGCTGTGGGAGTCGGCGGTCGATGCCTTTGGCGTGCCCCGTGCCGGGGTGGAGATTCTGGCCCGTTTTCCGGGTGCGCAACTGGCGGGCAAGCGGTTCCGTCATCCGCTGGTGGAGCGCGATGCGCCGATTCTGCTTGGTCGTCACGTCACCCTGGAGGCAGGCACGGGATGCGTTCACACCGCGCCCGGCCATGGCCACGAAGACTACGACGTGGGCCGTCGCCATGGCCTGCCGGTTTATAATCCAGTGGATGACCGGGGCGTTTTCGAACCCGGCACGCCCCATTTTGCCGGTCAGCACATCTTCAAGGCCAACGACGCGGTGGTGGCGCTGCTGGATGAAACCGGCGCGCTGCTCGCCCAGGGGCGTCTGACCCACAGCTATCCCCACTGCTGGCGCTGCCACAAGCCGGTGATCATCCGCGCCACTCCCCAGTGGTTCATCTCCATGGAAAAAAATGGGCTGCGGGAAAAGGCGCTGCAAGAGATCGACCAGACCCGCTGGATTCCGGCCTGGGGGCGCGACCGGATCTACAACATGGTTGCGGTCCGTCCGGACTGGTGCGTGTCGCGGCAACGCTCCTGGGGGGTGCCGATTGCGGTGATCCGCTGCCAGGAGTGCAGTCGGGTGGTATCGGACGGGGCGGTGTTCGAGAATATCGCCCGGCAGGTGGAACAGCACAGCGCCGATGTCTGGTTCCGGAAAAGCGCAGCCGAGTTCCTGCCCGACGGCTTTGTTTGTCCGGGATGCGGGAGCAAGGCGTTTCTCAAGGAAAAGGACATTCTCGATGTCTGGTTCGATTCGGGCGTGACCCAGGCGGCGGTTCTGCTGCGTCAGGATGCCGGCGGCTGGGGGTTGAGCTGGCCGGCGGATCTCTATCTGGAAGGGTCGGATCAACACCGGGGATGGTTTCATTCCAGCCTGCTCGCTTCGGTCGGCGTGCGGGGCAAGGCCCCCTACAAGGCGGTGCTGACCCATGGCTTCGTGGTGGATGGCAAGGGACGGAAAATGTCCAAGTCTTTGGGCAATGTCATCGCGCCAGCCAAGGTGATCCAGCAGTACGGCGCCGATATCTTGCGCATGTGGGTCACGGCAGAGGATTATGCCGGGGATATCCGCATCTCCGACGAGATTCTGAAAGGGCTTTCCGACGCCTACCGCCGCATTCGGAACACGTTGCGCTTTCTGCTCGGCAATCTGGCCGGGTTTGACCTGGAAAACGATGGCGTTCCCCTGGAGCGGATGCCGGAACTCGACCGTTGGGCCTTGCATCAGCTCCACGGGTTGATTGCGGACGTGCGCGGCGCTTATGATGAATACGCTTTCCATCGCGTCTATCAGGATATCCATTATTTCTGCGCCGTGGATATGGGAGCGTTTTATCTGGACGTGCTCAAGGATCGCCTTTATTGTGAGGGGGCGCGTTCGGTCGAGCGGCGGTCGGCCCAGACCGTGCTGGCCCGGATTCTGGAAGCCGTCACCCGGTTGATGGCGCCGATCCTGTCGTTCACCGCCGAGGAGGTCTGGACCCACATGCCTGGCGACCGGACGGAATCGGTGCATCTTGCGCTGTTTTCCGAGGCGGATGCCCGCTGGCACGATGAGGCCCTGGCCTCGCGCTGGAAAACGCTTCGCAAGGTGCGGGCGGCGGCCTATCGGGTGCTGGAGATCGAGCGTCGGGAAAAACGGCTCGGCACCTTCCTGGAGGCGGCGCTCACCTTGTATGCCGAAGGGGAGTTGCTGGCATTGCTGCAATCGGTGGAGGAATTGCACCGGATTTTCATCGTTTCGGCGGTGACGGTGCGTCCGTTGGCCGAGGCGCCGGCAGCTCTGGAGAGCGATGGCGAGGTCGAAGGGTTGAAAATCGCCATTGCCCGTGCCGGTGGCGCCAAGTGCGTGCGCTGCTGGAACTGGGAACCGACTCTGGGCGTGGGCGGGGAGGAGGTGCTCTGTCCCCGGTGTCGCGCGGTGATCACTGCGGCGGGTCTCTCCTGATGTCGGCTGCGCCTGGCGGATGGTGGAGCCTGCGTTTGGGCGCGGGCCTGTTGTTGGGGGCGGTGGTCTTCGGGCTGGATCAATGGAGCAAGGAGATCGCCTCGCTGGAACTGGCCCGTCAGGGGATCACGCTGCTGCCGGGTTTTTTCGATCTGGTGCTGGTGCATAACGTCGGGGCCGCTTTTGGACTGTTCACGGAGATGCAGGCCGACTACCGGGTCTATTTTTTGTCGGGCGTGGCGGTGGTGGCCTCCGTGGTCATCCTCACGATGCTGCGAACCGCCCGCAGCGGGGTGCTGGTGACGGGATTGGGGTTGCTTTTGGGCGGGGCTTTGGGCAATCTCAGCGACCGCATCCGTTTTGGATGGGTGGTGGACTTTTTGTATTTCCACTGGCATGATCTCTCCTTTCCGGTGTTCAATCTGGCCGACTGCGCCATCAGCGCGGGGGTGGGGTTGTTGTTGCTCGATCAACTGATTCTGTCGGACTCTTCCGATCTGTGAGGCCATCCATGAAAAAAACAAGTGGGTTCAATCGGCCGTTTCTGGCCCTGCTGGCACTGTTGCCCCTGGCCGGATGTTCGAGCAATTTCGTTTTGCCTTGGGAGGTGAACCAGTTGGATCCCAGTCAGGTCGCCACCCGCGAACCGCTGGAGATTCCGCCGGATCTCGACGTGCTGCCCAGCCGTGAAGCGCCCGACGAGCCGGGCGTGGGACGGATCACCGCACCCCGCGATGAGGTTGCCCCCTTGTCGGCCCGCTCGATTCTCTTCAAGACCCCGGCTGGCAAAGCCGACAATGAGGTTAAACCTCTGGGGCGCGAGGAGCAGGAACGGCTGCCGGGCTGGCTTGGCTCCGGGCGCGGTGGGCGATGATGAGGATGTGGCCTCCCCGGATATCGGGTTGGGTGGTGTTGGCGCTGCTGCTGGCGGGGATGAACCCGGCCTGGGCGCTGGAAAACCGGGAGTTCCGGCTGGATAATGGCCTGAAGGTGATCCTGGCGCGCGAGGCCAAGGCTCCGGTGGTCATCACCCAGGTCTGGTATCGGGTCGGTTCTGCCGACGAACAACCCGGCAAGGGTGGATTGGCTCACATGCTGGAACACATGATGTTCCAGGGCACCGAGAGCGTGCCTCCGGAGGAGTTCAGCAAACGGATCGCGCGGGAAGGGGGGGAGGACAACGCCTCCACCACCAGCGATTATACCATGTATTACATCAAACTCTCCTCGGACCGGATCGAATTGGCGCTCAGCCTGGAGGCCGACCGGATGCGTGGCCTGAAACTGGCCGAAGAGGAGTTCACCTCGGAAAATCTCGTGGTGCGGGAAGAGCGGCGCGTGCGCACCGATGGCGATCCCAATCAGCGCATGCTGGAACGGTATCGCACGCTGGCGTATGGCGATCATCCTTATGGTCGTCCGGTGATCGGCAGCATGGACGAGATTGCCGGATTGACGCTGGCAGATCTCAAGAAGTGGTATCAGACCTACTATGCCCCGAACAATGCCACTCTGGTGGTGGTGGGGGATGTGGATCTGGAGGCGGTCGAGGGGTTGGTGCGGAAATATTTTGCCGGTCTGGCGTCGCAGCCTGCCTTGTCCCGGCCCCGTTTTCCCGCTCTGCCGGAGCGCAAAAAGCCGGAACGGCTGGAAATGAGCGACAAGAGCGCCAAATTGCCGATCTGGATGGCCGGGTATGCCGTGCCCAGCATGGCCATGCCGGATGCGGAAGAGGATGCCTTGGCGCTGGATGTCCTGGCTGTGGTCTTGGGCAGTGGCGGCACCAGCCGGTTGCAGCAGCGTCTGGTGCGTGAGATGGGCGTGGCGGTTTCGGCTTCGGCTTCGTACAGTGGATTCTCCTTGAGCTGGGAGCTGTTTTCCCTTTCGGCCATGCCCAAGCTCGGTGCCGATCTGCAAGAGCTGGAAAAGGCCATGCTGGGTGAGGTGGAGCGGTTGATCAAAGAACCGGTGGGCGAGCGCGAATTGGAAAAGGCTCGCAACGGTCTGATTGCCGAACAGGTTTATGCCCTGGACTCCATTGACCGGATTGCCTGGATCATTGGCCGCATGAGCCTGAACGATCTGAACTGGCGGATGCTGCTGGATGACTATCCCGAGCGGGTGCGGCGCGTGACCCCTGAGCGTTTGCAACAGGTGGCCGCCAAATATCTGCGTCCGGAGCGTCTGACCGTGGGGATATTGAAGCCATGAACATGCGCGGCAAGCGATGGGGAATCGGGTTGGTGCTGGTGTTCGGGTGGTTTGTGGCCCTGGCTGCCCATGCCGGAGAGCAGCAGGACAAGGTGCAATATCTGGTCGCAAACCGGGGGATTCGGATTTTCCTGTTGGAAAACCATGTCAACCCCATGGTGGAGCTGAGAATATTGGTGCGAGGTGGCGCGGCCTATGATCCCAAGGGTCGGGAAGGGGTGGCCACCATGACCGCGTGGATGTTCAACGAAGGGGGAGGCGAACTGGATTCGACCGCCTTCCAGGAGCGGTTGCAGTATCACGGGATCACCCTGGGGGCCAATGCCGGTCAGGATACCATCGAGGTGAGCCTGACCACCTTGAGCGCGCATCTGGACGAGGCCATGACCCGGCTGGGCGAGGCCATGACCCGTCCCCGTTTTGACGCCGCAGATTTTCAGCGTGGGGTGCGGGAGCGGATCGCGGAGTTGATCAAAAGTGAAGAGGATCCGGGGTTTCAGGCCACGCGGGCCATTTATCCGTTGATCTACGGGGATCACCCCTATGGTCGTCCGGTGACCGGCACGGTGGAGAGCGTTAAACGGATCGAGTTGGCCGATATCCGTCGTCATCACGCGGCGACGTTTCGTGCGCCGGGCATGGTGCTCTCCGTGGCCGGAGATATCGGGATGGAACGGCTCAACGCGCTGGTGGAAAAACATTTCGCCGCGCTGGAATCAGAGCCTGGTCCCTTTGGGGGGCTGCCTGAGGCGGCGGTCGATGAAGCGGGGGTGGAGCGCCATGTGGAGATGGATCAGCCTCAGACCACGATACGGATCGGGGGGGTGGGGATCCATCGGGATGATCCGGATTTTTATGCCCTGACAGTCATGAATCAGATTCTCGGAGGCGGAGGATTGACCAGCCGTCTGACCCAGGTGCTGCGCGAGGAGCGGGGGCTGACTTATGGCGTTTTCTCCTATTTTTCGCCTCTGGCCGGTCGGGGTCCGTTCATGGTGGGCACGGAGACCAAGAGTGAATCAGCGGGTGAGGCTTTGTCGCTGATTCGTCAGGAGTTGAACCGTCTGATGGAAGAGGAGGTCAGTGAGGCAGAATTGTCCGAGGTGCAGCGCTATCTCACCGGTTCTTTTCCGTTGCAACTCGATGGTCTGGACAAGCTGGCTGACACCTGGTGTCGGATCGGATTTTATCGGCGCGGCCTGGACTATCTGGACAAATGGCCGGAGAGGATCCGCGCCGTCACCCGTGCGGATGTGCGGCGCGTGGCCCAAAGGATCCTGGTCCCCAAACGGCTGCATACCGTCACCGTCGGGAAGCGGGTGAGCGGGGACGCCAAGGCCGACGATACTCGGCCAGAAACTGTTGCATCTCCTCCGAGTCGCTGACGATCTGGCGATAGGTGGCCTCATTGCAGTGACGGCAGATGGTGCCTGCGCGTGCCCAGCGTTTGTATTCGGTGCCCATGCTGCCAATGCATTGGTCGCTGCCGCAGCGGACCTCCCCGCAACCCGCGCAACGATAGATGTGCATGGGATGGTTGCCGCAGACCGGACAGGCGATCAGGGCCTGTTTGAAGGGTGAGTCGGGTTTGACGATGAGCGTTTTCATGTGCCGCTTCCATTTCCTGGTAGAAATTGAGGTTGGATCGGGAATCGTCAAAAATATGACGATTCCCGATTCTCACGGAACAGCACAAGGGAAAACCGTGCCAGATGTTTACCGTGGAATTCCCGCAAGGGATGTCCACGGTTGGGGGGTGAGGGGGTGGCTCCCCCCATCATGCAAATTTACCGTGGAATTCCCGCAAGGGATGTCCACGGTTGGGGGGGGGAGGGGGTGGCTCCCCCCATCATGCCGTTATCGTTTCCACTCGGCAACCCAAAGGGCGGTGGCACCGGCCACGGCAGCGGGCATGGCGAGGAAATTAAGGATCGGGATCAAGGTCATGAGCAGCGTGGCCCCGCCAAACCCCAGAGAGAGCAGGCGTTTTTCCCGCAGGTGTGCGAGGATCTCCTTGTCGTAGAGGTCGTGGTTGCTCATGGGGAAGTCGGCGTATTGGAATGCGCTCATCCAACTTGAGAAAATCATCCAGACGAACGGGGCCGCCACATTGATCACCGGCACCACAAACAGCAGCAGCAGCGGAATGGCCCGGATCAGGTAATAGAAAATCTTCTGGATCTCGCTGCGAATGGTGGGAAAAAGAGTGGCCATCAGGCTTTGGGGCGGGCTGTTCTGATCGGTTCCGGTCAGATGGCGTTCGACCTGCTGGGCCAGCAGGGCATTGAAGGGAGCGCCGACCAGGTTGGCAATCGAACCCAGGGTTGAAAAGAGCAGGGTGCTCGCCGAAAAGAAAAGCAGCGGGAGCACGATCCACTCCATCCATTGGAGCCAGCTGGGCAGATAGCTGTTGATCCAGCCCGACAGCATCAGCAGATAGTGACCAGCCACCCAGGTGCCCGCCGCGAACAGCAGCGTACTGAGCACCAGGGGGATCAGCACAAAGCGACGCAGACCGGGAACGGTCAGCAGTTTGAGTCCGGTGAAAAGATATCCGGCGCCACGGAGCAGGGAGGGGGATTGCATGAGGTCAGGACTCCTGGGTTGGGGAATGAAGGGTTGAGTCTGGTGCTTTCGCACGTTTGGATCGATCACGCAAGGCTTGCGTCAAATCGTGGATGAAAAATCCGGTCCGCTCCTTGCTGGATCGGAGGAAAGGGGAGACGGGGCGACCCGTTGGAAAGTGGTTTATTTTTGGGAGATGCCTTAGATGGCGGTTGGAAAAACGTCGCACTGTTGGAGCTGTGGAGCCATGCTGCCGGCCAACGGATTTGGCCGGTCGGATGTCTGTTCCGGATGCACGAAGGATACGCGGGTCTGTTTGAACTGTCGTTTTCATGATCCGGGCAGCTACAACGAGTGCCAGGAGCGTGTGGCCGAACGGATCGTGGACAAGGAGCGGGCCAATTTCTGTGATTTCTTCCTGTCCAAGGGATCCTTGCCCCGGAACGAGAACAACCGGATGTCGTCGAGCCGCAACAACGGCACGGGCAAGAGCACGGGCAAGAGCACGGGCAACAGCGCGGGCAACGGCAATGGCAACACCAATGGCAAGCGGAACACGAACGCGGGCGGCAACAGTACGGCGGCCTGGGCCGCAGCCGAGGCATTGTTCAAACGGAATTGAAATCAGCGCGGTCGGCAACCGCCGATCGCATGTTGCAGCCTAGGGAGGGGTGTGATGCCGGTCGCCGTAAGTCTGGAAAGCGGGCGTGTGCCGGTTCGGATCTTCACCGATCAGGTGGATGATCTGTCGCGCAAGCAATTGGTCAATGTGGCCAACCTGCCGTTCGTGTTTCATCATGTGGCGGCCATGCCGGATGTGCATGCCGGCATGGGTGCGACCATCGGTGCGGTGATCGCCACGGTTGGCGCCTTGATTCCGGCTGCTGTGGGGGTTGACATCGGCTGCGGCATGTCTGCGGTCATGCTCAAACTGGACTCCGGCGCATTGGGTGATCGGGGCGAGAGCTTGCGCGCGGCCATCGAACGGGCCGTGCCTCATGGCCGCACCGATGACGGCGGTCCCAGGGATCGCGGGGCGCGGGCGGGCGAATTGCCGGATGCGATCGCGCTCTGGTGGAAACGATATGGCATCCAGCAGGCTCTGCCTGATCTGCTGGAGCGTCATCCGAAACTGCTCAACGACCGCACCAACACGGTGCGCCATCTGGGCACGCTGGGCACGGGCAACCACTTCATCGAACTGCGGCTGGATGAACGGGATCGGGTCTGGATCCTGATCCACTCGGGGTCGCGCGGGGTGGGCAATCGTATCGGCACCTATTTCATTCAGCGCGCCAAGGCGCTGGCGGGTCGGGAGTTGCGGGCGCTGCCGGATGCGGATCTGGCTTTTTTCCGGGAAGGGAGTCCGGAGTTCGGCGATTATCTGCGTGCCGCCGAATGGGCGCAGGAATTTGCCAGGGCCAATCGGGCCTTCATGCTGGAGGCGGTGTTGACCGCGCTGCGAACCACATTGTCCTGTCCGGTGGAACTGGCCGGAGAGCGGATCGACTGTCATCACAATTATGTGACCCGGGAACGCCATTTCGGCTCCGAGGTGTGGGTGACCCGCAAAGGGGCGATCCGTGCCCGTGCCGGGGATTGGGGAATCATTCCCGGCTCCATGGGGACGCTCTCTTATATCGTGCGTGGCAAGGGCAATCGGGAGGCTTTTCACTCCTGCGCGCATGGGGCTGGACGATGCATGGGAAGACAGGAGGCCATGCGGCGTTTCACGGTCGAAGATCTGGCCCGTCAAACCACAGGCGTGGCCTGTCCCAAGGATCGTTCGGTGCTGGATGAAATTCCCGGAGCCTACAAGGATATCGACGCGGTGATGGCCCATCAGCACGATCTGGCCGAACCGGTCCACACGCTGCAACAGGCGGTATGTGTCAAGGGGTGAAAGAGACGGAAACCACGGGTCTCGTCTGCTACCGGGTCGGCGGGTGTGTGCGCGACGCCCTGTTGGGTCTGCCGGTCGGCGAACGGGATTGGGTGGTGCTGGGGGAGACTCCGGAAGGGATGCTGGCACGGGGGTTTCGGCGGGTCGGAGCGGCGTTTCCGGTTTTTCTTCATCCGGTAAGCGGCGAAGAGTATGCCCTGGCCCGCACCGAGTCCAAATCCGGTCGGGGATACAAGGGATTTGCCGTGAATGCCGCTCCGGGGATCACCCTGGAAGAGGATCTGTTCCGGCGTGATCTGACCATCAACGCCATGGCCATGGATGCCGCAGGCCGGGTGATCGATCCGCACGGGGGCAGGCGCGATCTGGAGTTGCGCCGGTTGCGTCATGTCTCCGCTGCTTTTGCCGACGACCCCTTGCGGGTGTTGCGGGTGGCCCGTTTTCAGGCCCGTTTTGCCGGGTTGGGATTTACGGTCGATCCGGCGACCCTGGAAATGATGAAAATCATCACCCGGTCGGGTGAATTGTCCGATCTGGCTGTGGAGCGGATCTGGCAGGAGAGCCTCAAGGCGTTGGAAAGCGACGCACCGGCGGAATATTTCCGGGTATTGGCCCGGTGTGGTGCCCTGGAGAGGTTGTTTCCGGAGTTGCATGCGCTGCGGGGCAAGATTCACTCCCCGGTGCATCATCCCGAGGGGGATGCCTTTGAGCATGTGTTGTGGACCCTGGATCGCGCCGTCCGGTTGACATCGGATCCGGTGATTCGTTTTGCCGCCCTGACCCATGATCTGGGCAAGGGATTGACTCCGGAAGTCGAACTTCCGCACCATCATGGCCACGACGAACGAGGGGTCGCCGTGGTGACCGAACTGTGCCATCGCCTCAGAATCGCGAAATCGTTTGAGCGGTTGGCCGCTTTGGTGGCCGGGCAGCATATGCGTTGTCACCGGGTGCTGGAGATGCGTCCTGGCAAGGTGTTGGGATTGCTGGAAACCTTGGATGCCCTGCGCCGTCCGGAGCAGTTGGAGCGGTTTCTGCTCGCCTGCTCGGCGGATGCCCGGCATGGGGAATTCCCTGGGGTCTATCCGGCCGGGGAGGCGTTGCGTCTGGCCTTGCGGGCGGCCTTGTCGGTGGATGCGAGCGCACTGATCGGCAGGGGATTGGCGGGGCCTGCGCTGGGGCAGGCGCTGCGTCAGGAGCGGATTCGTCGGGTGAAACACGCTTTGCACGGTCAGGGCACAGCATAGCCGATCCGTTTCCGGGTTGCGAACCGGTCGGGATGGATTGCAGACGTGACCAATCCCTTGCACCCTCTGCCCGGCTGTTCTATTGCTGGATGGCTGGCATCTCGATTTTGGGATGGCCTCTGGCGACAAGAATTTTTTTTTGGGGGATGGCATGAAAAAATGGTGTTGTGACCGGTCTGGGTGGATGGTCTGGGTGGTCGGTCTGCTGGGGCTGACCCTGGCCGGGTGTGGAGGCGGGGCAGACTGGCTTGGATCCAAACCCAAACTGGAACAACCCCGTTTGAGTCTGGTGGATATTCAACCCTCCCGGATCAAATCCTCCAAGTTGGCCCCCCGCTTCCGTTTGCGTCTCAAGGTGGAAAATCCCAACGACATCGAAGTGCCCATTTCCGGAATCGACAGCCGTCTCGAAGTGCAAGGCATGGCCTTTGCCACGGGCAAATCCACGGAATTTTTTATCATCCCGGCCAAAGGGGATGCTGAATTTGATCTGGAAGTCGCAACTGAGGTCATGAGAGCGATGAAGCAGATTTCAGCATTGTTGCGCAGAGGCGAGGCTGTGGTCGATTATCGCCTCGCAGGGGTCATTCATGTGGAACTTCCCCTCCTGGGAGCGGTGCCGTTCGACAAAAGCGGCACCTTGAAAAAACCGATCAAGTGGGATGACTGATCTTCTGTTACAGGGAAAATGCGGCCATGGATGACGTGGAGTTGGTGATCGAAAAACTGGTGCCGGGTGGCATGGGGCTGGCTCGGCTGGAGGGTCGGGTTGCTTTTGTGCCGCATACGGCGCCTGGTGATCGGATCCGGGGTCGGATCGAAGCCGATCGGCGTCATCATCTGATGGTGCGTTGTCAGGAAATTCTCGTTCCCGGACCCGATACCGTGGATCCGGGGTGCGGGGTGAATGGCCGGTGTGGCGGCTGTCAGTTGCGTCGCATCGCCCCTGAAACCCAGGATGCGATCAAGACCGGATTCGTGCGCGAAGGACTGGAACGGATTGCCCGGCTCGATTCCGCCGGATTGGTGGTGCAACCGCTGCTTCCGGCACAACAGCGGGATGGTTACCGTCGTCGGGCCACGTTTCAGGTGGGATGGAATGGATCGGAGGTGTTGTTGGGATTCTTTGCGCATGGTTCCCACGATATCGTTGATCTGACCGATTGTCCGGTGCTCGATCCGCGTCTGTCGGCGCTGTTTGGCCCGTTGCGGTGCTTTATTGCCCGGCTTCAGGCCAGAGCCGCGTTGAACGCAATCGAGGTCGTGGCTGGCGATGCGGGGGTGGGCATGGTTTTTTGTCTGTTGCGTCCCTGCCCGAACGCCGATAAGGAGGCCATGCGTACTTTTGCCACAGAGATCGGTGTGGATCAGTTGTGGCTGCGCCTGGGACGTGCTGCGCCGCGCCCGTTGGTCACGCGCCGCACGTTGTCCTATGAACTCGATGGCTTGTCCATCGCGTTCGGGCCGGAAGATTTTGTGCAGGGTCATGCGTTGCAAAACCGGCTGCTGGTGGCCGAGACCTTGCGACTGTCCGGGCGACTGTCCGGGCGTGGTCAGGTGGCCTGGGATCTGTTTTGCGGAATCGGCAACTTCACCTTGCCTTTGGCGCGTTCTTTCGCTGCGGTGTTGGGAGCCGATCTGATGGCGGGATCTTTGCATCGGGCCGGCAAGAATGTGCAAAAGAACGGGTTGGCACCGGTGACGTTCCGGCGGATCGATCTGTTCCGGGAGGAGGGGGTCTCTCTGTTGCCGTGGCAGGATCCGGTTGATCTGGTCCTGCTCGATCCACCCCGGAATGGCGCCGAGACGCTTTGTCGTCATCTGGCGACCCACGGCAAGGCCGGACGGGTGGTTTATGTCTCCTGCGATCCGGCCACGCTGGCGCGGGATGTGGCCATTCTGGTGGGTGGGGGATTTGTTCTGGAAACGGTGCAACCTGTGGATCTGTTTCCCCAGACCCGGCATGTTGAAACCATTGCCAGCTTCACAAGAAATGGTCGTGAAAAAAAAGATTGACCGGATGTGAGTATTTTTTGTTAGAATAATGGTCAGATTTGACATGAATGAGAAAGCTGGGCGCACAGGGTGCGCCGGACGATTCGACCACCCGCAACAAGGATCCGACCATGGTTGACCTTCCGGGGAGACGGGCACAATTGGAAAAGCAGGCACAACAGGCCAATGCCGCTGCGGAAAACAAAAAAACGGCAGCGGTTCCCGAGGTGGCGCCCCCGACTCCCGGTCAGGTTGAGTCGTTGCACGACCAGTTGCGTCACGAAGAGGATATCGTGCTGGCGGGCAGGCTTGAGGAGGTGCGCAAGAAACGCGAGCAGGAGTTGCAGCGCGGCAAGCCAAAGACCACTGAAAAAGTTGACATCGCCACGCTGAAATTCGCCAGGGAAGAGAAGAAATCCGGACTGCCGGAGCGGATCCGCAAGCTGCCCAAGGATCATCCGGTGCGGGTGATGTATGAAAAAGGATACAAGCAGAAGGGGATCAGTGTCCGGCGTGACAGTCATGTCTATGTGGAAGACAGTCTTTCCTTCGGTGACATGTTGAGGCAGATCGGCAAGCCATTGGGTTATCTGCTGCTGGTGGGTGCGATCATTGCAGGCTTTTATTACGGCAGTCAACGGTATGAATCCGGTGCCGTGGAGACCCGGAACGAGATTCTGATCACCATCAAGGCCAAGAATTACCGACCCGATCATCCCTTGCTCGCCAAGGAATTCAATACGCTGTACTGGAGCAACTGGTTGCCTGATCTGCAAAGGTTGCTCAGTCATGTGCGCAATCTGGGCGTCAATTACGATGCCTATGACAGCAATCCGGAGCCGGGCAGCTATCTGGAATACATCAAACGCTACAACAGGCCCTTCAATCAGGCCGAGGCCATGGAGTGGTACGCCAAGGAGATCCGCAAACCGTCTCGTTAATAGCCGCTTCGAACCAATGGTCCGGGCTGCCACGTCAAGTTACCATAAATCCTTGTGCGATTGCCCTGACATGGTGGCTGCGTTGTTCACGATCAGAACGCCACGTTCAGCGTCAAAGAGATGGCCCGCCCCGGATCCCGGCCTTGCAGCACGAAGGGATCGACCAGCCAGTCAAAATGGGCATCGAAGAGGTTTTCGAGTTTCAGCAGCAAGGAACCTTTCTTCTGCTCGAACGCATAGCCCAACTCCAGATCGGTGATCCAGATGGCCTCCGATGACCGGGCGGCGGCAAAATCAATGAAACGGTAGCTCTCTCTGGCTTTTGCCGACCAGCCATCCGCTCCTTGCCATTTGATCCCGAGTTGGGCAAGATGGTCGTTCCTGTCCGTGGCTGAACGATCCGCCAAATTCAGGAAACGATAGCGTGCCGTCATGCCCAATCCATCGCCGAGCAGGTGGTTATGGAGCAGTTCAGCACCCTTGAACCGATTCTCCCAAAGCATTCGGTTGCCAGTGTTGTCCGTTTCTCCGTATTCCCGATCGCCATCGAAGAGCGCCACCGACCACAACCCCTCTCCGGTGTCGTATTCCCAGGCCAGTTGCAGCTCATCGGTTTGTGTGCCGGGCTGCCCGTTGCGATGGACGAGAACTCCTGCAATATCTGCCGGTTCCAGTCGATCACCATAGAGGGGCAGCAGGGAACGAAACGCTGCCAATCGAAAAGTATGCGCGGGAGATGGGGTCCAGATGGCGCCAAAACGGGGACTCCACTGGTTGATGTCCCAGGTGGTCTGGTAGGAGAGATTGCCGGTTTGCAGGGCATCGTAAAAGAGTGCTCCCTCCAGGGTCCAACTCGGAGTGAGATGAAAGATATCCTGCAAGAACAGCGTGTTCATGGAACGGTCCTGTTCGGTCAGCACGGCAGGCAGAGGGTTGGTGCCCAGCGGCGGAACCAGCACCTCCAGATCGGTATTGTTTTGATAATTTGCCGAGCCTGTATAGTGGATCGCGCCGATCAGCAGTTGGTTGTCCTGTTGTTTGAAAAGAAATTCCCCTTGCAGTTGCGAGAAGTCGCTCACCGAGTCGATCCGGGAGGCCAGATCGATGGTGGAGCCGGGCAGCAGTTGATCGGCGGTCACGGCATCGAGTCGGCTGCGCAGTTGCAGGTTGGTCGGCGCGTGGATGGTCATGCCGTGCAGCAGCAGATCCGCGCCGGGCGCAAAATGACGATGGTATCCGGCTTCCCACCGCTGCGTCCGACCCTCCAGGCCATCTTGCGGAGCAACCGGAGCATCCCACTCGAAGCGGCGATCCTGGCTGCCGGTTTGCGTGTATGAGGTCTGGGCGGCAGCGAGCATGAAGCTGTCGGTATCGGTCGGATCCCATTTCATCCAGCCGAGCAGGCTGCGATTGTGATCGCCGAGATCAGAGCGCCAACCCTTGGTTTCGGTTGCGCTGACGCCAATCTGATACGCGAGATTCTGCTGCGGCAACGCGCCCACTGCCGAGGCATCCCGATCAAAACGCCCGTGATTGCCGAGCCTGATCGAGGCTTCGGGTTGGATGCCGGGTTTTTCGACAAAGGTGGTGTAGTGGTTGAGGCTGTTGACCGTATTGAGATTGGCCGGTTGCAGCAGTCGGGCGAGCAGGTATTCGCTGTTGCGCGCCCAGATGCGCTCTTCCTGGTTGGCGAGCGATCCGGCGTAAAAGAGATGGCCCGAGGCGTTGGTGTAGTCCTGCCGGGTCGAGGCGACCGCCTTGTTTTGCGCCCAGGAATCCAGGTCGAGCTGTTTGTAGAGCCTGGACAGATCGACATTCTTCACCGCCAGATCCCCGTCCAGCAAAAAGCGTGAACGATAGACCGCCTGATTGTCGTTCAGCGCCATGGCCTGTTGCAGGGTGCGGATGGCCTGGGAAGGCTGGTTGAGTTCGCGCAGGATGATCGCCGTATAGAGCAGCGGCGTCGGATCTTTGGGATCGAGCCGCTGGGCCATCTGCAGAATATCCAACGCCTTCTGGTGGCGGCCTGCCTGATAGAGCATCTTGGCCCAGTAGCTGCGGAAAAGCGAGCGGGTGGGATCGAGCAGCACCGCCTGACTGATCTCCTCGAAGGCTTGGGCGGTTGCTCCGGCGCGCATCAGGGCCAGTCCCAGTCCAAGATGGGGTTCGGCGAGTGTGGTGTTTTGCTGGATCGCCTGTTTGAAAGCGGCGGAGGCGGCGACCGTTTGCCGTTCGGCCAGCAGAATGAATCCGCGCAGACTCTGAATCTCTCCGGCATGCGGATCGGAACCCGCCGCCTGTTCGATGGTGCGCAGCGCCTCCTGATTGCGTCCGCCGCCGAATTGCAGCCGGGCCAACGCGAGCAGGGCGGTGGGATGGTTGGGTTCCTGTTTGAGCGCGGTTTGCAGGCTGCGTTCGGCCTCATCCAAGGCGAATTGGGCCTGCTGGACATAGGCGAGCAGAATCCAGGGGGCAGCCGTATGCTCTGCCAGACGGATCGCCTCGCGGGCCGTCTGTTGCATCTCCTCCCGGTGATCGAGGGAGAGGGCGGTCAGGGTGCGCAGTTGCCAGCCAAGCGGTTCTTCGGGATGGCGCGCCGTGTGGTCGGTCAGGAGTTGATGGGCATGTACCAGGGCGTTGCCCTGGATTTTCTGCCAGGCAAGCTCCAGAGTGGTGCGCTGGTCGGCGGTCAGGGGATGGCGTTGCCGATCCACTGCGGCCAGAATCGGTGGCACGCTGATGAACCATTGCACCGCATTTTCCGCATTGAGTTTCAATAATTTTGCGGGGGCGCTGTCGGCACGGGTTTCGATTCCCTCGCCGCTGCTCACCACGGCTTCGCCATGAGCGTTGCGCAGTTGCGCACTTCCTTCCAGGGCGGTGACGCGCAGCGTTTTGCCATCTTCCATTTCCAGAACCAGTTCGGTGCCGCGCACGCCGACTTCTGCTGCCGGAGTCTTGAAAGTGATGGCCACTTCGCGATTTTTGTTCAAGAACCACGCCCCACCGCGTTTCAGTTGAAACTCGGAACGGATCGAAGGAGGAGAGGCGTTCGGGTCATCGCCGAGGCTCCAGATGCCGCTCGGTGCCACTTCGCCGATGACGAAATCGGAGCTTTCTTTCAATTTGATCAGGCTTTCATCCGCCATCAGCAAAGAGACCCGGCTCAACGGGCCGGTGCGGATGATCTCCCCTTCGCGGAGGGTTTGCCCGATTGCGGCCTGCTTCCAGGTGACGCCTTCGCTGGTCATGAATTCGACCCGGCCAGCCAGATCGACCAGCCAGGCTTGTGTCGCAGAGGGATCCGCCTGACCGGCACAGGAGACGGAGAGGATGAAAAGGCAGATGACGCGCCTGATCATGCGGATCAGGGCAGGTTGTCTGCTGTTGATCAACTGGCCACCATCAGAATCTGACTGGCTGTCAGGTTGGTCACACCGTTGAGCGTGACCATGGGGAGCGCGGCGGCAGAACCGTTGCCATCCGGGTCGTAGCGCAGAATCCCGGTCGAAGTATTGAAAAGAAATCGCTGCGTTGCTGCTGTTGCTCTGCCGGTGGAACTGGCGAGAAAGCGGGTGGCTCCCAAAGCTCCAGTCGTGAGTCTGCCAAAATTGGCACTCACAAAGAGCAGTTTGTCGTTCTGGGTCGAGCGGAAATCGGTGATGGTATCCTGTTTGTCCGCCGGGCGCACGAACTTGAAGCGATCCGCCCCGCTTCCACCGGTCAGCCGGTCGTTGCCTGCCCCGCCGGTCAGGATGTCGTCTCCTGGTCCGCCGGCCAGGGTTTCGTTGCTGGCCGTCCCATTGATCGTCTGATTGCGCGGATCCAGACCGATCACTTTTTGCGTGACCGACCCGGCCTCTCCGGCTCCCAAGGTCACCGATTTGGTTTGATAGCCCGCCAGTGAAATCTGCAACGTTCCCCCTGAGGTCGGGACCAGGGTTTCCAGGCTGCCATTGCGCTCGGTGCGGGCAATCACCTCGCCATTCAGTTTCAGCATCACGCCCGACAGTGCGATCAGATCTCGGCTGCTGTAGATCAGTCCTTGCAAAATCCCAGGGATTTCGTTGGTCGGGTTGAGGGTGAACGGCTGGGCTGGGCTGGTCGTTGCGGCTCCATAGGCATCGACGGCCTCCACCTTCCACCAATAGTGTCCGGCCTCCAGGCGGTCGGTAAAATCGATCAGCGCCTGGGAAAAAGGCAGGCTTTCCTCCTTGTAGACCACTTGTGAAAAGTTCCGGTCTGAGGCGATGGAGATGGTATAGGTGACGGCATCCTGTTCCGGATCCGTGGCATTGCCCCAGTTGAACATCGCCACCCGACTGACGATGCCGCTGCTTGTGGGAGACTGCAAGGTAAAACTTCCGGGAGCCTGATTTCCGGATTTGGTCTTGTAGACATAGCCGGTGACGGGATCCGAGGTCTCCCCGGTTGCGGCATCCTGGAGATAATATTGAATCTGATAGCGACCGGGCGTGGTGAAACCGGCAAAACCGGTGATCGAGCTGGTATTGATCTCCCAGCGTTGTTGACCCTCATTGTAGGTCATGTTTCCGGAAGGCAGGGAGACGCTGACCTGATAGGAAGAGGCAGAGGAGGAGGCAGAGGAGGAGGAGGCGCTGTTCTGTACGGAAAAATCGGGTCCGATGATGGTCATCCACCCTGCCGATGCCTGGGCAGTGGCGGGATGGGCGATTTTGGCCCACAAAAGCGCGGTCTGGCCGGCGTTGTAGATCGCCGGACGCACCTGATCGATGGCGAACGGGTTTTCGATGGCATTGCTTTGGCTCGCCAGATCGAAACCGAGCCTCAGATCGTTGGCCACGGCGCCATCGTCTCCGCTGCGCGTCGAAAGTTCGTTGCTGCCGGTTCCGTTGCCGTTGTCGTCCAGCAGGGGGTGCTGTCCGGAGACGTCATTGATCCGTTCGTCGATGCGATTTTGCGGTGAGTTGCGGAGCGCGTTGGCCTGATTGTGCAACACCACGGGATCTTTTTCGGTCAGGGTGGTGGCTTCGCTGAAGGCTTCGTAAAAGGAGTTGCCACGCCCCAATGACTTGAAAAGCAGTTCGACGAACAGTTCACCGCTTTGGATGCCGTCGGCTTCGCGCGCTCCCCGGTGAGAGAGTTCCGTGGCCGTGGAAGAGGCGATCACCATGCGGTTGTTGGCCGCCAGATCATCGACAAAGCTGCCCGAATAGCACGCGCCCAGAATCGCCACCTGTTGTTGGGCCAGAGCCTGCTGACCTGCCGCCCCCCGTGAACGAAATGCGGTATTGAGGTCATCGAGCCAGAGTTTCAAATCGGCGGAGGTGATGCGTCCCGTACTGGTGTCTGGTCCGATCAGGAAGGTTTCCGGTTTGCCGTGATCCACCATGATCAGGTAGAGAGGGGCTGGCGCTGCCAGCATTTTGTCGCGCGCCCACACCTCGATGGCATTTTGCAGCGTGGCCCGGGTGGGGTTGAGAGCGGAAACGCCGTCCAGATTGCGAAAATCCCCGTTGCCCAGTTCCGGATTGATTTGGCTGGTGTCGAAGTTGAAATATTTGATATTTCCGGAAGTGAATCCGCGTCTCAGCAGGGTTTGATAGATGTGGTTGGTGGTGCGTTTGTGGGCCAGGATCCCTTCCGGCGTGCCACTGCCGATGGCAACCTCTCCTTGCACCAGAATCGCATAGCCTGCCGGAGCGCCCACCCGCACATCGGCATAACTGGTGGCCGATCCCAGCATCAGCGAGGCATCGCTGGTCACTTGCAACACATGACTGCCTGAACTCGAAAACCCGCTGACTCCCCGGAAGGTGAAATGACCGGCATTGTCGCTGGTGGTTGTGGTGACGGTACGGGAATCCCCGTTCGGTGCCGTGATGGTGAGACGAACCGTCTGACCTGAAAAACTCCAGTCTCCACTATCCGCCCGGCGCAACTGACCGCTGACCGTGACCGCCTCCCCAGGATTGATGGCATAAAGCGGTGCGGTTAAATCAATGGCTGTAGCGATTTTGCGACCGTCGAGCGTGTAGCCGAAATGTACGGTGCTGTTGCTGCTGTTTCCTGCCTGATCCCGGGCGCGAGCGGTCAGGATGTAGGTGTGGCCAAAGGTCCAGACGCTGTTGCCGGTATCCAGGCTCCAGTTCGTGCCAGAGGTTTGGGCCGTGATCCAACCGGAGCCTTCCTGATCGATGTATTGACCGTTTCGATAAACGATATAGCGATTGTTGGTCTGGTCCTGGATCATCAACTCCACGGCAGCGATCCCCGATCCAATGTCGGAGGCCGTACCGGTGAACGAGGTCAGGCGTTCGTAGGTCTGATTGTCCACTGGCGCCGTGACGGCAAGAACCGGATTGATGTGATCGGACTGGATCGTGATCGCAAGCGGGGCAGAGGCGGCACTGTCGTTGCCGGCGGCATCGGTCTGGAGCGCGCGGATGGCGTGGGTTCCGGAGGTCAGGCTCACATCCAGGCTCCAGGAGGTGTTGACCAAGAGAGTGGTGGCCAACAGTTCTCCTTCGTCGATGGAACTGTTATTGTTGCGGTCATCGAACAAGGCCAGGGTTGCGCCACGCTCCCCTTGTCCGCGCAGGGTCAGGCCGCTGCTCTGATCGGTGGTGTTGTCGCTGTTCGAGGCACCGTTATCATCCTCTGCGGCCAGGTCCAGGGCGGTCGGCGCGGCTGGCGCGATGGTGTCGGCACTGAGGATGGTCGCTGTGGAGAAGATCGGATCCAGCCGTCCATCCTCGTTGAGATCGGCCAGTGCGACCGCTTCCGCATCGCTGCCGACATCCCAACTCTGGGCCGTCAGAAAGGTGCCGTTGCCCCGGCCCGGCAAGATGATCGCCCGTCTGCCGGTCTGCCCCACCAGCAGATCCAAATCCCCATCCGCATCCAGATCCCCAAGCGCCAGATCGGTCGGATCCCCCTCCAGCAGATAACGAACCGGAGCGAGAAAGGCGCCATTGCCACTGGCCAGCAACACGGAAAGCGCATATTCGGCGTTGTCCGGACGACTGCTCACCACCAGATCCGGCTTGCCGTCCCCATTCAGATCCCCGATCACCACCTTGTCGGGTTGGATGACAGAAATCGTCCGCAAGGTCTGGAAAGTGCCATCCCCGACACCGCTCAGGATCGAGAGTGATTCATCCCCGGCATTGGCGGTCACCAGATCCGGCGTGCCATCCTGGTTGAGATCGGCCACAGTCACTCCGCCCGGCCAGTTCCCGGTGGCAAAGGTGGCGGGATCCTGAAAGGTGCCGTTGCCATTGCCGAGCAACACCGTGACGCCATCGGCGCCATTGGCCCCGACGACCAGATCGGCCACACCATCGCTGTTCAGATCGCTCCAGGCCAGGGCGTTCGGATAGAGTACCGAGTCGAGCGTCCCCAACGCACTGAACGTACCGTCTCCATTGCCGACCAGCAGATGGATCCGGCTGTCGTTGGTGTCGAACACCGCCAGATCCAGCACATCGTCTTGATTCAGAAAATTTGCGACCACACCGTTTCCCATGCCGGGCAACGCAGTCAGGCGCGCCGACAACCGACCCGTGCCATCGCCCAGCAACACCACCAGGTTTCCTTCATCGGTGGTGCCGACGACATCCTGATGACCATCATTGTTCAGATCGCACGCCACCTGATCGGAAAGCGCGGTGCTGGGCAGGGAACTCGGCGCGGAGAATAAATCAAAAATGGGCATAGGGGGGGCGGCTCCTGACCTGACAACAGAAATTATTTAATGGCGGGCATATGCAAACACTGTAGGATATTGACAGCGGCTTCTCCCTTATTGCAGGTGCAGGCTCCAGGTCAATATCTTTGGCTTGTCAATTGGAACGAAACATCTCATCCGGACTGCTGGCATCCAGAATACGTTCTGTCCAGGTGTCCAAAGTTGCGAGATCAGCGCTCTCCACCTGGTTTTGTATTTCGGTTGAGAGCGAGCCAAACTTGTGTTTGATTTGGCGTAACAGCATGGAAGCCGCTTTTTTCTGCGCCCCACGCGCCTCCCCACGCGCCTCCCCACGCGCCTCCCCACGCGCCTCCCCACGCGCCTCCCCGATCATTCTCCCATGCTCCTCCCCGATCATTCTCCCGCGCGCTTCTCCTTCTGCGATCAACTCTTGAGCAAAGATCGACATCATTTTGGTTTCCTCCTCTGGTTTGACATGCATGACAATTTCTTGCACGCTCTTTTTTTGCAACAACGGGAAGGATATTTCCTGGTCTCTCCTGTTGCAGATGCAGGCTCCAAGTCAATCTTTATTGGCTTGTCAATTGGAACGAAACATCTCATCCGGACTGCTGGCATCCAGAATACGTTCTGTCCAGGTGTCCAAAGTTGCGAGATCGGCGCTCTCCACCTGGTTTTGTATTTCGGTTGAGAGCGAGCCAAACTTGTGCTTGATTTGGCGTAACAGTATGGAAGCCGCTTTTTTCTGCGCCCCCCGCGCCTCCCCCCGCGCCTCCCCACGCGCCTCCCCACGCGCCTCCCCACGCGCCTCCCCGATCATTCTCCCATGCTCCTCCCCGATCATTCTCCCGCGCGCTTCTCCTTCTGCGATCAACTCTTGAGCAAAGATCGACATCATTTTGGTTTCCTCCTCTGGTTTGACATGCAGGACAATCTCTTGCACGCTCTTTTTTTGCAACAACGGGAAGGTCTCCATCAAATAGAGCATGATCGGGACCAGGAGTTCCGGTGCATCCCGCAGAGCGTCGGCAATTTGTTCCAGGGCGGCCACGGGATCACGGCAGGCAGTTTTTCCCACCCTTTGCCCATCTCCCGAATGGATTGTTCGGTGCTGGCCATGATGCCACGGGTGATCTGCCACCCGACCTTGCGGTCGGGATGGCTCTTGTGTTCGATCAGGAGATGCACAAAAGCCGGACTTCCTTCGACCAGTCGCACGCGGAACAGTCGGTCGGAGAGGAACAGGCTCAAGGCATCCGGCACGAAGGAACCTTCCACCAGTTCGGGCAGTTCCGGTGCCAATTGCGCCACGATTTCTGCGGGCAGGTTCTCACGCAAAAAATACCCCACGGTTTCCGGATGGGAGAGCAACACCTTGATCAAGCGATCATGGGGTTGCGCGATCTCCACCGGATGGGAGGGATCTTGTCCTGGTTCCCGGGTTGCCCCAGGTTCCTCTTCCCGGTCAGGAGGGGTATTCATGGGGACTCAAACCTTATTGTCCGCCTCGGACGGGCCAGACGTAGTAGCTGCTCGTCTTGCTGTCGTTGTAGACGCGGCCGATGTCAATGATTACGTTCCACGCATTGACGGTGTTGCCGGCGTAGGTAGTAGCCGACCAGTAGATGTTCGACTGAACGCCTGAGAACGGATGACTGGCTGGCAGGGCCGGGTTTCTTCGACTGTAATCGATCAAAGATTGCAACTCGAATCGATTCGGTAAGCGCCAGTCCCGATCCGTGCCTGTATAACCATCACAGGTTGTCGCTCCGGTATTCAAATCTCTGATTTTGGTCAGGGCATCGGCCCATGGCAAGACTCCCCAGCAGTCGGCATTTTTCATCCAGACCAGGCCTGTTGCTTCATCAGCAATCGATCCATCACCCTTGTCCACAAAATCTTCCGAAGACCGCATAATACCTTTTTTTAAGTTACCGTCGTCACCGGTCGCATATGATGTAGTTTGCCCGGTCTGTCGTAGCGGCGTGGGTGTGACGATGTTAAGAGCAAAGTCGCATTCGGCGAAATTGCCGGTGCCGTCATTGGCAATAACTCGCAATTGCCATTTGGATGTTCCAACGGGCGGATAGCCAGAAAAGGTTCGAGTAGCAGCATTAAAAGTCAGCCAAGATGGTAATGGCCCTCCGTCTATTTGACTTGCTGTGTAAGTTAAGTAATCCCAATCCGGATCTGTAAAGGTTAACGCTTGGAATCGAAAAGTTATATTTTTTGTCCCGCTCCACGTCATATCAGGGATCGAGTTCGCGCAAATCGGTGCAGCGGCTTGGACATCAGGTAAGAAAAGCACGATTAGAGATGATAAAAGGTATGTCGAGATGGTTTCTCTGAACATGGCGAACTGCTCCAAAGAAAATAGAAGGGACAGGATTACCAATCTCCGCCTTGTACCGGCCACACATGGTACATGCCCGTCTTGAAGTCAAAATCGACGCGGCCGTCGAAGAGGTATACGAGCCACGATTGAATGGCGTTGTCGGCAAGGGTAGTAGCCGACCAGTAGGAACTCGACTGGACGCCTGAGAATGGATGACTCGCTGTTAGGACCGGGTAACTAAAACTAAAATCTATCAGAGATTGCAATTCATTCAAATTTGGCAAGCGCCAGTCACTATACGTCCCGGCGGTATAACCCGTACAAGTCTGTGTCCCGGCATTCAGGCCGGTGATTTTGATCAACGCACTGGACCAATCCATTCTACCCCAGCAGTTGGCATTTTTCATCCAGACCAGGCCGGTCAAGTTATCAGTGACAGTGCCGTTGTTGTTGTCGGTGAAACGCGGGTCTGGCCATGCCACACCTTTTTGCAGATCCCCATCGTCTCCAGTCGCATACGAGACGGTTTGCCCGGTTCTGATTGTCCGTGCCATGGGGGAAATCGTCACGGTGACTGAGGCGGTGTTTGAATCGGCGGTGCCATCGTTGACCTTAAAGGTAAAGGTATCCGTACCGGCAGAAGTCGAAGTGTAGCTATAAGCGCCGGTGGTAGAATTGATCGTGACCGTACCCAATGAGCCGTTGGCAACCAGACTGTAGGTCAATGGATCCTGATTGGCATCTGTGGCGTTCAAGGTGCTGGACTTTGTAGTCCCTTCACGGAGCGTCAAGGTTCCATTGGCCGCCACTGGTGCGACATTTGGCATGTCTACGATGTTGATCGTCACCGTGGCCACATTGGAATCGTCCCTGCCATCGTTGACCTTGAATGTAAAACTATCCGTGCCCGTCATGCCATAGCGGGGGGTATAGGTGAAGGCGCCGGTGGTGACGTTGGTGATCGAGGCCGTGCCTTTGGCACCGTTTGTCACGATGGTGTAGGTCAGCGCATCGCCATCGCTATCCGTGGCCGTCAGGGTGTCGCTGATTGCCGCAATTTCATTGGTGGTCAGGGTGTCATCCACGGCAACCGGGGTATCGTTGGCATTGCTGAACGATAACGTAAAGGGCGATGAACTGACGCTCCCTCCCCGTCCATCGCTGACCGTCACCTTCAGACTGAGTGACGAAACATTGGGCGGGGGGTTGCCAGAGAAGGTGCGCGTACTTGGCTCAAAACTCAACCAAGCGGGCAGGGACGAACCATTCGCTCGGGTTGCGGACCATATCAGACTATTGTTATCAATGCTGGTAAAGATGGAGGCTGGAACCTGGAAGCTCTTGCTTCCATCCCCGCTCCAGGTTTGATTGTCTATCGATGCGATGATGGTTGGCGGATCGTTGGTATTGCTGAAGGAGAGGGAAAAAGTGGTATTTACACTGGCCCCCTCGCCATCGCGGGCCGTCACTTTCAGGGAGAGCGGTGCCGGGGTGGCTGGGGGATTGCCCGCAAAAGTACGGGTGGCTGGGGTGAAACTCAGCCAGGAGGGCAGTGCCGATCCATCGGACAGCGTGGCAGAAAGGGTCAAGGTATCCCTGTCCGCGTCGGAAAAGGTCGTGGCCGGGACTTGGAAGCTCTTGTTGCCACTTCCGGACCAGACCTGGGTAGTCAGCGGATTGGCCACAACCGGGGTGTCATTGGCATTGGAAAAAGATAATGCAAATGTGGAACTGGCGCTGGCATTTTGGCCATCACGGGCCGTGACCCGCAAATTGAGTGGTTGGGTATTGGCAGAGGGATTGCCCGCAAAGGTTCGGGTGGAGGCATTGAACGTCAGCCATCCGGGCAGGGCCGAGCCATCGGCCAGAGCGGCAGAGTAGGTCAGGGCGTCTCCGTCCGCGTCCGTGAAGGTTGCCGCCGGAACCTGAAAGTTCTTGCTGCCACTTCCTGACCAAAGCTGGGCGGTCAGAGGATTGGCCACAACCGGGGTGTCATTGTTGCTGGAAAAGGAGAGAGTGAACGTGGAACTGACACTCCCTCCCTGTCCATCGCCGACCGTCACCTTCAAGTCGAGCTGTGCGGTATTGGCCGGGGGGTTGCCGGAGAAGGTGCGCGTACTTGGTGCAAAACTCAACCAAGCGGGGAGGTCCGAGCCATCCGCCAGGGTTGCGGACCAAACCAGGGTATCTCCATCCGCATCGGCAAAGGTCGAGGCCGGAACCTGGAAGCGCTTGGCACCGCTGCCGGACCAACTCTGGTTGGCAATCGGGGCGGTCACGGTCGGGGTGTCGTTGACATTGGTGAGAAAAATACGCAAAGGCGTGGAGACCGTGCTGCCTTGCCCGTCGCGCACGTTGACGCGCACGTTGACCTGCGACAGACCCGCCGGGGGGTTGCCGAAGAAGGTTCTTAATGCAGGCGAAAACTTGAGCCAGCCCGGCAGCGGATCTCCGCCATCCAGGGTGGCCGACAAGATCAGGGGGTCGCTGTCCCCATCGAGGAAGGCGTTTTTGGGAATCCGGAAACTTTTGGAACCCGAACCGCTCCAGGTGCGATTGGGCAGCAGGGTCGCCACCCTGGCGTTGTCGTTGGTGGTGGTGAACGCAAGGGTGAAGGTGGCGCTGGCCTTGCCATAATGCCCGTCGTTGGCCGTGACCTTGATCGACAGAGGAGCGGAGATGACCGGCGGATTGCCGCTGAAGGTGCGGCTGGTGGCATTGAACCGCAACCACGCTGGCAGACGCGCGCCATCCGCCAGCGTGGCCGAATAGCGCAGTGTGTCGCCATCGCTGTCCGTGAATGTGTTGGCCGGGATCTGAAACGATTTGCTGCCACTACCTGTCCAGGTCTGGTTTGGAATGGGGCTGGCAACCACCGGTGCAGCGGCATGGGCAGGGAGCACCATGGCTGTGAAGAGCAGAACGAGAGCGGATGGAATCGATAAAACACTCTTTCTCACGGGATACTGCCTCACTGGATAAGGGCTGCGGCCTCTCTATAAACAATCAAAGGAGTATATGATGAATATGATGAACGGGCAACCGTTTCTTTTGTGATCTGCGATGATTTCTGCATCAATGGATTGTGACTTTGCATGGCCAATGGATGCCGTGCGCGCCAATCAGCCTGCTTTACAAAAGTTTGGTGGTGTTGGCAATTTGATTTAACTTATATTTTTAAATGGAGCGTGGCCTTTGCAGGATCATTGCCGGTCGGCGAATACCTCGTCCACGGAGTTGGCGAACAGGATGTTTTCGCTCCATGCCTCGATCTGTTGTATGTGCGCCGTTGTCACCTGTTCGGTTGCCCTGTCCGGTGTTTGGCCAAATTTGCGGCGGATCAGTTTCAGGAGCATGAAAGCGGCTTCTTCCTGACGGCCTTTCTGTTCGCCGATCTGGATGCCTTCCTCTCTGCCTTCCTCTCTGCCTTCCTCTCTGCCTTCCTCTCTGCCTTCCTCTTTGCCCTCTTCCCGTGCCAATTCAATCCGTCCACGTGCATCGGCAATGGCAATTCCAGCCTTATCATAAAGGTCCAGTTCATCCTTCGTCATGTTGGCCACCATGGCTTTTTCAAAGGCATGCCGGAACGGTGGCAGATCCAATTGGTCTGGTACCCGTTCCAGGGTCTCGGCATGGCGGATGAAGTAGATCCATTTTTCAAGGATGCCGTCACACTCTTCCAAGGGTTTCGTGAATTTTGTCAACTCAATGAAATAATGAACGATATCGCTCAGGTACGAATCGCCAGTGATGGTTTCCTGGGACTGATGGCAGGAAACGCAATGGTTGAATTTCGGGAACAGGATAAAGTCGGTGATGGTGACCGCAATAATCTGCTTGAGTTTGGGATAGTCTTCGGCCCGGCTGATTTGTCCAACATAAGCTTTGGCGCTATTGTACTGGATGCGGCTGAGAAATCCGGCCACCTTTTCCATCTGCATCTCCACCACATAGGAGATGCCGCGATGGTCCTTGCAGCGCACATCCAGCACCGAGGATTTGAGTTCCTTGATGCGTGGCGCCAGGAAAGGGTCCAGAATCGTCAATTCAACAATCCGCCGATTCCCTTCCAGGCCAAGGAGACTCTCCAGAAATGAGATCAAAATATCCTTGGCATCCTCGCTGCCAAAAATTTTCTTGAAGGCAAAGTCGATGCGCGGGTCGATGAATTTCATGACGAACCTCCTAAAACCGATCGAACAAGAGTGCCTGATGCTCCATTGTCTCATGAAAGGGGTGCATGCCGTCAATCAAGAATCAGTCGGAACCGGGCCGGGAAGAGTGGATCTTCTTGGATATTAGACCATTGAAGGCATTCTGGGCACTCCAACTATGGATCGGCCTTTCAGATAACGGTCAAATCTCGCTGCATGCGACTGACGACGGGTCAGGGAGTGACGGCGAGCAGACGGAAGGCTTCCTCCTGGAATGGTGTGATTCGGGAGAGCATGTGGAACGGGATGTTGGCGGCGGCCTCCCATTGGGCGCGCACGGTATTGCGGGTCAGGGTTGATCGTCAGCGGTTGGTGGCGGAATGGGCCTCTCGGGCGACTTTGTCCAGCGTTTAATGCTGTCGGGCGGGTTTCTCGCACTCGACACAGAGATATGTCTTGTTGATTCCGAACGGATACGTTATCTTTTCATTCCTGGCCAGAGGGGATGGCGTGCCCCTTTCAATCACGCCATGCGAAAATTCTATCGGAGTCATGACAAGGCATGGAAATCAGGCAGATTCAGTTCCGAAAGCTGGTGTTTGATCGCTTGCTTCTGGAACCGTTGCAGCAGATGGATCCCATGTTGGTGCTCGTCTTTGCTGACAAGAAATATCTTATGGATCCCGCTGTCGTATCCGGGTTGCATGCGGCCTTTCCGGATGTGCCTTGTGTGGGTGTTTCAACCGCAGGTGAAATTTCCAATCAGGGGATGGGCAACGAATCGTGCGTGGTGACGGCCATGCGTTTTGCTCACGGCAGCGTGCGGGTGGCGACGGCGGAGGTCACGACTTTGGAGGAGTCCCGGCAGGCCGGCGTGGCGGTTGGCAAAGGGGTGTCGGGGTCTGACTTGCGCGCGGTGCTGCTCTTTGCACCCGGATTGTCAGTCAATGGCTGCGCCCTGATCGACGGATTGTGCAGCATCGTGGGCGATGAGATGGAAATCGTCGGCGGATTGGCCTGCGAATCGGGCATCATTCGACAAACCCTGGTGATGTCTTCGTCTGAGGTGTCCGCGCGGCGCGTGGTCGCCGTGGGACTGTACGGCGACCACTTGGCGATCCGTCGATGTTCCCAAGGTGGATGGGTTCCTTTTGGTCCCATGCGCAAAGTGACACGGTGCGAGGGCTCTGTGCTGCTGGAACTCGACGGAGAACCGGCACTGGATCTCTACAGTCGTTATCTGGGGGAATACGCCAGGGAACTGCCCGATTCCGGGTTGCGTTTCCCGTTCGAGATGCATCATGCCAGACCCTGCTCCACGGATCCCGGCGTGATTCGCACGGTTCTCGACGTGGACCGATCCCGTGGCGGATTGATCCTGGGCGGGGATGTTGACCCGAACGGTTATGTGCGTCTCATGCATGTCACCAGCGCCAAAATGGTGAGCGGAGCCGGTCAGGCGGCAGATTGCGCGCAGGAGCCACAGATGACCAGGAGTCCTGGATTGGGCTTGTTGATCAGTTGCGTGGGTCGCAAACTGATCATGGGCGATCAAATTGTCGAGGAACTGGAGATGGTCCGTGACAGACTGGGGCGTCAGCATACCGTGACGGGATTCTATGCCCACAGTGAAATCGGTCCTTTGGGAGCCACCCGAACCTGTGCGCTGCATAACCTGACCATGACCATTGCCCTGATCACCGAGGATGTCTGAACGATGCATCGTCTTTTGCAACGGCAACTGCAAAAAGCCCTGGGATTGGATGATGATGGTGATGTCGAGGCCTGGTTGGCACAAAGGACGGACTCGCACCAGGAAGATAGTCAGGCGCGGTTGTCGGGACTGGATGTCATGGGTTTCTTGCGCGGTGTCAACGCCGCCTATGAACGTTATGAACGTGACATCGCCTTGTGTGACCGCAGCCTGAACCTCTCTTCGGAGGAACTGCATCAACTCAACGAACGTCTGCATCGCGAGTTGTTGTCGCAATCCAAGGTGTTGGCATCGTTGCGTCAAACGGCCAACCAGTTGTTGATGGCCAGCGGACAGCCTCTGTTGGAAGAGGATTTCGGCGGGTTGGAGTATCTTACCCAGTTGATGTCCCAAATGGTGCAACAAAGGGAGCAAACGCAAAAAGATCTGGAGGAGACCCTCTTCCAGATGAAACGTGTCATCATCGAGAAGGCGGCCAATGCCATTGTCACCATGGACGCCACCGGGCGAATACACTCTTTCAACGCTGCCGCAGAACGATTGTTCGGTTATGCCGCGGATCAGATCGTCGGACAGAGCGTCAAGCGGTTGATGCCCGCACACTATCATGCGGCCTACGATCAAAGCCTGACGAGCTACCTGGAGACAGGTATCCGTCACATCATCGGCGTGGCCACGGAGTTGGAAGGCTCCCGGTCCGATGGCAGCACGGTTCCCATCGAGTTGACGGTCAGCGAGATGGTGGTGGGTGGTGCGCGCATGTTTGTGGGCATCATGACTGATATCACCTTGCGCAAACAATCCGAAAACCGCTTGCGTCACAGCGAAGCCACGGTCAGGGCGATTGTCGAAACCGCAGTCAATGGCATCATCACCATCGATGCGACGGGTACGGTACGTTTGTTCAATCCGGCGGCGGAAACCCTGTTCGGCTATCAAGCCGAAGAGGTCATCGGCCAGAACATCAATATGCTCATGCCTTCCCCGTATCGCGAGGCCCATGACGGCTATTTGCGCCGCTATCTGGAAAGCGGCGCACGCACCATCATCGGGGTCGGTCGGGAGGTGGAAGGGCGGCGGCGCGATGGGGCGACGTTTCCTTTGAATCTGGCGGTCAGCGAGTTGGGAATCGGCGATGAACGGATGTTCGTCGGCATCCTCACCGATTTGACCTCCCGCAAGGCGGTGGAACAGGCTCTGATCGATGCCAGGGAACTGGCGGATCAGGCCAATCGTCTCAAGGGAGATTTCCTGGCCAACATGAGCCATGAAATCCGCACACCGATGAATGCCATCATGGGGATGACCCATCTGGCCCTGCAAACCCATCTGACGGACAAACAGCGGGAATATCTGAGCAAGATTCAATACTCCGCCCGCAATCTGCTGGGTATTCTCAACGACATCCTCGACTTCTCCAAAATCGAGGCCGGCAAACTGACCATGGAGCATATCGAGTTCCGGCTGGATGAGGTGTTGGATAACCTGGTCAACATGATTGGCACCAAGGCGGAAGAAAAAGGACTGCTTCTGGAGGTCTCCCGTGCCGAGTCGGTTCCGGAGTTGCTGGTGGGTGATCCGTTGCGTCTGGGACAGGTGCTGATCAATCTTGGCAACAATGCGGTCAAGTTCACCGAAACAGGTCATATCCGGCTCTCCGTGGCGCGATTGGAAGACGCGCATGGACGGATTCGGCTGAGTTTCACCATTCAGGATACCGGGATCGGCATGAGCGAGGAGCAGCGGGAAAAGCTGTTCCAGGCTTTCATCCAGGCAGACTCTTCCACGACGCGTCGATATGGGGGAACCGGTCTGGGGCTTTCCATCTGCAAACGGCTGGTTTCGCTGATGGGGGGTGAGATCCAGGTGGAGAGCCACCCCGGAAGCGGCAGCACCTTTCGTTTTACCGCGTTGTTCGACGGAGTCGCCACAGAAAGCGCCGCCCAGGAAGATGGACGATCCAGGCGTCACAAAAGTACCACCAAAAGACGGGACGGAGAGGCCATCCATGGCATTTTGGGTGCGCATGTGCTGCTGGTCGAAGACAACCGGATCAACCAGCAGGTCGCCACGGAGTTGCTGGAGTCCAACGGTCTGTTCGTGACCCTGGCCAGCAACGGCCTGGAGGCGCTGGAGTGGCTGGGCCGAAAGTCGTTTGATCTGGTGCTGATGGATGTGCAGATGCCCAAAATGGATGGGTATGCGGTGGCACGGGAGATGCGTCGTGATCCCCGTTGGCACAACCTGCCCATTCTGGCCATGACCGCGCATGTCATGGCCGGGGATCGGGAAAAATGTCTGGCAGCGGGCATGGATGACCATATTGCCAAGCCGATTGATCCCGACCTGCTCTTCGAGGCGCTGGTGAGCTGGATTGCCGCAGGCAGGCGCGAGGGGCAACAACCCGGATGCCCTTCGCCCGACGCGGTGCCGGAGGAACGCTTGCCCAAGGGCTTGACAGCCATCGACATCCCCGCCGGAGTCCGAAAGACCGGAGGGAAAGCAGGGTTCTTCAAGAAACTGCTCCTGGAATTTCACAAGGATTATCATGCCGTTGCATCACGCATGCGGCATCTTGTGACCTGCGGGGATAGCGTCGGGGCATTGCGACTGGCCCATACGCTCAAGGGGGTGGCCGGTTCCCTGGGGGCACTCCCGCTCGCCCAGGCAGCCATGGAATTGGAAACCTGTCTAAATACAGGACAATGCCATGCCGACGCGGCGGAACTGACCTTGCTGGAACAGCGGGCAACCGTGTTGTGGGCAGAACTCGCCCCTTGGGTACACGAACAGCTCTCCACTCCCGTCCTCCCCACCCGCCGCACGGAGACGATCCTTGTGAACATGGACGAGGTGACCCAACGTGTTCAAGAGTTGGTCCGTCTGTTGCGTTCGGGTCATTCTAAAAGTGGCGCAAAACTGGCCGAATTGCGGGGCATGGCCGGTGATCCGACCGGCGGACCTCTGGTGGAGATGGCTGCCCGGATTGAAGAGTACGAGTTTGACGCGGCGCTGGCATGTCTGTTGGATTGGGCCGGTTCCTTACAGATCAGAATCCCGGAAGGAGCGTGAATCATGGAAGAAAATCGTATGACCCTGCTGCTTGTCGATGACGAGCCGTTCAATTTGCATCTGCTCCAGGAGTTGTTGGAGCCGGATTATGATCTTTTGCTGGCCAAAAACGGCGAACAGGCGTTGCAGCGGGTGCGGGCCGTGCCGCCTCCCGATCTGATCCTGCTGGACATCATGATGCCGGGGGTGGATGGCTATCAGGTCTTGGAACGGTTGCAGGCCGATCCGATCACACAAAAAATTCCGGTCATTTTCATCACAGCCATGGGAGAGGTGGCGGACGAAGCCAAGGGGTTGGCGCTCGGAGCTGTCGATTACATCAGCAAGCCCATCTCGCTGGCGATTGTGGAGGCGCGGGTCAAGACCCATCTGGCCTTGCGGAAAAGCATGGTCGCTCTGCAAGAACTGAATGCCCAACTGGAGAGCAAAAACGATCAGCTTTCCAAATTGAACACCATTTTACAGAACATGGCCATGCGGGATGGCCTGACCGGGATTCCCAATCGACGCCATTTTGATCAATATCTGGAGCAGGAGTGGAACCGTGCGTCGCGGGATCACGCTGGCTTGTCATTGATCTTGATGGATATCGATTTTTTCAAACCATTCAATGACCACTATGGACATGCCGAGGGAGACGAGTGCCTCAAACAAGTAGCGCGGGCCCTGGCAGACGCCATGCCCAGGAGCGTGGATCTGCTGGCCCGTTATGGAGGCGAGGAGTTTGTGTGCGTGTTGCCTGACACCAATCTGGATGGCTTGATCGTGGTTGGCAACAAGCTGCGTGAGACCATCCATGCACTTGGTTTGCCCCACCACTATTCAAAAGTGGCCGATCATGTCACCATCAGCATGGGCGGTGTGAGTATGATCCCCTCCCGTGACCTCACCCCCGCATCCCTGGTGAAAGCGGCTGACGACCGGTTGTATCAGGCCAAGGCGGCGGGACGGGACCGGTTGGTGTGTTGAGCGGAGGGCAACAGACTGAAAGGTATTGTACCGCGCTGACCATCCGCTCCACCCAGTGTGCCAGCACCACATTCTGATCATCCGGCGGTTTTTGGAACGGAAGCGCCATCCCCAGGGACGAAGCGCGGCGGACATCGACGCGCTCTCCTTGTCTGGTGCAAAAAACACCGAACGCAACTTGTGATGCCTCACTACCGCACAAATCTCCTCCTCCCAAAGAGCATGCAGCCTTCGCATGAAGGCTCATCGCCTGCGCGAATCGAACGGCCCCACTGACCAGAAACCGGTTGTGTCCGCGTCATCGCCGTCGCACGGGCGTGATCGTGTGTATGCGTCCATTTCTCCCCGTCAGTCAGACCAGGACTTTCCCCAAAAATTTTCACCCAAAATCGAAGGCCATCTGACTGCTCTCTGACGCTGCCGAGACCGGTCCACGCTTTGGATGTCGGGCACAGATTTCCCGGATACCATCCGCCAGAGCGTAGAATCGAAAATCCGGGATGCCGAACACCCGTTTGGCTGCCTTCATGAGATGCGTGGCCAGGATGTCCAATTTGAGCCTGGTTCCCAAGATCACCGTGGTAAAAAAGGCCACCGCATTGACCAAAACGACCATGTTGCGTAGTCGCCCATAGGTCAGTACTCGGATATCCTCCAAACGGTAGCTCTGCTTGATGAAGCGGATCGCCTCCTCGATGCGCCATCGCGTCAGATAGCTGTTCACGAGTAAGCGTCCATTTCTCCCCAGGGTTCCCGGCTTCGACTGAATGATGCACCATCGTCCTCTACTTCAAATTTTTTCAGGAGGACGACAGGGTGGAAAAGATACTGCGGAGAACCCGTCACGGGCGGGCGTTTTGGTTGGGGCACATTGAGGCGTGCGAACGTGCTGGAGGCACGGTACGGGCATACCTGCTGGAGCACGGTCTCAGCGAGCAGAGCTTTT
>JADFWP010000070.1 GCA_015234115.1 Magnetococcales bacterium
TTGTTTAAAGTCAAAACCCTGGGGGAAGAATCCCCCAGGCCCTCTCTTTTTTTTCAATGGTTTTTCGCAACCGGCAGATCCTCGTAGAGTCGGCACACCCCCCGTCCGGCATCCTTGGCCGCGTACAGGGCCACGTCGGCATATTTGAGCAGGGTTTCCAACGTGGTCGCGTGATCCGGATAGATCGCGATGCCCACACTCACGCCGATGACGCAATGGTGTCCTTTCAACGAATAGGGCCGCTTGACCTCCTGGATGAGCCGTTCGCCCAATATGCGGGCGGTCTCCCCTTCGGCGCATTCCGGCAGCAGCGCGGCAAATTCGTCTCCGCCGAGCCGGAACATCACATCGGATTCCCGCAACGCCGTTTTCAGACGACCGGATACCTCCTTGAGCAACAGATCGCCGACATCATGCCCCAGCGTGTCGTTGATCGGCTTGAACCGGTCCAGATCCAGATACATCACCGCCATGCGCCGTTTGTAACGGTGACAGACCGCCAGGGATTTTTCCACCAACTGGGTGAAGAGCCGACGGTTGCCCAATCCGGTCAACGGATCCCGAATGGCCATATCCTCGAAACGCTCTTTTTGATGGTGCAACTCGCCGATGTACGAGTAAATCGCGGTGGAAGCGGTCTCGAAGGCATGATCGAGAATCTGAATCTCGTTGCCTTTCTCCACATGGATGAGCGCGGGAACCTGCAATTTTTCGTTGGAGCAGACCTCCACCAGAATCAGCGCCTTGCTGCGCAGACGATGCAGGGGTTGGAGGATCAGGAAATGGACGGTCAAACCGAGAATGATGATCATCAGGATGATGATCAACGACGACCAGGCCAGCCGGATGCCGTGATCCTGCAAGGTCACGCGGATGGAGTTCATGTCGAGCGGCAAGATCACGCAAAACGGATTGTCCAGAATCTTCAGCGGCGCGTAATAGAGTCCCCGATAGCCATCCATCAGTTGCGTGGTGGGTGCGGTGGCGTTCAGGCAGGAGCGCACCTGTTCGGCAGCGGGCGTGGGCCATGCGGCGCTGTCCAGGGTGCTGGTCAACAGCTCGTCCGGTCCGCCGATGGCCATGCTCGTCACCCCTTCGGAACTGGATCGCTTGGCCAGATCCGGATGGATCCAGCGGCCCAGGACCAGAACGCCCACGGTTTTTCTTTGCACCATGATCGGCGCCATGGCCAGAATCGACCAGCGGGTCTGGACCGGGGCCGCGAGCAGATGGCCACCCCCTTTGAGTCCCTTTTGCAGGGCCTCGGCCGGAAAGAGACCTTCATCCGTCCCTTCGGTACTGAACAGGGTTTTGCCCGTCACATCGACCACGCCGACCAGATCCAGCCCCCGGATGTTCTCGGACAGAAAGAGCACCTTGCGCATCAGACGGTTGAAATCCTGGGCATGGACGCCAAGCGCCTCCTGCAATTCGCCGTCGCGGGAGACCACATGGGCCAGTTGCATCAGACCGCCTGCCTCGTGATCGACCAGAAAGCCGATTTCGGCTGCGCGGGCCTCGTTTTCGATTTTGGCCTTGTTGTGCAGGGATTCGTAGAGAAAGGGATAGTTGATGAAATAACCCACCCCCATGGTGACCAGTACGGTCAGGATCAGCAGACCGATGATCGGAAAGAGCAGGCTGCGTCCGCGCAGAATCCGGGCATTTGGTGTGATTGGAATGGCTATGGGATTGTTGGGTTCCACGGTATCCATGTTTGAGCGATCCACCCCCCTCTAGGTGTGATTGATTCTCTCACGAATGATACACTCTGTGCAGCGTGTTGACCAATTAAACCGCGACCATTTCGGGATCATGAGTTTGTGGCCAAAAGGCGACGCCTGGGCCAAAAACGCATCATCCCGCAGTGGTCGCGGGTTGAACCGGCGTCGATCCCTGGCGTTGCCGCAGGAAGGACTCGAACATGAGCAGCGCCCACAGTGGACCGGAAAAGTCCTGGACGCCGGAAAGATGACGCTCCACCAGTCGCCGCAGCGTTTTGGGTTCGAACCATCCGGTGGCGGCCAACGCCTCTCCCAGCACCCGTTCCCGGAGCCGTCCGGCCAAAGGTCCGCGCAACCACCCGGCCAGGGGAAGATTGAAGCCCTGTTTGGGACGGAAGAGGATTTCCGGCGGCAGGAGCGGCCGCAAGGCCTCTTTCAACAGATGCTTGCCAACCCCACGATGCAATTTCCATTCCGGCGGTAATGTGGCCAACCACTCCACTAACGGGTAATCCAGCAGGGGCGCCCGCACCTCCAATCCATGAGCCATGCTCGCCCGATCCACCTTGACCAGCACCCGTCCGGCCAGGAATCCTTTGAGATCGAGATATTGCAGGCGCGAAAGCGGATGGTCCGGCGCCTGTTCGGCATATTGCCGCCAGATGGTCACGGGCCGGAAGTCCTGCAACTCCCGCTGCACCTGCGGGGTGAACAGGGCGCAACGCAGATCTTCCGGCAGAATCTCGACCGATTGAAAGGCCGCCTCCAGCCACTCCTGGCCCAGGGAACGCAACGTGGATCTGGCCCGCAGCCAGCGGGGCGCCCGGTCGAGCTTGGGATACCAGCGTCCCGGCACGCCGAACAGGATGCGACGCAATCCGTGGGGCAACAGCGCGCGCACCCGCTCCTCGGCCATGAGAAAACGGTAGCGGGAATATCCGGCGAGGTTTTCATCCCCGCCATCCCCGGAGAGCACCACCTTGGCCTGCTGCCGGGCCAGACCGCAGACCAGCCAGGTGGGCAGCGCGGAGGGATCGGCAAACGGCTCGCCATAGTGACGGGCCAGTTGGTCCAACAGATCGAAGCGGGCCGGATCGGCACGGCTGACATGATGACGCAAACCATGCCGCGCGGCAACCTGGGTGGCGTAAACCGTTTCGTCGTGGTCGGGATCGTCAAAGGAGATGGTGCAGGCCTCGGGCGGGGTTGCGGCGATGTGGGCCATGAGCGCGGACACCCCCGCAGAGTCGATGCCGCCGGAGAGAAAGGTGGCCACCGGCACATCCGCGATCATGTGCAGGCGGACCGATTCCTGCAACCGTTCCCGCAGTTCATGGGCGGCCCCGGCAAAGGAACCCGGCGCGCCGTGACCGTCGAACACCGGATCCCAGTAGCGTACCGGTGCGGCCAGCGTGGCCGCTCCTCTGCGCAACGACAGATGATGGCCCGGCGCCAGCTTGTGGATGCCCGGATGAATGGTCAGCGGATCCGGCACATAGCCGAGGGCGAAATAACAGGACATGGCCTCCATGGAGACCGGCCACGGCGCAGCCCGTTCCACGGTGATGCCCGCCAGCTCCGAGGCAAAGGCGAACCAGCCATCCGGATGGAGGGTGTAATACAAGGGCTTCATTCCCAGCCGGTCGCGGGCCAGGAACAGACAGTCGCGGTTCTGGTCCCAGAGCGCGAAGGCGAACATGCCGCGCAACCGGGTGACGCAGGCGGCGCCCCAGGATTCCCAGGCGTGCAGAATCACTTCGGTGTCGGAACGGGTGGCAAAGCGGTGGCCCAGGCCGAGGAGTTCCTGATGCAACTCCTGGAAATTGTAAATCTCGCCATTGAAGACCAGCCAGACCGAGCCGTCTTCGTTGCCCAGGGGTTGTCGTCCCCCCTCCAGATCGATGATCGCCAGCCGACGGTGGGCCAGCCCCACGCCCGGAGCCGTCCATACGCCCGCGCCATCCGGTCCCCGATGGCGCTGGGCCTGATTCATGCGCGTCAGGCGGGCCTCGTCCACGGGCCGGGCAGCGGTCAGATCACAAATGCCGGCAATGCCACACATCAGGAATGCCATCTCCTGGCCCATTTGCGGGCCAAATGAGGAATCAGCAGGCCCAGTGGCATGCGCAGCCAGTGGGAACGCAGATACAACGCGCTGCGTGCCAGCGCGGTCAGGGGATCCACATGGGATTCGTCCGGATGACGGGGTGCGATGACCCGCTCCATCAGATGTCCCAGCATCCGACGGCTCATCCGGGATGCCGGCGAGGCCTGGCGCGCCGCGCGCAGAATTTCCGGCGGAATCGGGGTTCGGACGATCCGGGCGCAACCGTGCAGGGCATGATCCAGGGGGCGGGAGAGATTCAATTCCGCCGCGCGATTCAGCAGACGCGCCCAGAAATCCTCCTGCGTGGCGAAATGTTGGAACAAGCCATCCAGATCCAGCAGATCACGCAATCCCAATCCCTGGAAATCCCCGTCATGAAACAGATGGACGACCGCATGCAATACCAGATCTTCCGTGCACAGGGTCCATACGTCCACGCAACCTGCCACGGGTTCAATCGCCTGGAGCAGCCGGGTGGCATCGGTCTTCAGCCGGGAGGTGCGCGGGACAATGGCGTGATGGAGATCCAGTTCGCTCATGCGGCGGCGATGGCGCAAGGGGGGAATCTCGTGCATCCATTGGCGATAATAGTGCTGATCATAGGGGTCGGAAAGGGCTGCGCTCCAGTCCTGCGCCAGCAGACATTGTTCGGCCAACGCCAGATCGGCTGCGGGCAGCAGCAGATCCACATCCCTGGTGATCCGGCCTTTGGCCATGGGCAGGGCGCGCAGATGGTAGGCCGCCCCCTTGAGCAGGATCACCGGCAGCCCGGTGCCGTGAAAGGCGCGCTGAATGCGATTGATTTCCCAGCGGATCGCCCGTTCCCGTTCGGTCGCGAACACCCGGATTCCCTCCAGCATCGCCTGGAGCGGCACTGGCAGCGCCTCCCGGCAACCGGCCTGCTCCAGACGGGCATCGAAGGCGGCCAGCAGGAAATGCTGACGCGCGACACGCAAGAGCAGATCCTGTTGGGCAACCGTCATGGAGAGAAACGCCTCCGGCGTGCGCCAGGCGGTCAGAAAGTCGGTGCCGGGGGAGCGGTCGCTCATGGCGGGGGCGTCTCCCGGGTCCAGGCCTCCAGCAGCGCGACGGCTGCGGTCAGATCCCCGAAGGTCAGATCCTGGATCGGGCAACTGCGAATCATCCGGGCCACGGTGGCGAAACCCGAGGCTCCTTTCATTTCGTAGTTGAAGGCATTGCCCGACAGACGCAAAAAGGCGAAATCTCCGGGCACCGGGGTCAGTTCGGCTTTGGCCTTGGGCAGGAATTTCGGACAGACCACCCAGGTCGGCCTGGCCGGTTCCTCTTCGGTCGCGACGCTGGCCGCCGTGGGTTGCAGATGGGCGACCCGACCCTTGCGGGTCTTGGGAAAGACCGGACCGAGCCGCGCCGCCGGATCCAGGGCGGCGATGATGTCGATGGCTTCGTTTTTCAGGGCGATCGGGCGGGGCAGGGGATGGAGCAGGCCGGTTGCCGGCGCGATCAGGGCGAATTCGTCGGACAACAGACGCCATCCGTGCAGCATCAGGGCCGCGCACAGGGTGCTTTTCCCCGAGCCGGGTATGCCGGGCAGCAGCAGGGCCTGCGCGCCGCGCGCCACCACCGCCGCATGGAGCATCAGGTATTGGTGGGCGCGGGAGGCGATGCCATGGTTGAAGCCCCACTCGAACAGCGGCAGGGCATGATCCCGTGGAAAGGGGGCCTGGCGGGAGAGGCCATCCAGCTCGAAGCGCACCTGGGGCCGCCACCAGCGACGCAGGCCGGTTCCGGGATGGAGCGTCGGATGAAAATGCATCACCTCCGGGGCCGAGGGGGCCAGCCAGCGATGGTGGGCGTAGAGACGATGAAAGGGGGCGATGAATTCGGGAATGGCGGTCCGCAGCCTGACGTTGAATGGACCCACCCGCCACATCAGGCCGCTGCGCAGGCGCTGGTCCAGTTCGATGGCTGACAGCTCCCCGATTTTCATCGGGGCACGGGAGCGATCAATCCCAGGCGGTCCAGCTCTGAGAGCAGATCGCGAAACGGACGCGCCGGATCTTCCCGGTCCGTTCCGGCAGAGGAAACGCTTGCCTGTCGGGCGAGAATCTCCTCCAGGGTTGCCGGACGGGTGCCGAGTTGTTCCAGGATCAGACGTGCCTGTTCGTTGAGAACATGGGTCTCCCCGGAGAGGGGATTGAACAGAAAAAAAGAGTCTTCAAACCGTTCCCACAGCATGGCTGGCCAGGCAGGGACCATCCAGGCGGTTTTGTTCATCCGTCAGAGTCCATTGAAGGAGTCCAGACAGGACGCGGTGGCGGTATCGCATTGGGTGGAGGCGGAGGCCAGGGCTGCGCCGCTGCTCAGGGTGAGGATCATCGGCACGCCTGCGGAGAGCAGCCCCTTGAGCAGATGACGACGGTTCTGTTGACCCGTGACGGCATGGGCGATCGTCGGCTGCGCATCCGGTGCCGGATGCAAAGGCATCGCGTCGGATCGTTGCGTGGAGTCGTCGGATGAGTGGGTCATGTTTTCGTTCTCCTGCCCGTTCGGGCAGTGCCATGCTGTCGTTAGCGGTGCCGATGTGAATGGACGATCTTCAGGATAGCCATTTCAACGGTAAAAATCAAAAAGAGAATTGTCAAGAAGCTTGATTTTTCGTAACCAAGAGACTCTCGAAGAGGGTCTGATAGTGTGCCACCATATGTGTCATGGAGAAATCGGTCGCGATTCTGGCGCGTCCTGCCGTTCCATGGGCGTTGAGTCTGGCTGGATGCAAAAGATAGTCCAGCATGGCATCGGCCAGGGCCTGGGGATCTTCCGGCGGGACGAGTTGTCCGGTGGCTCCGGCCACCACCAGATCCGGCACGCCGCCGACCCGGGTGGCTACCACCGGCAGGGCCATGGCCATGGCCTCCAGAATGGTGAGCGGGGTGCCTTCCGCCTTGGAGGGGAGCACGAACAGATCGAACTGCTGCAAAAAGGGGGTGATGTCATTTTGCCAGCCGGTGATCCGGAGCGCGTCGGTCAGGTCGAGGCGGGCCGCCAGGGTTTCGACTCTGGTGCGTTCCGGCCCGTCGCCGACGATCATCAACTGCATGGCCCGGTCCGGCAGACGCTGGCGCAATGCGTGAAACGCATGGATCAGGTTGACATGATCCTTGATCGGCCACAGGCGGCCCACGGTGCCGATGAGAAAAGGTCGGGCCGGATCGGGCGCGGGTCGGGCCGGGCCGGGCGCGGGCAGAGCCACGCCGTTGAGAATCGGATGGATTTTGGCTGCGGGAATGTGGACCGTCGTCTCCATCCACTGCGCCAGGTCGCGGGAGACGGGGACAAAACGATCCACCCAGGGGGTGAGCAGACGACGCAGCAGCAGATATTTGCGGTTGGTGCCATCCGGATCGTGGGTGTCGCGGCCATGTTCGGCGTGGACAAACCGTTTCACTCCGGCCAGCCGGGTCGGAACCGCCCCTTCCAGGGTGGCGAGATTGCAGGCGTGCACCAGATCGGGCCGCCAGCTTCTCAAAAATTTCCAGAGTCGCCACCAGACCGCCGGATCCTGGCCTTCCCGTTTGTGCAGGGCGTGAAAGGCGACGCGGGGATGGTGGATGCGGTGGCGGAAGTCGGTGATTTCGGTCAGGCTGATCACCGCATGGTCGAACCGGTCATGGGGCAGATGGTCGATGAGTCGGGCAACCACGCTTTCCAGTCCGCCGATGTCGAAGCGATACACCAGATGGGCGATGCGATGGCGGTTCATTCAGCCGGCCACCTGATCCAGAATGCGTTGCAGATTGCTCTCCCAGTGATAATGCCGCTGCATCCATTGTCGTCCGAAAGGACCGCAGGCCGGTTGTGTGCCATCTTCGTCCGCGCCCTGGAGCAGGGCCAGGGCCTTGGTGAACAGTTCATCCGGGGTATCGGCCACCCAGCGGGTCAACCGGGCATCGTGGCGGATGCCTTCCATGGCTTTGGTGGTGGCCAGCACCGGGCGTTCCAGGGCCATGGCCTCCAGCACCTTGTTCTGGATGCCGCGCGCGATCCGCAAGGGTGCGACCGCGGCCTTGGCCCAGAAGATCCAGGGGCGGACATCCGGCACGTTGCCGGTGACGACGATGCCGGGCAGCGTCTGCAATTTCATCACCTCCGGGGTTGGCCTGCCGCCCACGATCACGAACCGGGCAGCCGGAATCCTGGCGTGCAGCCGGGGAAAGACCGTTTCCGCAAACCACAGGACCGCATCGACATTGGGCCAATAGTCCATGGCGCCGGTAAAGACCAGAGGCAGCGCCTCCGGGGCATAGGGGTTGGCATGGGGCAGATCGGGTGAAAAATAGGCCAGATCCACGCCATTTTCCCAATAATCGACCCTGGCCGCGCATTCCGGAGCCGATTGCCGGAACAGTTCGGCCTCGGGTTGGCTGACGAAGAAAGCGGCATCCCAGGTGGCCGCGATCCGGCGTTCGGCGGCCAGCAGGGTGCGCGCCTCGCGGCGATAGATCCAGCGGGCCAGTCCGGTGCGTTTCGTGGCGTATTCGCCCCATTTGGCCGAGTCCACATCCACGAAGTCGATCACCCGGCGGATGCCGGGAGCGATGTTTTCCAGAAAACAGGCCGGAGCCGCCGAATAGACCACCACCCGACGGATCGGATGACGGGTCAGGAGCTGTCGCACCCAGGAGCGCATCTCCGGATGGTCGTAATAGGGCAGGGTCAATGCCTCGTTGCGCCACAATCCCCGCAAGGCCCGGATTTTGGCGCGCCACGGGTCGAGACGCACCAGGCGGGTCTCTCCGGCGCACAGGTTGGCCACGGTGGTTGCGTGTTGCAGATCCTCGGCGTCGTCCACGAATGCCCCCAGGTGGACGCGATAACGGGCGGTCAACGCCCGCAGCAGATGATACGAGCGAATCTTGTCCCCCTTGCGCGGAGGATAGGGAATGCGGTGGGCCAGAAAGAGCAGATCGTCCATGGCGCCATTCTGCCCAAAAAGTCGGACGCGCAAAAGGGGCGGTCTGTGGATTGCCGTGGACAGGGTTTTGGGGGGTGATTATACTGAGATTCTGGTCAACCCGTTTTCTGCGGAATTCCTCCTTTCTTGTGTGCCAACCAGGAAAACAAGATGTCCAAACGTCGCCAGTTGATCAGCTTTGATTGGGCCTTGAAACGTCTGTTGCGCAGCAAGGCCAACTTTGACATCCTGGAAGGTTTTCTGAGTGAACTCTTCCAGGAAGAGGTGCGCATTCAGGAAATTCTGGAGAGCGAAAGCAATCAGGCGCATCGGCACGACAAGTTCAACCGGGTGGATTTGAAGGTCAGGAACCAGCGGGATGAGATCATCCTGGTGGAGTTGCAATACGAACGGGAGTTGGACTATCTGCAACGCCTGCTTTTTGGAAGCGCGAAGGCACTGGTCGAGCATATGGGGGAGGGACAACCCTACCGTGATATCTTGAAAATTATTTCCGTCAGTATTCTCTATTTCGATCTTGGGCAGGGCAGTGATTATATTTATCACGGCTCGACCGTCTTCCGGGGATTGCACACCCATGACGAGTTGGGCCTGAGCGACAACCAGAAAGAGATGTTCCATCGAGACAGTATCGCGGCGATTTTTCCCGAATACTATCTGATCAAGGTCAACCGTTTCGACGATATCGCCCGCGACACATTGGACGAGTGGATCTATTTTTTAAAGAACGAGGAGATTCGTGACGATTTCACCGCCCGTGGGTTGGTTCGGGCCAGGGAGCAGTTGAACATCCTGCAACTGCCGGAACAGGAGCGTCGCGCCTACGAGGCATACAAAGAGGATTTGCGCGATCAGGCCAGTTGGGTGCTTTCCACTTATGGCGCCGGTCGGCTGGATGGCAAACGGGAAGGGCATCAGGAGGGAATCGAGCAGGGTCTTCAGCAGGGTCTTCAGCAGGGACGTCAGCAGGGACTCAGGGAAGGCACGGCTGAAACGTTGTTGCATCTGCTCCGCAAGCGTTTTGGCACGGTTCCGGAGTCGATTCAGGTTCGGGTGCGCAACGCGGAGCTGGAGGTGTTGACCGGCTGGACCGATGCGCTGTTTGAGGCCGAGTCGCTTGCGGATCTGTTCCGATGATCCGGCATGCGCCTGGGGCATGACGGGAGGGATCATCCAATCCGGAATTTTTTCAGTTCCGTTTTCAACCGTTCGTATTCCGGCAGCACCGCGCCCACCCGCATCCAGAAGGCCGGGGAGTGGTTCATTTCCAGGCGGTGGCACAGTTCGTGGACCAGGACATAATCGACCAGACGGCCAGGCAGGAGCATCAACTGCCAGTTGAGGTTGATGGATCCACGGCTGGAGCAGCTTCCCCAGCGGGTGGTCTGACCGCGAATGGTCACTCTGGAGACCGTGACGCCCATCTGTTCTGACCAGTGGCGCAGACGCATGGTGAGATGACGGTGGGCTTGCAGGCGATACCAGCGTTCCAGGGCGTTGGCCAGACTTTGGGGTGTCAGCGGGGCAGGGGCGAGCAGCAGGTTGTCCACCCGCTGCACGCGGGCGATCCCTGCGGGCAGAATGCGCAGGGTGAGCTGTTCGTCCAGCAAAGGGAGGATGGCGCCATCGGTCCAGGATTTCATCTTTGCAACGATTGAAAGAAAAGAGAGGGTCTGGGGGAAGAATCTCCCAGACCCTCTCTTTTCTTTCAATAGATTGGTCTGGAATGCTTTCGTGTCCATCGGCAAAGCGGTATGATAACGCCTCCGTTGGGATCTGTCACCTGGGAGCAATGCATGAAAAACGGCTATTTTGGCGAGTTCGGCGGGGCCTTCATCCCGGAAATTCTCCACGAAACCTTTCAACGCCTGACCACGGCCTACGAAGCGGCGCGGGCGGATCCGGAGTTCTGGAATGGCTACGTCCGCCTCATGGAAAACTACTCCGGACGGCCCACTCCCCTGACCTTTGCGGAAAATCTCTCCAAGCGTTACCAGCGCCGCATCTACATCAAACGCGAAGACCTCAACCAGACCGGCGCCCACAAGGCCAACAACGTCATGGGCCAGGGACTGTTGATGAAACGGATGGGCAAACAGCGGGTCATCGCCGAAACCGGAGCGGGTCAGCATGGCATGGCCACCGCCACCATGGCGGCGCGCATGGGCTTTGAATGCGTGATCTACATGGGCGCCGAAGATGTGGAACGGCAACGCGCCAATGTTTTCTGGATGGAACGGCTCGGCGCCACCGTGGTGCCGGTCACGTCCGGCTCCAGAACCCTCAAGGATGCGGTCAACGAGGCGTTGCGGGACTGGGTTGGCAGCATGGACGATACCCACTATCTGCTCGGCACGGCCTGCGGCGCGCATCCTTTTCCGGCCATGGTCTCCTGGTTTCAGTCGATCATCGGCTCGGAGGCCAAAACCCAGATCCTTGCCGCCGAAGGCGCGCTGCCCACCCATGTCTATGCCTGCGTTGGCGGTGGCTCCAATGCCATGGGGATCTTCCAGGGGTTTCTCGACCATCCCGAAGTGACCCTGGTCGGGGTCGAGGCCGGAGGCGATGGGATCGCCACCGGTCGCCATGCTGCCCGTCTGGCGTCGGGCAGTGGCACCATCGGCGTGGCCCAGGGATACAAGACCTATTTTCTGCAAGACGACGATGGCCAGATGCGGGATACCCATTCCGTGGCAGCCGGACTCGATTATGTCGGGGTGTCGCCGATTCTGGCTCATCTTTATACCACCGGGCGGGTCCGCTTCGCGGCTGCCACCGATGGCGAGGTGGTCGCCGCCCTGCAAGAGTTGATGCGGACCGAAGGGTTGATCCCGGCGCTCGAATCGAGCCACGCCGTGGCTTGCGCCCTTCGGGAGTTGCCCAATCTGCCGGAAGAGGCGGTGGTGATCATCAATCTCTCTGGCCGGGGCGACAAGGATATCTTCACCATTGCCGATGCCTTCGATGATCCGGGTTGGCGTCGTTTCATCCGTGCCAAGGCTGCCCGTTATGCCCAACTCGACCAGGAGTGACGACCGCATGTCCCCGATCCCCCCCCTGGAACCTTTCATTCGGCAACGACTCGCCCAACGGGTCGCGGCGGGTCAATCCCCGATTCTGCTGATGTCCCATCTGGTGCTGGGATACCCCTCCCTGGAGGAGAACCGCCGCGCCATCGATGCCATGGCCGCAGCCGGGGTCGAGTTGATGGAACTCCAGATCCCCTTTTCCGAACCGATTGCCGATGGTCCGGTCATTGCTCAGGCCAACCAGTCGGCCCTGGATCGGGGGTTTCGCGTGGCCCAGGGATTGGCTTTCGCGGAGGAGACCATCCGGCGTCATCCGGAGGTGGCGTTTCTGCTCATGACCTACAGCAACATTCTGGTGGCTCACGGAGTGGAGCGGTTCATCGAACGGGCTGCGGCCATGGGGGTGCGGGGGTTGATCGTGCCGGACTGGCCGCCCCAGGAGGCCCAGGTGCCCATGGCGGCCTGTCGCGCCCGGCAGGGGCTCGACTGGATTCAGCTGTTCACGCCCACCTCCACGGATGAGCGTTTGGGTTTCATCGGTCAGCAGGCGCGAGGATTTTGTTATTGTGTGGCGCGCAAGGGGGTGACCGGCACCCGCACCGATTTCAATGCGGCTTTGGATGGGTTTCTGGCCCGTTGTCGTCAGGCCACTTCCACCCCCTTGGCGGTCGGTTTCGGGGTCAGAACCCCGGAAGATGTGCAATCCCTGACCCATCGGGCCGAAATCGCCGTGGTGGGAACCGCGGCTTTGGAGATTCATCTGCGGGATGGGGCCGAGGCGGTCGGCGCCTTTTTCACCGGTTTGCGTCCAACGTGATCATTGAAAAGAAAGAGGGGGTCTGGGGGATTCATCCCCCAGGGTTTTGACTTTAAAAGCAAAACATTTTAAAGATTTTTTGTTTAAAGTCAAAACCCTGGGGAAAGAATTCCCCAGACCCCTTCTTTTCTTTCAATAATGACACCATGACCGGTTCGTGCCCCAAAATGGTCACGACCGGCAGGTGACGATTATTTGACCACCACACCTGGGGTATAGGTCACGAAAGCCGGGGCGGCATAGACCACGGGCAGTGCGGTGTAGACGACCGGAGCGACATAGGTGACCTTGATCGGCGCGACATAGGCCATGGTGACCGGGGCGGCGGCAGCCGTCGGCGCCGGGGCGGCATGGACCACTTTCGAGTTGTGATCGATATTTTCCAGGGCCGAGCCGAAGATCATGCCGGCAAAACCGGAGGCAAGCGCGATCGCGGTCACGCCACCATCGGCCTGGGCCGGAGCCGGCGTGATGACGGTGCAGGTCGCAGCCACGACAGCGGCCAGCGCGAGAGTGTGCAAACGGGAGGGGACGGAAGCGATTTTCATGGCCAGACCTCGATGCTATTATAGAGTGATTGTTCCGAAAAGAATTTACATTAAAAAATTTTCCAGTTCTGCGCAAGGCGAAAGAATCAACCATGGAAAGAAAAGAGCGGGTCTGGGGGATTCCTCCCCCAGGGTTTTGACTTTGCCTTTAAAAATAAAAATTTTATAAAAATGTTTTG
>JADFWP010000071.1 GCA_015234115.1 Magnetococcales bacterium
AGTCAAAACCCTGGGGGAGGAATCCCCCAGACCCCTTCTTTTCTTTCAATGGTTGCGCCAGGGAGGGTTCGTGCGGATGGCGTTTCCTGCTTGACTTGCAGGGTGGTTTGGTCGCAAATCAAGCGAAAAAAAAGAGGAGGAAACGACATGAGCAACTGGCGCAAAAGGATCACGACCTGGGGAATCACCCGCTGGCTGCGGGTTGAGGGAGCGGACTGGCTGCAAGCCCCCTCTGCCGGCTGGCTGGCCGTGGCCAATCATGACCATCCCTGGGACTGGCTCTGGCTGGCCCCCTTTCTGCCGGATGGCACCCTGTTTGCGCTCCATCCAACGGAACTGCCTCCGGCCTGGCTGCGGCGCTGGTGCGACTGGCTGCGCTTCACGCCTCTGGATCCCCTGGATCCCACGGCGCTCAAACCATTGGTGCGGCACCTGAAACAGGGGGGGCAGGTGGCGCTGTTCGCCTCGGGCGGCGGTTTTGGCGATGGCGGAGTGGGGCGGGTCATGCCGGGTATCGCCCGTCTGCCGGAGATGGCCGATGTGCCGGTGGTGCCGATCTGGCTGCACAACACCGCCTGGTGGCGGGTGGGGCGGCGTCTGCGTCCCGGTCTGACGATCTTTGTGCCCCGCCCCCTGGCCGTGGTGCCGGGGCTGGAGCGTTCGCGCGCCGCCGAACTGGCCATGAGCGCTCTGCTCGAAGAGGCCGGCGTCCAGGCCCATGGGCAACCCGCCACCCTGTGGGAGGCGGCCCGGCGGATCGTGGCCGAACAGGGACGCGCCACCCCGATGGTGGCCGACTCCTCGGGGACGCGCCTCACCTATGGTCAATGGGTGACCAAGGCATCGATCTTGGGCGCGGTGTTGAAAAAACGGACACAGCCCGGAGAACGGGTCGGGGTGCTGCTGCCGACCACGGCGGGTGCGCTGGTGGTGCTGTTTGCTTTGTGGGCCACAGGTCGGGTGCCGGCCATGCTCAACTTCACCGCCGGGGCCGCAGCGGTGGTGTCGTCCTGCCGCACGGCCCGGATCCGCACCGTTCTCACCGCCCGTCGTTTTGTGGACAAGGCCAATCTCGGCGCGATGATCGCGGCGCTGGATCAGGAGCAGACGGTGTTGCATCTGGAGGATCTGCTCCCCGAGGCGCGCCGTCCGGCCACCCTGCTGGCCGCCTGGCTGGGTTCGTTCCGGCCCGAGGGGCTGGCGGTCGCGCCGGAGTCCGAGGCGGTGATTCTTTTCACTTCGGGCACCGAAGGGGAACCCAAGGGGGTGGCGCTTTCCCATGCCGGTCTGCTGGCCAATATCCGTCAGGTTCAACTGCGGGTGGGGCTGCTCTCCGAACCGGGCCGGGATGTGATGCTCGATGTGCTGCCGCTGTTTCACGCCTTTGGACTCACCGTGGCCGCGCTGGCGCCGATGCTCTCCGGGGTGCGGGTGTTTCTGCATCCTTCTCCGTTGGATTATCGGGCCATTGCCGAGTTGGCCCATCGGCTGCGTCCCACCCTGCTGGTCGGCACGGATACCTTTCTGGCAGGCTATGGACGGGCGGCCCATCCGACGGATTTTCGTTCGTTGCGACTGGTCTTTGCCGGGGGAGAGCCGCTGCGGGAGCGCACCCGACAGTTGTGGCTGGAAAAGTTTGGCGTGGCGATTTTCCAGGGCTATGGTACCACCGAATGCGGTCCGGTGGTGGCGGTCGATACGCCGCTGCTTCATGGTCCGGAGAGTGTCGGACGACCGTTGGCCGGCATGCGTCTGCGGTTGGAAGCGGTGGAAGGGGTGAGCGAGGGGGGAAGAATCGTGGTCTCTGGTCCCAACCTCATGCTGGGCTACATTCCGCCCCAGGGGGATGGCCGGGTGGTGCCGGTCGCAGCCGGGGGGGTGGGCGATGGCTGGCACGAGATCGGCGATGTGGTGACGGCGGACGGCGAAGGGTTTGTCAGAATCATCGGACGGTTGAAGCGTTTTGCCAAGATCGGTGGCGAGATGGTCTCGCTGGCGGCAGTGGAGGCGCTGGCCGATGCGGTCTGGCCGGACCATCGCCATGCGGCGGTGGCGCTGCCCGATGCCCGCAAGGGAGAGCGGATCGTGCTGGTCACCGAACATCCGGCACCCGAGCGCGAGGCGTTGATGGCCGTGGCGCGACGGGATGGGGTGGCCGGTCTGTTCATCCCCGGAGCGATCCGGAGTGTCGCCTCACTGCCGCTGCTGGGGCCGGGCAAGATCGATCATCGCCGGGTGCGCGCGCTGGCCGGGGAGGAGGGATGAATCACGTTGCCGCAGGGGCGGAGGCGCACAGGTTGGACGTATGCGGGGCGAATTCGATCCGGTTGCGTCCCTCTTGTTTGGCGGTGTAGAGCAACCGGTCCGCCGCACACAGAATCTCTTCCGGTTCCACGCCCCGTTGCGGGGTGATCGACACCACGCCCATGCTCAAGGTGACGATTCCGGCCACCTCCGAGCGGGGATGGGGAATGGCCAGGGCGGCCACACCCTGCTGGATCTTTTGTGCGGTATGGATCGCCCCCTGCAAAGGGGTTTCGGGCAACACGCAGGCAAACTCCTCGCCGCCGTAGCGGGCCACCAGATCGGTTTTTCTCTCCAGCGCGCGGGTCAGCACGTCCGCGATTTGACGCAGGCAGCGATCCCCGGCCTGATGTCCGTGATGATCGTTGAATTTCTTGAAATAATCCACATCGATCAGCATCGCGGACAGGCGTGTCTCGTGGCGCAGGCCCCGATGCCACTCCTGGCGCAGGAATTCGTCCAGGGTGCGGCGGTTGGGAATGCCGGTCAGACCATCGATGGAGGCCAGACGCTTGAGCAGATCGTTTTTGCGCTTGAGATCGATGTGGGTGCGGACCCGGGCGCGCAGCAGGAAGGGTTTGACCGGCTTGGTGACATAATCCACGCCGCCCACATCAAAGCCGATGGCCTCGAACTGCTCTTCGCTCATGGCGGTCACAAAGATCACCGGGATATCCCGCGTCTGTGGCGCGCTTTTCAGACGGCGACACACTTCATATCCATCCATGCCGGGCATGATCACGTCCAGCAGAATCAGGTCCGGTTCTTTCTGTTCGGCCAAAGCCGGCACCCGACCCGGGTCCGTGGTGAAGAGGATGCGATGGTCGGGTTGCAGCAGTCGGGCGAGCACTTCGATATTGGTCGGTTCGTCATCCACGACCAGAATCGTGGGTTGTGTGGACTCTTGGATCATCTCCCGTTCTCCTCCGGTTGGTTCCGGGTCTGGGTCTCTGGGGTGGGTGCGGCAAGATACCGGGACAGAACAGCAAGGAGGCGTGGGACATGGACCGGTTTGGTCAGATAATCGTTCATGCCCAGCTCCAGGCAACGCTCTTTTTCGCTGATCAGGGCGTTGGCGGTCAAGGCGATGATCGGCAATCGCTCTTTCGGAAAGTGGCGTCGCAGTTGCCGGGTGGCTTCGTAGCCATCCATGACCGGCATCTGGAGATCCATCAGGACGCAATCCACGCCATCGGTGTTGCCCACCAGCCGCTCGATCGCCTGTTGACCGTGCACCGCCCGTTCGACCTCCAGACCATGGCGCTTGAGAATCGCCTTGAGCACCTGCCAGTTGAGTTCGTGATCTTCCACCACCAGGATGCGTGCGCCGGGGGGCAATTCATGGTGTGGGGCCTGGTGGCGCGGGGGGGTGAGCGCGTCGTTTGCCTCGTGCGACCAGGGAAAGGTCAGGGTGAATGCGAACGTGCTGCCTGCACCGGGTTGACTGGTGACTTGCAAGGTTCCCGCCATCATTTCCACGAGACTCTTGCACAGGGCCAGTCCCAGTCCCGTGCCTCCGTGGCTGCGGGTGGTGCTGGGATCGGCCTGGACAAAGGGTTTGAAAAGGACGGCGATCTGTTCGGCGCTCATGCCGATGCCGCTGTCGGCGACCGTGAATTGCAGTTGGATCTGCGCGTCGGTACGGGAGAGTTCCTGGATCTGCACCTGGATCGTGCCGTGTTCGGTGAACTTGATGGCATTGCTGCCCAGATTGAGCAGGATCTGTTCCAGCCGCAGCGCATCCCCGATCAGGAAGCGTGGCAGGGTCGCGGGCGTCATCCATTGAAGATGCAGCCCTTTTTCTCTGGCCTTGGTGGTGACCGGCCCCATCACCCGTTCCAGCACCTCTTCCAGGCGGAACGGGCGTCGCTCCAGTTCCATTTTGCCGGATTCGATCTTGGAGTAGTCGAGAATATCGCGAATGATCCCCAGCAGCGTGTCGGCGGCCAGACGGATCTGGCCAATGCGCAGCCGTTGCTCCGGAGAGAGTTCCCCCTGGTTGAGCAGATAGCCCATGCCGATGATGGTGTTCATCGGCGTGCGCAGTTCATGGCTCACATTGGCCAGGAACAGGCTTTTGGCCAGACTGGCGCTTTCCGCCGCATCCCTGGATTCGCGCAGCGCCTGTTCCATGGCGCGTCGTTCCGAGATGTTCAGTCCCATGCCGACCAGATGCGGCTGGCCACTCAGTTCGATCCGGTGGCCCACGAAATAGTGCGGGGTGGCGGTTCCGGTTTTGGAGACGATGCTGGCTTCGGCGGTGGCGTTGCCCTCTTCGAAGACCTGCGCCACCCGTTCCTGGATGTGGGTGCGCTCCTGCCCCTGAAAGAAATCCCCTGGCGTCGCATGGCTCATCTCTTCGTGGGTCAGACCGGTGAGGTGCTCCAGTTGTTGGTTCCACAGGCGGAATCGTCCATCGGGCGCGATCAGATAGAAGGCGCCCGGCAGGGCATTGATCAGTTCGTGCACGAAATCCCGTTCCTGTTTCATGCGTTCCGAAATCAGCCGATGTCCGGCTTCGCTGGCGCGCAAGGCATCCAGGATGCGCCCATGACGCCGGATTCCCCATCCGATGAATCCGGTCAGCAGGACAACGCAGCCGGAGAGAAGCAGCAGGGACATGGGGTCAGCCCTCCTCGTCGTCGATGCCGGACAGAAGATCGGCGGCGGCTTCGAACTGGAGCAGCTCCAGATGGCGTTCGATGCGGGCCAGCCGTTCCGGAGGCAGCCAGGGGAGCAACGCAGCGCGGATGGTCGCGAAGGCTTCCCTGGCCTGGAAATCCCCGTCGATGAGCAGTTGTCGCACCTGTTGCAACGCCTCGGCGGGGAAGGTGGCCAAAGGCGCTGTTCCAGGCTCTCTTCGGGGGAGGGCTTCGGGCGGTTCCATGGCCTCGATGGCCTGGACCAGGGCATCGATTTCGGCGTTCAACGTGCCCAGTCCCTCCCAGCAGCCATCCACATCGCCCTGTTTGGCCAGATCCTCCAAGCGGGCCGCCCAGGCGGCGACCCCGTGGGCCGCCAGATTGCCCGCCACCCCCTTGATGCCGTGGAGCAGTGTGCGCGCGCCTTCCAGATCCTGGGCCACGAGTCGTTCCGCCACTCTGGTGCCGGTTGCGCGGTGCAGGTGCACGAATTGTCGCGCCAGCCGGGCCAGCATGGCCCCGTCTCCTCCCAGCCGCTCCATGGCGGTGCGGGTGTCGATCCCGGCCACCTCCGGAAAGGGGGCGAGCGGGCCTGCGGTCGGGGGCGGAGCGATTTCGACCATTCTTTTGACGTGCCGTTCCGACAGATGGGCCGCAAGTACGGCATACAACTGGCTGACGTGAACCGGTTTGGTCAGATAGTCGTTCATGCCCAGGGCCAGACAGTGATCTTTTTCGCTTTTCAGGGCGTTGGCGGTCATGGCGATGATCGGCAGCCGTTCGGCATCGAACAGAACCCGCAGGCGGCGGGTGGCTTCGTAGCCATCCATGACCGGCATCTGGAGATCCATCAGCACCGCATCGAACGCATCGGGTTGCTCTGTCAGGCGTTCCAGGGCCTCCAGTCCGTTGCTGGCATGTTCGGCGCGCACGCCGGCGCGGGAGAGGATCCCTTCGGCCACCTGCCAGTTGATTTCGTGATCTTCGACCACCAGAATGCGCGCGCCCCGGAGTTGATCCGGCGCCTTTTCGCTCCGTCCCTGAAGCGGGTGGTCTTCGCTGGGAGGCAGGGGCTTGCCCATGGCCTCCTGGATGGTGTTGAGCAGCAAAGAGGGGGTGACCGGCTTGAGCATGAAGCCGTTGATCCCCACATCCTTGGCCTCTTTCATCACCTCCTGGCGACCGAAGGCGGTCACCATGATCACCAGGGTCGAGTGCATGGCCACATTGGCCCGGATCTGCCGGGCGGTTTCCAGGCCATTCATCTCCGGCATCTGCCAGTCGAGCAGCACCACATCATAGGGACGTTCTCCGGCGGCGGCCACCCGTTCCATCTCCCGAAGCGCGGCGCTGCCCGAGGCCACCACCATGACGTTGCACTCCAGCGCGCGGGCCATTTCGCTCAGAATCTGCCGGGCGCTTTCGTTGTCATCCACCACCAGGATCCGTAACGGACAAGGCTCGTCCGCAGGCAGGGTGGTTGGCGTGGCATGGTGATCCGGCGGTTGGCGTTCCAACGGTACGGTGAAGGCGAATTCGCTGCCGGCGCCAGGGGCGCTGATGACCGAGAAAGCCCCTTTCATCTGATCCACCAGGCTTTTGCAGATCGCCAGACCCAACCCGGTTCCTCCGTAATGACGGGTGGTGGAGGAGTCGGCCTGCACAAAGGGGCGGAACAGACCAGCGATCTGCTCCGTGGAGAGGCCGATGCCGCTGTCTTGCACCGAGAAACGCATCTTGACCATTTGCTCGGTGGTTTCCAGGGCTTCGACCCGAAAGACGATCTCTCCGGAGTGGGTGAATTTCACCGCGTTGGTCCCGAGGTTGATCAGGATCTGTTCCAGACGCAAGGCGTCGCCGATCAGGGCGCGGGGCAGATCCGGGCTGAGCGCGAAGAGGATTTCCAGACCTTTTTCCTCGGCGCGCATCGCCACCATGCCTGCCACCTTTTCCATCACCTCGCCCAGCAGGAACGGATGGTGTTCCAGCTCCATGCGTCCGGCTTCGATTTTCGAGAAGTCGAGGATATCGTTGATGATCCCCAACAGGGTTTCGGCGGCGGACTGGATTTTGCGCATCCGGGAGAACTGACCCGGCGTGAGCGGCGTTTGCGACAGCAGATAGCCCATGCCGATGATGGTGTTCATCGGGGTGCGGATTTCGTGGCTCATGTTGGCCAGGAAGAGGCTTTTGGCCCGATTGGCGGCCTCGGCGCTCTCCTTGGCGGCGAGCAGCATCTCTTCGGTGTGTTTGCGTTCGGTGCTGTCGCGGATCACGGCGGAAAAGAAACGGGCGCCATCCCCATGGGTCCAGGTGCTCAACGACATTTCCAGGGGAAATTCCTGGCCATTCTTGCGCAGACCGGTCAACTCCGTGGTTTGGCCGATCAGGGGCGCTTCGCCCCGTTCCAGGAACCGTTGGAAGCCGCGCCGGTGGGCTGCGACATGACGCTCCGGAATCAGCGGCGTCAATTTCTTTCCCAGAATCTCTTCGCGCGTGTAGCCGAACAGCACCTCGGCCCCTTTGTTCCAGAAGATGATGGTCTGTTCGTGGTCTGTGGCGATGATCGCGTCGCGGATCGACAGGGTGACCGAACGGAACCGCTCTTCGCTCGCTTGCAGGCGGGCCAGGGTCAACTCGTGGCGGATCACCTCCTGACGCAGTTGCTGATTGCTCGCCTCGGCGGCGGCGATGGCGTCGTTGAGCGAGGCGAGCATCTGTTTGCGTTCGGAGATGTCGCGCAGGAAGGCGGTGAAAAAGGTGAAATTCTCGCCGGGAATCACGGTGATGGCCATTTCCGTGGGAATGCGGACCCCGTTGGCGTGCATGGCGTCGAGTTCGATATGTTGATTGATGACCCGTTTTTCTCCGGTGGCCAGATAGCGGGCCAGTCCCTGGCGATGGGCGGCGCGCATCTCCGGAGGAATGATGGTTTCGCTGATATCCGTGCCCAGCACATCCTGTTTGCGGAAGCCGAAGATCCGTTCGGCGGCCTTGTTGAATTCGAGGATGCGTCCTGTGGTATCGATGGAGATGATGGCATCCAGGGCGGTATCGAGAATGGCCCGGTTGCGCTGCTCTCCATGGCGCAGTCCGGCGGTGGCTGCGCGCAGATTGCCTTCCACCCGCAACAGCAGGCGGTGAAAGACCCAGCCCAGAAAGATCGCGCTCAGGCTGATGGCCAGGATGACGCGACTTTTGTGGGCGCTGGTGATTTTTTCCAGCGGCTGGTCTTCGAACACCACCACCAGTTTGCCCACGGCTCTGGCCTCGACATCGTGGATCGGCATCATGAAATAATGGGTATGGTCCACCCCGTTTGTCTCCGGGTGGGCATGGGGAAAGATGCCGTTGAGCCTGCCCGGCTTCTCCAACTGTTTGACCTGTTGTGCCGTGGGAATGTTGCCGGTGCCGCCCGCATGGACCAGATGTTCAAACTGCTCCCATGCCTCGACCGGTTCCGGCGGATCGACGCGCGCGCGCCATTGTCGGGCATCCAGGAACTGTTTTTCCAGGAACAGGTGCAGATCGACCTGCAAGGTGGTGTGGATTCTCTCCATCAACGCGGGCATGTCCTTGCCCATTTCCAGATAGCCGATTGTCTGGCCACGCACCTTCCAGGGCACCACCACCCGCAGGATCAGTCCTCCCGAGCGTCCGAGTTCGAAACCGTGGCTGGTCTGGTCGGTGGTGCGGGCGGTGCGCAGCGTGGTCCGTTCGATCCGGTCTCCGTGTTGTTCCGGGCGGTGGACACGCAGGAAGACGTCTCCTTCCAGAGTATGGAAATAGAGGTGGGAGATGCCCTGTTCCTGTTTCAGATGGTCAAAAAGCGGTTTGATTTCGGCGAGGAGTCCCGCCCGGTCCCGGGCCTGGAACCGTTCGGTCAGGGTTTGATCCAGGGCCAGTCCCAGGAGTTGTCCCTCCATGGCGCGCTGGCTTTCCTCGGTGATCAACGCCTGAAGGCTGGTGATCTGTTGCCGGAAATGGTTGCTGAAATTCTGTTCCTGCTCGGAGTGCATCCATTGCAGGGAAAAGAGAAAAATGGCGACCAGGACACCAAAGGCCGGCAGAAACGAGGCAATGATCGGTTGTCGGATCCGCCAGAGGCGTTTGTCGGTCGGCTGGTCCATGAGGTGGTATCGCGGGTTTGGAGTGGAGGGTGAGGAACTGGAAACTGATATCTCTGCCTATCATGGAGTTTATTATTGCATACTCTTGCGAGATTTTCCATGGAGGTTACATTTTGATACAGTATCCGGACCATAATGGACTGTTATCGTATGAGGCATCGATCACGGCTCTGCCCCACGCCGATGGTTCCGCTTCCACACCCATGGCGGGGTTGGATTCGGTTCCGACCAGAGGCCGGTTTTGCGGTTTCTCGCCTCTTGTTCCAGTTTGGCCAGTTGACGATTCTTGGAATAATAAATATGTCTCCAGGCCAGACCGGCGCGTACCAGGGCAACGCCCAACTCCTGCTGTTCTCCCTCCGGCGTCACCCAGGCCACCAGGCGACCATAGCGGTCCCGCTCCTTTTCGCGGACCCGGACCCTCTTTTGATCCACCATCTGTGCCGTGAATGCCTTGGCCTCTGCGGCAAAGGGCTGGCCATGTTCCGGAGTGTCGATTTCGGCCACCCGGATCCGTTCCTCACCCCCCGCACGCGCCACCACCAGAGTATCCCCGTCGGTCACCCGCACCACCCGTCCACGCCACTCCTCCGCCCACCCCCAGGAGGGCGTCACGACCCAGGCAAGCAGCAGAATTTTGAGGATTCCAACAGAAAAAACCCGGCATTTCGTTGCGAATCGGTGTATGCTGATCTTTGAGCTTTTCATCATGACCTCCACAAACCGGATCAAGGACAGACAGCAAGGAGATCCCTCATGTCCGAAGCAAACTTCCTGGCCGATGTCAACAAACGGGCCAATCTCGCCTTCAGCAACGAAATGGAGATGCTGACCTTTGTCTTGACGGACGGGCAACTCTACGGGCTGAATGTCTTCAAAATCATCGAAATCCTCGAATGCCCCAAAGCGGTCACCCGCATTCCCCAGTCCCATCCCGCCATCAAGGGAACCATCGATTTCCGGGGGCATGCCATCAATCTGCTCGATCTTTCCGAAGCCATGGGGCTGGAGCCGATCCCCTTCCGGGAGCGATTGAGCTATGTGCTGGTCTGCGAATACAGCACCTCGATCCAGGGTTTTCTGGTCAGCGAACCGGATCGGCTGATCCAAAAAAGCTGGGGGGATGTCATCAAACCCGATGGATCGCTGTATAATGCCAGTTATCTGACCGCCATCACCTACGACGGCGAACGGACGGTCCAGATTCTCGACGTGGAGAAGATCCTTGGCGACATCATCGGCATCGAGGATGTCATCTCTTCGGACCTGACGCAACGGATCAAGAATCTGCCCATGGACCAGTTTCATGTCCTGGCCGTGGACGACTCCAACGCGGCACGCCAGCTCATGTCTTCGGCCTTCACCCAACTGGGGCTGCGCCACACTCTCTTCGACAGCGCGGACAAGGCTCTGGCCGAACTGGAACGCTGTCTGGAGGCCGGAGATCTCCCTTACAACATCATTTTTTCGGATATCGAAATGCCGGTCATGGATGGCTTCACCTTTACCCGCAAGGTCAAGCAGCATCCCAAACTGGCCCACATCCATCTGGCCCTGCACAGCTCTTTGAGCAACAAGTCCAATCAGGACAAGGCCACGCAAATGGGGGCGGATGCCTTCATTCCCAAATTTCAGCCCAACAAGATTGCCGCTGCCATTCTTGATCAGGTCGAGCGGGTCTCCTCCCCCTCCTCCTGATCATCCGCTCAGCGGATTCCAAACCCCACTTCGTCCAGACGGGCGAGCAGCGCGGCCAGCGTGGGACGAGGGGGGCGCTTGATCCCGCGCGGAAACGCCAGACCTGCCAGGGTATGGGTTTCCACCTCGTTCAGCCCCGCTTCCGTCATGCGGGAGAGGGCTGTGGTGCGCAGATCGCTGAACCGGAAACCCTTCAGCCGGGCCTGAAGCACCACCGCCCGGAAAGCCTTGTCGATGGCCAGGGGACGCCGGATGCCGAGCGTTCCCGGTGCGCCATAAAACAGCAGTTCTTCATCGTCCGGACGCTCCGGATCGTCCAACGCCTCCTGAAACCAGCGTACCGCCAGACAACTGAGGGGCACCTGACGTTCGGCGCGTCCCGCTGTTTTCGGCAGGATGACCACTCTGGCCTTCAGATCGAGATCCTGGCGGCGGATTTTCAGGATTTCGTCTTTGGTCATGGCGGTTTGCAGCGCGATGCGCACGATCCAGCCCAGCATCGGCGTGGGGCGACGGTCACAGGCGGCCAGGAGGCGGGCCTGTTCGCCGGGGCTTAACGCATGGGTGCGTTCCGTGACGGCGCGGGGCGGGGCGATGCCATGGACCGGATTGCCCTCCAGCGCCACCCCCCACTGATGGACGACGACCTCGAACAACTCGTTCAGCAGATCCAGATCCCCCTGCACGATGGCCGCCGAGGCCTCCCGCAACCGTTGGTCCCGATAGCCGGAGAGATCGAAGGCCGTCACGTCACGAAGCGGCATCTCGCCAAGGCGCGCGGCGATCTGGCGTGCCTTGCGGCACTCTCGCGCATGGGTGGTCGGGGATTTGTGGGACGAGATTTGCGCCAGATAACGGGTCAGAGCCGTCTCCAGGGTGCTCTCCCCGGAGAGGGGTGGCGCGCCACCAGAAGCCGGGATCATCCGTGTGAACCGTTCGGATCCAGCCCGCGATACAACAACTGCGCAATTTGCGCGGCGATCCAATCGACGGCCTCGTGCTCGGGGCGGGCGCCGGGGAGCCGTTTGCGGATCGGGGCCAGTTGATAATGCGACAAGACCAATCCAAGAATGGCAAAAAAGAGAAAATGACCGTCCACCCGGTCTCTGGCCAGGGCCGAGATGATGGTTTCGCTGCCTTCGTAGACCGGCCGGAAGATCCGGTCCAGCAGCAGTCGCAACCGTTGTTCGTCGGCATCGGACATTTCACGTTGCAAGAGTGCGCGCAGAATCACATCCCCGCCCAGGATGTCGATCCAGAACGCGACCAGGCGGCGCAGGCGTCCTTCGGGATGGTCGGCTGTGGTCAGTTCCGCGGCCAGATTGTCCACCTTGTCGGCGAAGGCATATTCCAGTGCCTGGAAATACAGGGTCTCTTTGCCGGAAAAGTGGTTGTAAAGGGCGGCAGCCGTGATGCCGACCGTCTGGGCGATGTCGCGCATGGCCACGCCGTTGTAGCCGCGCGCGGCAAAAAGCGGCAGGGAGGCTTCCAGAATTTTGACGGCGGTTTTGGAATAGCCAGAATTGTTCATAAGCCGGTTCCGGAGATTAAGCCGTAGTTGCGCAGCTTTTCCAGCAGCGCGGCCCGGCGGATGGGTTTGCCGAGATAGGCGTTGCAACCACCCTGATCAAAAGACCGGATGATTGACTCCAGGGTATCCAGAGCTGTGGTCATGATCACCACCGTTTCGTCCTGGGTGGAGATATGGCGTTTTTTCTCTTCGGCCCGGATGGCGAGCACTGCCTCCTGGCCATCCATTTCCGGCATCATGATGTCCATGCACACCAGATCGAAGGGGGCGTTCTGATCCAGCGCGGCCTTGAATGCGGCCACAGCCTCCACGCCATTGCCCGCTTCGTGGCAGACGCCATAAGGGGAGAGGATTGTGGTCAGGATCACCCGACCGTTGATATCGTCATCTGCAATCAGCGTCTTCACGGCTGTCATGATTTCCATTCAGAGAAAGGTTGAACCAAACCACGACTCTTTGCGAGAGGTATATTATTGAAAGATAAAGAGGGGTCTGGGGGATTCATCCCCCAGGGTTTTGACTTTAAACAAAAAAAATTTGAA
>JADFWP010000072.1 GCA_015234115.1 Magnetococcales bacterium
GTTTAAAGTCAAAACCCTGGAGGAAGAATCCCCCAGACCCCTTCTTTTCTTTCAAAAGTGTCTCTTTCGCCTCTGCCTACCCATCCATTCAACAGGTGTTTCATGAGCGTTGCCATTGTCACAGGATCCGCCGGTTTGATCGGCGCGGAAACGGTCCGTTTCCTTTCCGCCCAAGGCATGACCGTGGTCGGGATCGACAACGACATGCGCCGCTATTTTTTCGGCGACCAGGCCAGCACCGATTGGGCGCGCCAGGAACTGGAACAACGCATTCCTGATTATCGGCACCATGCCATCGACATTCGCGATCCTGTGGCGATCCCGAAACTGTTTGAAAAGTATCAAAACAACATCGCCCTGATCGTCCATACCGCCGCGCAACCCTCCCACGACTGGGCGGCCAAGGAACCGATGGTCGATTTCACCATCAATGCCAACGGCACGCTGACGCTGCTGGAGGCGATGCGCCAGCACTGTCCGCAGGCGACCTTCATTCATTGCAGCACCAACAAGGTCTATGGCGATCAACCCAACCGGCTGCCGCTGATCGAACTGCCGACCCGCTGGGAACTGGATCCGGCCCACCCCTGGGCCAGGGACGGGATCGACGAAACCATGATGATCGATCATTGCACCCACAGTCTGTTCGGGGTTTCCAAGGTGGCAGGGGATCTGCTGGTGCAGGAGTATGGCCGCTATTTCGATCTGAAAACCGCCTGTTTCCGGGGGGGATGTTTGACCGGGCCGGGTCATGCCGGTGCGCCGTTGCACGGATTTTTGTCCTATCTGATGAAGTGCGCCGTGACCCGGACTCCGTATACGGTGTTGGGTTACAAGGGCAAACAGGTGCGGGACAACATTCACTCACACGATCTGGTGAACGCTTTCTGGCACTTTTTTCAGGCTCCGAAAGTGGCGGCGGTTTACAATATGGGCGGTTCGCGCCACTCCAACTGCTCCATGCTCGAAGCCATCGCCTGTTGCGAAGAGCTGACCGGTCGTCCCATGGACTGGAGCTATCGGGATCAAAACCGCATCGGGGATCACATCTGGTGGATCGGCAGCGTCAACCGCTTCCGTCAGGATTATCCGGAATGGGAGTATACCTATGATATCCGGAGCATTCTGGCAGAAATTCACGATGCCTTGATGGAGCGGATTGCGCACTGATTCCGTGCTGGTTCCGTGGACAATCATTGAAAAACAAAGAGGGGGTCTGGGGAAAAAATCCCCAAGACCCCCTCTTTGTTTCATTGGATTGCTGATTGTGAAACCGTATTATTTTTTGTTGCTCAGTATATCAAACATCAAAGTCAAAACTCGATAATCTGGAGAGTGCCATGTCAAATGATAAACAAGCAATTTATAGGTGTCTTGTGTGCTGTTGATCAGACCATCCAACATTCCATCCAGAACATTTTCGAATACATCGATATCATTATCGTCTTCAAATGTGGGATGGGTTTTATAAAGATCGTCTGACCAGGAAACAGCCAAGCCAATGAACAACGAAAAAATCGGATTGACAAGAATAAACAATTCGTCACTGTCATCGCTGAAAATTTGTACGGTCTTGAATCGATTCAACCAAGAGGTGATCGCTGCCGCTTTTCTATTCAGTGATGGTGCACCATTAGAAAATTCATGAATGGCGGCAGCGCGTTGAAGATCAATAAAGGCAGATTGAATGGCGACTTTCACCAAAGAGAAATCCAAATTCAAAATTTCTGAAGAGAAGCGGGCACCAATAATTTCTTCTCCTCTGTCTTCCAAAAACGGAATAAAATTTTTATAATAAGCATGTGTAATAAAATTAAATGAATTGTCCAAAAATTCTTTTGAGTGGTCGCTTTCAAGAATTTTTTGAATATCTTCGCCCTTGATGAAGAGATTAGGAGTGTCTTTCATTGTTTTCTTCGGCAGCAGGAGCGATCAACAGGGATTTGTCTCGATTTAAAATGGGAGGCAGCTTCCAGCCATAGCCCTGATCGCTGTTTTCGAGCACAAGACAGGCCGCACGGATGGGTGCGTTCATGGCGCGTGCTGCTGCTTCGCGTTTTGCCAAAGGCATGGCGGTTGAAAAATCCTTTTCTGTCCAGATTCTGCCCATTTTCTTCTCCCTGGGGCGGTACAAGATCTTGTTGCGTATACACGGACGCTGTTCCGGAGCATGCATCCCGAGGAATCAACTTCCTTCCATCATTGTGTTCATCTGGCGGTGTGCAGAGCGTGTTTTCTTTAACGAACCAATGACTCATATATAAACCCGTATGAGACAGCTTTCAAGCGAGAATCACGCCAGTCGCGAAGAATATAACAATTACAACCATATCTAAGTATTTTTCCACTCTTCCAGGGCTTCCAGCGCCCGTTTGGCCATGCGGGGTTTGCGTTCGATTTTCTTGCACCGTTCGGTGATCGGGGGCAGGAGGCCGAAGGTGATGTTCATGGGTTGGAAATGGGTCGGATCGCCATGGGTGACATGGCGCAGCAGGGCGCCATGGGCGGTTTCCGGGGGCGGGGGTGGGGGCAGATGGCCGTGTTGCGTCAGATGGGCGATGAACCGGCCTGCCATCAGTCCGCAGGCTGCGGATTCCACATACCCTTCCACGCCGGTGATCTGGCCGGCCATGAACAGATTCGGGTGGTTTTTCAGGCGCAGGTGATCATCGAGCACCGTGGGGCCATTGATGTAGGTATTGCGATGGATCGCGCCCAGGCGGGCGAATTCGGCGTTTTCCAGGCCGGGAATGGTGCGGAACAGCTCTTTTTGTGCGGGCCAGGTCAATTTGGTTTGAAATCCCACCAGATTCCACAAGGTGCCCTGGCTGTTGTCCTGGCGCAGTTGCACCACGGCATGGGGGGTGGTGTTCTGGTGGGGATCGTGCAGTCCGACCGGTTTCATCGGGCCGAAGCGCAGGGTTTCGGGGCCACGGGCGGCCATCACTTCGATGGGGAGGCAGCCTTCGAAGAAGATCGGTTTTTCGAACGGGCGGCAGGGAACCTGTTCGGCCTGGGTGAGGGCGGTGATGAAGGCGGTGTATTGGGCTTCGTTCATGGGGCAGTTGATGTAGTCCGCCCCGCCCTTGTTGTAGCGGGATTGTCGGAAGGCTTGCGTGAAATCGATCGATTCCAGGGTGACGATCGGGGCCAGGGAGTCATAGAAATAGAGCTGGTCCGATCCGATCAGCGGTTGCAGGGCGGTGGCGAGGTTGTCGGAGGTCAAGGGGCCGGTGGCGATCAGGGTGAGGGGATCGTTTGCGTCGAGTGTGGTGATCTCTTCCCGGATCAGGGTGATGTGGGGGTGGTTGGTGAGTCGTTCGGTGATCCATTGGGAAAATCCTGCCCGATCCGTGGCCAGGGCGCCGCCAGCCGGGGTGCGGTTGGCATCGGCGGAGGCGAGGATCAGGCTGTCGAGCAGGCGCATCTCCTGATGGAGCAGACCGACGGCGTTGTGTTGCCAGTCATCGGCGCGCAGCGAGTTGGAGCAGACCAGTTCCGCGCACTGGTCGCTGTGGTGGGCGGGCGAGAACCGTTTGGGGCGCATCTCATAGAGATGAACGGGGATATTGCGGTTGGCCAATTGCCAGGCCGCTTCGGAACCGGCGAGGCCGGCCCCGATGATGCGAACGGGATTCAAAGAAGGATCCTCCATCCAGGTAATCTGCACCCATCTCGGGATAGGTCGTTGGTCAACGGGGTCCAGGGGCCAGGGGCCCCTGGTGGGGTCCAGGGGCGAAGCCCTTGGGACTTTGCCTTTGGCCTTTGGCGCGCTTTTCCGGCAGCGCGCCCCCCGGTCGCCGCAGGCGACGCCTTTAAACCAGAACCGCCGTATCTCGCAACAGGTGCGGTGTAAACAAAAAAATTTAAACCGCATCCATCTCAAGATGCGGAGTTTTTGGCCCAGGCGTCGCCTGCGGCGACCGGAGGGCGCGCCTGCGGCAAAGCGCGCCAAAGGCCAAAGTCCCAAGGGCTTCGCCCCTGGACCCCACCAGGGGCCAATGGCCCCTGGACCCCAATAAATCACCTATCCCCAGCCCTTCTCTTTCTTTAATCGCCAGTATCAGTAAAACGGGCGCCGGGGACGTGGGATGCCGACACCGCGTCGGGCGGTGATCACGGTTTCGCGCTTTTTCACGGTATCCGCCGGAATCTCCTTGAGAAACCGCGAAGCGATGGCCGGTTCCAACCGCTGATACATCCGCCGCATCCGGGCGTGACTCAAAAACAGTTTCTCCTTGGCGCGGGTCATGCCCACATAGGTCAAACGCCGCTCCTCTTCGACCGCCGCCGCTCCCCCCTCGTCCACGGCCATCTTGTGGGGCAACAACCCCTCCTCCAACCCCACCAGAAAAACCACGGGAAATTCCAACCCCTTGGCCGCATGCAGGGTCGAGATCACCACCCGACTCACCCCGTCGTCGCGCCGTTCGGTGCCCGGCGGGTCGGATTCCAGCGCCGCCCGCTCCAGGAATCCAGCCAGATCATCCACCTGGGATAAGAAAATCCGCAATTCGCGCAGGTTTTCCCGCATGTCGTTGCGCCGCTCGTCCAGATCCACCGCCTCCCGATAGCCCGACTCTTCCAGCAACTTGTCCAACGCCTCGACCGGATGCGCCACTTCCAACAGGGCATGCGCCTCGTCCATCAATTGCACAAATTTTTGCAACTGCACCAATGCCGCCGGTCCCAACCCCTTTTGCCCCAGCACCAGCCGCGCCCCCTCCAGCAATGACCCCCCTGCCCCTCTGGCCGCCGCCTGAATCTCTTCCAACGCCTTTGGCCCCAATTTGCGACTGGGTACATTGATGATGCGCTCAAAGGCCAGATCGTCCCGGAACGAGTGGGCCAACCGCAGATAGCAGACCGCATCCTTGATTTCGGCCCGGTCCATGAAACGCAAACCGCCGCTGACCCGATAAGGGACATTCTGGTCATGAAAAGCCTGCTCGAACAGACGGGTCTGACTGGAGGTGCGCACCAGCACCGCCATTTCGTGAAAGCCCTTGTCCGGCACCAGACGCAAAATCTGGCGGGTGACATGACGGGCCTCGTCCTCCCCATCTTCGGCCACATAGACCTCCAGCGGCGCTCCCGCCTCGCCGGTGGTCCAAAGGGTCTTGCCCTTGCGCCCCACGTTGTGATCGATCAATCCACCCGAGGCTTTGAGAATGTTGGCCGAGGAACGATAATTCTGCTCCAGACGGATCACCCGGGCGTCGGGAAAATCTTCTTCGAATTTCAAGATGTTGTCGAGTCGCGCGCCGCGCCAGCTATAGATCAACTGGTCGTCGTCCCCCACCACGCACAAGGCGCCACCCACGGCCAGCCGTCGCATCCAGTCGTACTGGACCTTGTTGGCGTCCTGATATTCGTCCACCAGCAGATGCCGGAACCGGTTCTGATACAACGCCAGAACCTCCGGCGCCCGATCCCACAATTTCAGACAGTTGGACAGCAGATCCCCGAAATCCATGGCATTGAGACGGCGCAGTTCGTCCTGATAGCTCTGGTAGAACTCGCTGATGCGCAGCAGATCGCGGGAGGCTTTCATGCGGGTCTGGCCCAGATCGTCGGGTCCCAACCCGTCATCCTTCCAGCGGCTGATGGAGGAGGCCAGACGTTTCGGGGACCAGTAGGGATCGATGAACTCCTTTTGTTCGGAGAGCCGTTTGATGAGCCGTTGCTGATCGCTGGAGTCGAGAATGGTGAAATTGGCATCGAAACCAAGCACCTCCGCATGGGTGCGCAACAGTCGCGCGCCCATGCCGTGAAAGGTGCCGATCCAGAGTCGTCGTGCGTTGGATTCGTCCAGGTTCAGCAGGGCTGCGACCCGTTCCCGCATCTCCAGGGCGGCTTTGTTGGTAAAGGTGACGGCGAGGATTTCACCGATTCCGGCCTCTCCCTGGTGGAGCAGACGGGCCAGACGGCGGGTCAAGACCCGTGTCTTGCCGGATCCCGCGCCCGCGAGCACCATCAGGGCCGGTTCCGAGGCCATGACCGCCTGTTGTTGGGGTTCGTTGAGGTGGTCCAGAAACGACGGAGTGATCACGGGAGCGCCAATCCTTGCTGTATTCAGGCAGAAAAAGAGTCACGGAGCGGTCAAGCCCGCGACGGGTTGGACCGATAAGAGGTTAACGGGATTCATGGTAGTCCCGCCGACCACTTCCCACAAGCTCTTTTGGATGGAGATGCGCCATGATGATTGCCAGTTCGACCGCTGCGGTGGTGTCGTTTTCGACCCGTCGCGCCGTGGAGGCGGGGGACAACCACACGACCGGCAGTGGATTTGGGGCCGATTATCAACTGGATCTCTCTTCCGAAGGGCTGGCGCTGGCCAACAGTGCCACCGGGATCACCGAATCCAAGATGCGCAATGTACTGACCCGCATTCTGCTCGAAACCCTTTTCGGCGTCGATGCCAGCAGCGATCCGCACAAGCAGGAGAGCGCCGAGGAGGAGATGGTGCGGGAAGTGGTCGCCGACCCGCTCACCGAAGAGGCGTTGCAAACGTCGGTGTGAGACGATATCATTTTCTTTTTTTTCAATGGTGTCGCTGAATGCGCAGATTATGGGTGCTGTGGATCGTGCTGCTGGTGGGTTGCAAGGAGCAATCGCTCCTTGCGGTGCAAGGGTATGTGGAAGGAGAGTCGCTCCATATCGGTGCGCTCGCTGGCGGACGGCTGACCGCGCTCCATGTGACCAAGGGCGCGACGATTGCGAAGGACCAGCCTCTTTTCACCCTGGAAAACGATCTGGAAACATTGGCGCTCCAGGAGGCCGAAGCGGGGGTGCAACGGGCCGGGGCGCAACGGGATAATCTGCTCACCGGCAAACGGGCGCATGAAATCGACGTGCTGGTCCGGCAACGGGATCAGGCCAGGGCCAGTCAGGAGTTGAGCCTCCTGCAGAAAAAACGTCAGGAAAATCTGCTCAAAACCCAGGCCACCAGTCAGGAACGGCTCGATGCCAGCACTGCGGCTCTGCTGCGCGATCAGGCGCGGGTCGCGGAGTTGGACGCCGCGATCCAAAGTGCCCGCGAAGGGGGACGCGAGGCGGAAATCGTCGCCGCCGAAGCCACCCTCGCTCTGGCCCGCAACAGCCTGGCACGGGCGGAGTGGCTGCTGAAACAACGTACCGTGCTGGCCCCCGAGGCGGGACGAATCGAAGAGCTGCTGTTTTATCCGGGTGAAACCGTGGCAGCCAATCAGCCGGTGCTCGCGCTGCTGCCGCCCGGCAGGGTGACGGTGCGTTTTTTTCTGAGCGCCGCACAGGTGGGACGGCTGACCCCCTCGTCCCGGCTCTCCCTCGCCTGCGCCGGTTGCCCGGCAGGATTGACCGGTCGGGTGGCCTTCATCGCCTCCGAGGCGGTTTATGCCCCGCCGGTGCTCTATTCCCGCGAAGGCAAGGAAAAACTGCTCTTTGCGGTCGAGGCGCACCCCGAATCCTTGGCGGAGCGACTCCATCCAGGCCAGCCGGTCACCATCACCCTGCCCGATCCGTCATGAGTGCCGCCATCGAGGTGCAGGGATTGACCAAACGGTTTCAGGGTCGCACCGTGGTCGATCATCTGAGCCTGACCGTTCCCCAGGGGCGGATTCTGGGATTTCTTGGTCCCAACGGTTCCGGCAAGACCACCACCATTCGCATGCTGTGCGGACTGCTCACCCCGGACGAAGGGGAGGGGCGCTGTCTGGGACTCGACATCCGCACCCAGTCCCACGCGATCAAACGCCAGATCGGCTACATGACCCAGCGTTTTTCCTTGTACGAAGATCTTTCGATTCGGGAAAATCTCGATTTTTCCGCGCGGGTGCACGGTCTGCCGGAACGCAAGGCGCGGGTCGAGGCGGCCATCGAACGGCTCGGCTTGACCGCCCGTCGTCACCAGTTGGCGGGCGAGCTTTCCGGCGGCTGGAAACAACGTCTTGCCCTGGCCGCCTGTCTGCTCCATCAGCCCAGACTTTTATTGTTGGACGAACCCACCGCCGGGGTGGATCCCAAGGCGCGGCGGGAGTTCTGGGAACAGATCCACGCCATGGCCGCCGAGGGGCTGACCGTGCTGGTGACCACCCATTACATGGATGAAGCCGAGCGTTGTCATGCCATTGCCTACATTGCCCAGGGGAAACTGCTTGCCACCGGATCGGTGGAGGAGGTGATCCGGGGTGCCGGATTGACCACTTTTTCCGTGGCTCCGGCCCATGGGGGGGCGGAGACCGGTTTGCTGGCGCGTCGTCTGCGCGGGGTGCCGGGTATTGAGCTGGTGGCGCCGTTCGGAGCGCTTTTGCATGTCGGCGGCGGGGACCGGGAGGCATTGTTGGCGGCATTGGAACCGTTCCGTCGCGAGGCGGATTTTCTCTGGCGCGAGGATGCGCCCACTTTGGAAGATGTTTTCATTCAATGGATGCCTGCCCAATCTCCCGGAGAGAGCAGACCATGAACCGGGCGCTGAACGGGCAAAGGTTTTCCTGGCAGCGTCTGCGGGCGATGATGTTCAAGGAGTTCATTCAGATGCGTCGGGATCGGCTCACCTTTGCCATGATGGTGGGCATTCCGATGATGCAGTTGATTCTGTTCGGGTTTGCCATCAACTCCGATCCCAGGAATCTGCCCACGGCGGTTTTTGATCGTGATCATGGTCCTTTCGGGCGTGCTTTGGTGGCGCACATGGTTGCTTCGGGATATTTCCGGGTGGTGGAGGAGATTCAGGAGGATGCGCAGATCGAAGCCGGATTGGCTTTGGGGCGGGTTCAGTTTGTGGTATCGATTCCCGAGGGTTTTTCTCGCGAGGTGGCCCGTGGCAGGCGGCCCGAATTGTTGATCGAGGCCGACGCCACGGATCCTGCGGCGACTTCGAATGCTTTGGGGACAGTGAGCGTGCTGGCCTGGCATGCCCTGGATCGGGAGTTGCGTGGTCCGTTGGCGGGTTTGCGCAGCGGTCCGCCGCCGTTTGAGTTGAAAATGCATCGTCGTTATAACCAGGAGGGGATCACCCAATACAATGTGGTGCCGGGGTTGATGGGCGTGGTGTTGACCATGACCATGGTGATCATGACCGCTCTGGCGGTGACCCGCGAGCGGGAGCGTGGCACCATGGAGAGTCTGCTGGTGACGCCATTGCGGCCAATCGAGGTGATGCTGGGCAAGATTTTTCCTTATGTGGTGGTTGGTTACATTCAGATGACCCTGATTCTGGTCGCGGCGCGGGTGATTTTTGGCGTGCCGGTGGTGGGCAACATCGGGGTGTTGATGGTGGCCAGTGTGGTGTTCATCATGGCCAATCTGGCGGTGGGTTTCACCTTTTCCACCTTGGCGCGCAATCAGTTGCAGGCCATGCAGATGGGATTTTTTTATTTTCTGCCAAACATTCTGTTGTCGGGATTCATGTTTCCGTTCCGGGGCATGCCCGAGTGGGCGCAGCGGGTGGGAGAACTCTTGCCTTTGACTCATTTCTTGCGCATTGTGCGGGGGGTGATGTTGAAGGGCAATGGGCCGGAAGAGATTCTTGGCGAGGTGGGCGCTTTGGGGGTGTTCATGCTGGTGGTCAGTGTCGTGGCCTTGAAGCGTTATCGTCAAACCTTGGATTGAGCACGTTGGAATGCGTCAACGGGGTCCAGGGGCCAATGGCCCCTGGTCGGGTCCAGGGGCGAAGCCCTTGGTGGGGTCCAGGGGCGAAGCCCTTGGGACTTTGCCTCTGAAACAAGTACAGTTTAAACCGCACCCATTTCGGGATTCGGAGTTTTTGGCCCAAAGGCGTCGCCTGCGGCGACCGGGGGGGCGCGCCTGCGGCAAAGCGCGCCAAAGGCCAAAGTCCCAAGGGCTTCGCCCCTGGACCCCACCAGGGGCCAATGGCCCCTGGACCCCGATAAACGATCTATCCCAAGATGGGTGCGGTTTGAAAAAATTTTAAAATAGTCTATTTTTACAGTCAAAATCCTGGGGGATGAATCCCCCAGACCCCCCTCTTTTTTTCACCAGTTGTCCAGCTCAGGAAACGTTCCATGCGTCGATATGTGAGAAGCATTCCGTTCCATTTGAGTCTCTTGAGTATTTTTTTGTTGGTGATCGTTGGCCTGTCCGGCACCCTCACCTGGTACAATTATCAAGGCAATGCCGCCACGGCCACCAATGCCGCCCAAACCCTGTTGCAACACATCAACCAGAAAATCGTCGAACGGTTTCAACGCACCTACGATCCGATTTTCATTCTGACGGAAACCCTTTCGTCCATTCCCGCCTTTCAGACCGCGCCCGCTTTCGGTACGCGCCATCCTGCCTTGTCGCACATGCTGCACGCCCTGGATAATTACGAGCAGATCTATTCCGTGTATGCCGGATATGATAATGGTGACTTTTTGCAACTGGTCAATCTGCATGCCCAGCCGGAGTTCCGCAGCACCCTGAATGGTCCGGAAGAGGCTCATTTCGGTCTGCTCACCATTCTTGCCTCCAGTTCCGGGGCGGCGCGTCAACAGTGGGATTTTCTGGATGCGCGCGGCGCACTGCTGCAATCCTCTCTGGTCACCGCGACCACGTTTGATCCGCGTCAACGTCCGTGGTACATCCAGAACCCGGACGATTCGGAGCTGAAAAATTCCGGCCTGTATATTTTCAAGCATATCAAAAAACCGGGAGTCACCATCTCCCACCGTCTGCCCCGGACCCTCGGCGGCGGGGTGTTGGGAATCGACATTCCGGTTGGTCATCTTGCCCGGTTCCTCCAGAAGCAGCGGTTCAGCCCTGCCAGTCAATTGATTCTGTTTCATCTTTCGGGTCATGTGATCGCCCATCCGGATGAAAACCGGTCGGTTCGGGTCGAAAACGATGCCACAACCGGTCAGGAGCGGCTGGTGCTGGCCAGAATCGAGGATCTGAATGATCCGGTCCTCGATGAACTCTATGCGAGGCATCAACAGGGAACCTGGGAGAACGGGACGATTTTCACGGTTGCGGACCGCTCCTATATCGCCCGAATCACTCCGGTGGCCACCCGTTATGCCAAGGAGGTCCAGATTGCGCTGATCGTGCCGTTGGAGGAGATTCTCGGACCCATTGCCGAAACCGGTTTGCACAGCCTGTTGTTTGCGTTGCTGGTGGTGGTGGTGACCGTGCCGGTGATCGTGTTCATCTCGTTGAGCGTGGCCAAGGCGTTGCGTCAGTTGGCCGAAGAGACCCGACGCATCCGGGAATTCGATCTCTCCGAGCCGGTGGTGGTCCGTTCATTGATCACCGAGATTCGTCAGTTGACCGAATCGGTGGCCACCATGAAAAATGCCTTGCAGACGTTCGGTCAATACATTCCCAAGGAGTTGGTACGGCAGTTGATCGCCAGTGGCGAGGCGGTGGGGCTGGTCGGGGAGCGGCGCGAGTTGACGTTGTTGTTCACCGACGTGGCCGACTTCACCACCATGGCCGAAGAGATGGCGCCGGAACAGTTGACCCTCAAGGTTTCGGAGTATTTCAGGCAGATGACCGCAGCCATCCATGCCCAGGGCGGCACCATCGACAAATACATCGGCGATGCCATCATGGCCTTCTGGAATGCCCCGGTGCGTCTGCCCGATCATGCCAACAAGGCCTGTCTGGCGGCTTTGCATGCAGCGGTGGCCAACAACCGGCTCAATGGCACCTGGCAGCAAAATCAACAGGCAATCATGATGACCCGTTTTGGTCTGCATTCCGGGGATGTGGTCATTGGCAACATCGGTTCCATCGATCGCATGGATTATACGGCGATGGGGGCCACGGTCAATCTGGCTTCGCGGATCGAAGGGTTGAACAAGGCCTATGGCACGCGCATTCTGATCAGCGATGCCGTGGTGCAACGGATTGATGAATCGTTCGTGATCCGTCCGGTGGATACGGTCGTGCCCAAGGGGGCGACGCGACCGATTGTTTTGTTTGAACTCATGGGGGTGCGCGACGGTCCGGAGGCGTTGCGGGTTTATCCCGATGTCCTGCGGGAGTTGGCGTGGTGGTTGCCGATTCACGCACGCTATCAGGAGCGGCGCTGGGCCGAAACCCTGGCGGCCTGTGAGGAGTTGCTCGGCAGGATTCCCGATCATTATCTGGCCAGGGTGTATCAAAAGCGTTGTCAGCAGTTTCTGCTCACCCCGCCTGTGGCGGATTGGAACGGCGCGACGGTTTTTCATGAGAAATAGACCGCGCCCATCTCGGGACGGGTCATGTGTGTCAGTGGGGTCCAGGGGCCATTGGCCCCTGGTGGGGTCCAGGGGCGAAGCCCT
>JADFWP010000073.1 GCA_015234115.1 Magnetococcales bacterium
TTTAAAGTCAAAACCCTGGGGGAGGAATCCCCCAGACCCCCTCTTTTCTTTCAATGGTTTGGCGTCAGCAGGCTAGCCCTTGGAGGTGAGCTGGAACACGCCATCCCAATCTTCGGGCGGCGGGCTTTCCAGATACTCCTTGCAGCGCTCCACATAGGTGCGGGACGGCCCGTCGTCCGGGACCACGGCCAAGGCCGCCTCGAACTGTTGAATGGCCTCGGTATAGGCCCGCTTGCGATAGAGTTCCAGACCCGCCAGATAGAAGCCCAACAATTTCTGCTGCTCGGGCGTCAATTGCCCCTTGTGGGCCAGCAACTGATAGATCGGCACCGGCTCCTTTTTGCCCACCACCCGGACCACATCCAAAGGCCGGGCCTCGATGACCTCCTTGGCCTGCTCGTAGGTGGCCCCGGAAACCATCAGGTCCGAAGCATAGAACTTGTTGGCCCCCTCCAGCCGGGCGGCCAGATTGACCGCATCGCCCATGATGGTGTAATCCATGCGCTGCTTGGAACCCATGTTGCCCACCACCATGGGACCGGAATTCAAGCCCATGCGCACCGTCATCCTGGGTCGTCCTTCCGCAAGCAGTCTTTCGCGCATTTTCACCATATGGGCACCCATGTCCACCGCCGCACAACAGGCCAAGGCGGCATGATTGGGTTGATCGAGCGGCGCGCCCCAGAAGGCGATGATCGCATCCCCTTCGAATTTGTCCACCGTGCCATCGTATCGGGAGATGATGTCACACATGGCGGTCAGGTACTCGTTGAGCAACTGCACCAGCTCGGTGGGGGTCAATTTTTCCGAAATGGTCGAAAAACCGGCCACATCGGAGAAAAAGGCGGTCATTTCCCGCTGTTCGCCGCCCAGAGACAATTTGGTCGGATCCTTGACCAGGATATCCACCACCTTGGGCGACAGGTACTGCCCGAAAGCCCCCTTGATCATCCGTTTCTGGCTCATTTCCAGGGCATAGTAGCGCACGGTGATGATCAAAAATCCCAGCAGGCCCGCCACCATGGGATAGCTCATGGACAACACCATGTCGAGCTTCACATGGGCGATCACGGCGCCAACGACATACAGCATCATGACCACGAAGGCCAGCAACGTGCGCCTCAGGGGATTTTGCATGGTGCCGGTGAGCAGCACGCCGAGCATCACCAGCAACATCACCACCATCTCCACCCTGGTGGTGGCCGGACGAAGCGGCGCCCCTTTCATCAAGGTGTTGATGATGTCGGCAATGATTTCGACGCCATAGACCATGCCAACCGGGGTGTCGAACCAGTCGTGGGAGACCTCCGAGGTATCCCCGACCAAAACCAGCTTGTCCTTGACCCACATGGAGAGTTCGGCCCGTTCATCCGGATCCAGATCGTCGATGTCGAGAAACTCCAGGGCCGAAAGTCCGGCCTGACTCAGGAACTTGGCGCCTTCCGGCATGGGCGGGAAGTCGATGTAGAGTTCGTTGTTCTGGTTGAGGGGAATGGCCACCCGGTCGCCCAGATGCAGGGTATTGTTTTCGAGGCGCGGCTCCACGCCCCAATACATGGCCAACGCCATCACCGAATAGGGCCAGCCATTCTCTTTTTGGGCGATTTCGGAATAGATCTTGAGACGCGACAGACTGGTGATGATGGCACTGGGGGAACTGATGTTGGTGTAACCGTTTTTCGTCACTTCGGCGAGTTTCGGAGTGGCGCGGTTCAGCCGCACGAATTGACGATCCTTGAAATCGGCCTGGGCCACCAGCAGGACATTGCCCGCCTCTTTCAGGGCCTTGGCCGTGGGTTCATCCTCCTGATAGGAGCTGGGAAAGTCCATCAGCACGTCCAGAGCCACCACTTTGGCGCCGAGGGCTGTCAGATTGGTGGCGATCCGGCCCAGGTCCGTGCGCCGCAAAGGGAAGCTGCCATATTTGTCAAAAAATTTCTCATCGGTGTTGACCAACAAAATATCTTTGGAAAAACGCATTTTTTCCGGACTGGCCATGGTCATGCGCAGAATCTGGCGAAACGAGACGGTCTGTTCTTCCAAAAGCGCGAAGCTTTCGTGGTACTCGGCAGGGATCATAAGCAAAAACAGCAGGATGGTTGCCAAAATATCGTAACGAATCAAGAACTTACCAAGTTTCTTCATGCGTGCTGTCCCGGTTTTGAACTGTGAAATCCGACAAACAAAAGCGTCCGCCTTCAGTCATGCTCGGGCATGCTCGGGCGGACGCTTTTGTGGCAAGGCCATGACGACCCTTGAAACCGTTTCACACCGTGGTCAACGGGTGGAGTCGATTTCTCACTCCTGTTCAGAGAGCATTTTCTGGTACTGGGAGGCTTCGCTCTTTTGCAGCTCTTTCAGGTTGAGGTCATGATAGGTTTTGATCAACATGGGACGCATGTCCACATCGTTGGGATTGTCTTTGAAATACTTCCGGTAGCGATCCATGGCGGCCACGGTGAAGCCGCGATCCTCCAGGAAGGCGCCGATCATGAAGTCGTCACCCGGGGCCAGGGCCTGGATATCCTTGAGACCCTTTTCCACCGGTTTCAGGGCATCGCCATCCATCCAGACGATGGTACCGGGTTTTTTCGGGGCATAGACTTCCTGGCCGTTTTGCAGCACCCGCACCAGATAGTCGTATTTGCCAGGGGCCAGGCCGGTGATCTTGTAGCGGACCATCTCGCCGGAAGCGGCAGGAACCGCCACCGGTTTTTCGTTGATGATCAGCTCGTAGGTGTATTCCGGACCCATGTTGGACCAGGCCAGCTCAGGAAACTGCGGCGAGAGCGCGATTTCTTTGATGGTGTCAAGTTTGACGCTTTTGCCTTTTTCCACGCTGCGGCGGACCGTGGTATAGCGTTGGGCCTTGGCAAACCGCTTGTCGAGGCTTTCCAGCAGATCACCGGCGCTCTTGTCGGGTTCGGAGAGGGTGCCGGAGACCTTTTCGATGCCATTGGCCGTGATCTTGATCAGGGTGTTGGCACCCATATCCTGGACCGTGCCGTTGATCTGGTTGATCACCTTGGCCGAACCATCGGCGGCACTGCGCAGCTGTTCCCCTTCGGAGAGCAGTTTGTTGCGCGTGACCGCTTTCCACTTTTCGCCATCTTTGCTGTATTCCACGTTGCCTTGTGCCTGGCTGACCATGGCGACAGGGTTGAGTTCGGCCCAGACCGGTCCGGTCAGGCCCATGGTGGCCAAAAAGACCGCCAGAACAAAGAGTTTGATACGATGGGTCGTCATGGTTGATTCTCCTCGGTGTGCAAAAAAGGTCTTGGGACAAGGCTGTTTATCAAGCGTTGGGCGCACCTGAAAGTGGCCTCGCATCGTGACGTTTCGGGTCTGACTGGCGTTATAACAACTCACAGCGCGATTAATGTCAAGCAAATTGCATCGTGAAATCGCCAGGATGACCATTTGTTACAGATCGTGCGTCTGGATGGGCCGGGTGTAACGGAACGTGTCAAAAAGGCTTTTCCCGGCATTGATTTCGTTCTGGCAGAGATTTCGCTTAAGCCTGTTGCGAAGTCTGCCGATCCTATTGGCAATGGATTATTTCTTCAACAGGATTGCGAGGTAGAGAAATGGACATGGCACTGGTGGCGCCGGAATCCGCTTCAATCCAAAGATCGGTCATGGATGGCCGGGTTTCAGGCGGGGCTTCGGCCTTCGCGACAGCGCGTGATCTTCCGGCAAGAGGCCGGAGCACAGTCAACACATCGTACCAAGGGGGAGACGTGGTGGACGTGGCCGGTCTGGATGCGATCGGCGAAGCCATTCGTCAGTTCCGTGGCCAGGAGGCGCTGCCCATACCGGAATCGGTGGGCAAGGCGATTCGTTCCCTGGTCCGGGAGGTCCTGGATGGACTGCCCCATGGTGGAGTGGCGGTGGTGTGACGGCGCGGTTCGCACGGGCATCAACCTCTGCACAACGTTACCCCCGCGCAACTTGAGGATTGTTGTCGATCCTTAAGTTGCGCGCGGCGCGTCTTTACTTTTGCACCTCCCGAATTCCGCTTCCGTTCCCGATGCATTGAAAAATTTTGAGAAAAAAGAAGGGGTCTGGGGGATTCTTCCCCCAGACCCCTTCTTTTTTCTCAATGGTTGCTCTCGTCAACTCGCCACGATCTGAATCTGGTTGATCGTCAAGGTGGAAACCCCGCTCAAGGTGGCGATGGGCACCGCGGATTGCGAGCCGGAACCATCCGGATCGTAACGCAGCATGCTGCTGGCCGTGTTGAAGATGAACCGCTGAATGCTGTTGCTGGCCCGCCCCGTGGTGTTGAGCGTGAACCGGGTGGCGTCGAGCTTGCCACTGGCGAGATTGCCGAAATTCTCGCTGACAAAAATCAACTGATCCCCTTCCGCCGCATTGAAATCGCTGACGATATCATCCGCTTCGCCGGGACGGGTAAACTTGAACTGATCCGCATCGCTGCCACCCGTCAGGGTATCCTGACCCGCGCCGCCGACCAGCAGATCGTTGCCGGCATCCCCCTTGAGGGTATCCTGACCCGCGTTGCCATAAAGTTGATCCGCGCCCGCCTGACCCTGGAAAAGATTGGCGCCACCATTGCCACGCATTATATTGGCCTGACCATTGCCAATGCCGTTGATGTCGCGCGTGCCGGTCAACGTGAGATTTTCGAGGTTGTTGACCAGAGTCCAGGTCACGGAACTCTGAACCAGATCGGTGCCGGTCGTGGCCCCCTCGGAGATGTAATCCCCCGCATTGTTGACCACATAGGTATCGCTGCCGCTCTCTCCGTACATCCGGTCCGCGCCGGGACCGCCATCCAGGGTGTCGTTGCCGACGCCGCCATTGAGGGTGTCATTCCCGTCACCGCCGTTGAGAGCGTCGTTGCCCTCCCCGCCATTCAGGCTGTTGTCGCCGGTATTGCCGGTCAGGATGTTGTTCAGGGTGTTGCCGGTGCCATTGATGGCCCGGACGCCGGTGAGGGTCAGATTCTCCACATTGGCGCCCAGGGTCCAGGTGACCCCGCTCTGAACCAGATCCGTGCCGCCATCGGCCGCTTCGGTGATGGAATCGCCCGTAGCATCGACGGTATAGGTATCGTTCCCGGCCCCGCCGGTCATCTGATCGGCTCCGGCGCCGCCATCCAGGGTATCGTTCCCGGCTCCGCCGTTGAGGATGTCGCGGCCTCCGTTGCCGAGCAGACGATCCGCGCCCCCCTCCCCCCGCAGGGTGTTGGCTGCGGAGTTGCCGGTAATGGTGTTGTTGCGTCTGTTGCCCGTGCCATTGATGGCATTGGTGCCGGTGAGGGTCAGATTGACGACATTGTCCTCCAGCACCCGACTGGTGGCGCTGGTGATCAGATTGATCACCGTGTCGGTGTCGGTGCCAGGATCGGTCGTGGTCCCGCCGCCACTGCCGGTGGCGGATACGGTATATCCACCCGTGGAGGAGCCATACCCCTGGCTCGAAAGAAAATAGGTGCCGGAAGTGGTCGGGGTGTAGGTGATCTGGGAGTTGTGGTAGCCCGAGCCGCCATCGTCGTCATAGGAGATTTCGCTGCCTGCGGCATTCAGCAGACGCAGATAGGAGTCCAGGGTGGAGGTGCTGGTGCTGCTTTGCGCAAAGATGTAGGTGGTGCCCGCAGTCAGGGAGAGACGCCACCAGTCCTGATCCCCCGAGGCGTCGATGGCGCTGGTCCGGGCAGCTCCGTTGATGGTCAGCGTGGAGGTGGTGGCTGTCGTGGCGAGAATCGTATCCGTCACCACCACGGCGCTGTCGTCGTTGAGGATCGTGCCTGTGGCCGTGGCGGTGCCGAGGGTGGCCCCGGAGGCTGCCGACAGGGTAACGATCAAGGATTCATCGGGTTCGACGGTCGTATCCCCGGCAACGGAGACGGTGATGATCCGGGTGGTCTGCCCGGCGGCAAAGGTCAGCGTTCCGGAAAGCGCAATGCTGCTGATAAAATCGGAAGAGGCGGCGGGATTGGTGCCAGTGGGGCCTGCCACCCAGTTGACGCTGGAGGTTCCGCTGGTATCTCCGGTGCGGGTCACGGTGAAGGTCAACAAGGTGCTGCCGCCGTTGCCTTCGGCCTTGGAGGCGTCGGTGGCGGCGATGCTCAACACGGGCGCGGGCGCGGCGCCGGTGGCCGAGACCGTATAGCCGCCGGTGGAGGATCCCAGCCCCTGGGCCGAGAGATAATAGGTGTCGGTCGCGGTCGGCGTATAGGTGATCAGGGAGTTGTACCCCCCGCCGCCATCGTCGTTGGTGGTCAACTGGGCGCCTGCGGAATCCAGCAGACGCAGATAGGAGTCCAGGGAAGAGCCGGTGGCCGCATTCTGGCGGAAAGAGTAGGTGACGCCTGCGGTCAGCGCGACGCGCCACCAGTCCTGATCGCCCGAAAGATCGATGGTGCCGGTGCCGGTCGTGCCATCGGTGGTCAGGCTGGCGGTGGTGGCGGTGGTGGCGGCAATGGCGTCGCTCACCGAGGCCGACAGGGTATAGGCGCCGCTGGAGGAGGAATATCCCTGGGCCGAGAGATAATAGGTGCCCGAAGTGGTCGGGGTGTAGGTGATGACGGCATTGCTGTTGCCCCCGGAATCGTCATCCAGCGCCACCTGGGTGCCAGACTCGTCCAGGAGACGCAGCAGGGAGTCCAGGGAGGAGCCGGAGGCGGCACTCTGGTTGAAGGTGTAGATGCCTCCGGCAACCAAAGAAACGCGCCACCAGTCCTGATCGCCCGAAAGATCGATGGTGCCGGTGGCCAGGGAATTGTCGATGGCGAGGGTGGCCGATGTGGCTGCGCTGTCAGCGATGGCGTCGAAAAAGGAGGCCGCCAGGGTATAATCTCCAGTGGAGGAGCCGAGTCCCTGGGCAGACAGATAATAGGTGCCCGAGGTGGTCGGGGTATAGGTGATCAGGGAGTCGTAGCCGCCACCGCCATCGTCGTTGCTGCTGATCAGGTTGCCCGACGCATCCAGCAGGCGCAGGTAGGAGTCCAGCGACGAAGCGGCAGCGCCTTGGCGAAAGGCATAGGTGCCGCCTGCGGTCAGGGTGATACGCCACCAGTCCTGGTCGCCGGAACTTTCAATCGTACCGGATCCGGCAGAGCCGCCTGTGATCAGAGAAGAGGTCGTTGCCGAAGAGTCGAGTATGGTGTCGGACATGGGTCGCAATTCCTTTTGTGCGTAGGTTCTGGCGGGCGGAATCGGAGATTGATCTTGTGCGATGTTAAGCGTTTATCTATCCTCGACGCAAGAAAAAACGTCAATTTGGTGTGAATTAACGTAGCGTAACAAAGCGTGTCATGATTTTTATCGTTTGACGATGCGTAACAGAAAACGGATCTCCGGCATTCTGAACAACCAGGCTGCGATCAGGTACAAGACGCCCGCAGCAATCAGCATGCCGGTGAGGGTGACGGCCTGTTGGGTGCCGGTGAGGGTGCGGCTCCAGTAGAGCTGTTCGCTCCAGAGGAGAAAGCCGCCCATGAGCAGCGAGGCGACCAGGGCCTTGAGCAGGGTAAGGATCAGGGCGCGGTCGATGAGGGTGCCGATCCGTTTTTGCAGCGCGTGCAGCAGCAGTCCGGCGTTGAGGAAGCCGGCCAGCGAGGTGGCCAGCGCCAGCCCCACATGTTGCAGCGGGAACATCAGGGCCAGATTGAAGATCATGTTGGCGATCATGCACCAGATGGCGATGCGCACCGGCGTTTTGGTATCCTTCTGGGCGTAGAAGGCGGGTGCGATCACCTTGACCGTGGCCAGGGCGGTCAGTCCGGAACCGTAGGCCAGCAGGGCGTTGGCAGTCAGGCGGGTGGTTTCCGGGGCAAAGGCGCCGCGTTCGAACAGCAGGGTGAGCATCGGTTCGGCCAGGACCACCAGGGCCACGGTGGCAGGCAGGGTGAGAAAGGCCACCACCCGCAGGCCGGTGGTGAGATCGCGTTTGAAACCGACCGTATCGCCCCGCGCCGCCTTGGCCGAAAGTGTCGGCAAAATGGCGGTGCCCAGGGCCACGGCGATCAAGCCCAAGGGAAATTCCAGCAGCCGGTCGGCGTAGTAGAGATAGGAGATCGATCCTTCGGGCAGCCACGAGGCGATAAAAAGATCAAACAAAAGATTGATCTGGGCCACGGAGACCCCGAGCACCGACGGTCCCATCAAGGTGAGGATCTTTTGGATCGAGGGATGACCGGGTTCCCAGCGGAAGCGGAAGCCCAGTCCCAGTTTGTGGATCGCGGGAAGTTGGAAAGCCAATTGCAAGATGCCGCCCAGAGTCAGCCCCACGGCCAGTCCCATGACCGGTGGATCGAAAAAGCGGGTGAACAGGGTGGCGCCCAGGATCATGCTGATGTTGAGCAGGATCGGGGTGGCCGCCGGAATGGCGAATTTCCGGTGGCTGTTGAGGATCCCGGCAGCGAGCGCGGCCAACGAAATGAAGAAGATGTAGGGAAAGGTGACTCGGGTCAACAGCACCGCCAGATCGAACTTGCCCGCATCATCGACGAAGCCCGGCGCAGCCACCAGCACCAGCGCCGGCATGATCACCTGCCCCACCGCGACCACGATCATCAGCCACATGGCCAGATGGGTGAAGACCGCCTGAACCGCGTGTCGGGTCTCTTCGGGGTTGTTTTGGTTCAGGTGATCGGCAAAGACCGGGACAAAGGCAGTGCTGAAGGCCCCTTCGGCAAAGAGTCGCCGCAGAAAGTTGGGAAGCTTTTGCGCCACGAAAAAGGCGTCGGCTCCCATGCCGGCCCCGAAGGCCCGGGCGATGATCATGTCGCGCACAAAGCCCGAGATCCGGGAAAGCAGGGTGAAAAAACCGATGATCGCGGTGGAACGGAGCAGTTGGGCGGCTCCGGTGTGGTCCGACGGGGGGGACGGGTTGGTCAATGTGAAAAAACCTTTGACGAAAGGGGGTGAAATGGGTTTCAATAGTCCATTGCGCCCGTGAAATTTCGCATCGGGCACAGCGGGGGGTGGACCCCCATCGAGACGACGCCATAAGGATAGGGAGTTTTTGCGCAGTGGCCAATATCAAATCTTCCATGAAGAGCATTCGTACCTCCGCCAAGGATAACAGCCGCAACCGGTCGGCCAAATCCCGCATGCGGACTTTTGTCAAAAACGTGATCCAGGCCGCCGCCGCCGGGGATCTGCCCCGTGCCGAAGAGGCGTTGCGTCAGGCCACCTCGGTTTTGGCGGTCACGGCCCGCAAAGGGATGATCCATCCCAATGCCGCCTCCCGTCATACGCAGCGCCTGAATGCCCGGGTGCGCGCCCTGGCAACCCGGTCCGCTCCGATTGCCCCTTGAGACCCCTTGCTTGAGAACGGGCCGGGTTTGAACGAACCCTTGCCCGCATGAGTTGATGCAGTTTACCGATCTTGCCATTCCAGATGCGGTGATGACCGGAATCCACGCCTGTGGATTCACGGAATGCACCCCTATTCAAGCCTTGACCCTGCCTCTGACCCTGGCAGGTCGGGATGTGGCGGGTCAGGCCCAGACCGGCACCGGCAAAACCGCCGCTTTTCTCATCGCCGCCCTTGCCCGCCTGGTGGGCAAGGCGGAAGAGAGCGTGGTCGAGCCGGGCGGCATCAGCCGTCCCCGCGCCCTGATCATCGCCCCCACCCGCGAACTGGTGTTCCAGATCGAAAGCGACGCGCGCAAGCTCGCCGCCCATCTCGATCTCAAGATCGCCGCGGTCTATGGCGGGGTCGATTACGAAAAACAGCGACTTTCCCTGGTCGAAGGGCGGATCGATCTGCTCATCGGCACGCCGGGTCGCCTGATCGACTATTTCAAGCAAAAAGTCTATCGGGTCTCCGGGGTCGAAGTGCTGGTCATCGACGAAGCGGACCGCATGTTCGACATGGGGTTCATCGACGATCTGCGTTTCCTGTTGCGCCGCCTGCCCCCGTTCGACAAACGGTTGTCGATGCTCTTTTCCGCAACCCTTTCGTATCGGGCCCAAGAGCTTTCCTACGAATACATGGACTCCCCGGAGGTGATCTCCACCACCGTGGATCGACGGGCCGTCTCCCAGGTGACCCAGCGTCTGTTTCATGTCGAAGGAAGACGCAAGATCAGTCTGCTGGTGGGACTGTTGCGGCGCGATCTGGCCGAGGGGCAAGGTGGACGGGCCATGATCTTCGTCAATACCAAGCGCATGGGAGAGAAACTCAAGGAGTGGCTGCGCGGCAACGGCATCCAGGCCGGTTATCTCTCCGGCGATGTGCCCCAGACCAAGCGGTTGCAGACCTTGCGACGGTTTCAGGACGGGTTGATCCCGGTTCTGATCGCCACCGACGTGGCCGGGCGCGGCTTGCACATCGATGGCGTGACCCATGTGATCAATTTCGATCTGCCGGAAAATCCCGAGGATTATCTCCATCGCATTGGCCGCACCGCCCGTGCCGGCGCCACCGGGGATGCGATCTCTCTGGTGGATGAGGATGGAGCCTATAATCTGGAGGCGATTTTTGCCTATATCGGGGTTGAAATCGCTGCCGAATGGCCCGAAGCGGAACTGTTTGTCCATTTGGCCCGTCCGGTGCCGCCGGTGGTGGATGGCGGTCAGAGCAACGGCGCGGCTCCCCCGCCACCCGTGGCCACCGCGCGTCCCAGGCGTCGCAGAAGAAAGCCTTCCGCTTGACAGTATTGAAAAAAAGAGGGGGTCTGGGGGATTCATCCCCCAGGGTCTTGACTTTAAAAGCAAAACATTTTTAAAAATTTTTTGTTTTAAAGTCAAGACCCTGGGGGATGAATCCCCCAGACCCCCTCTTTTTTTTCAATAGTTCATGCTTAAATATCAATGTCGCAACCACTGAATTGGGGATATCATGGAAATCAATCCTATTAATATTGCTTTGGGAAAAACCGTCACCGGATCGGATTTTTGGGGCCGTTTGACACATCAAGATGCTTACGAATTTGCCAATGTCGTGGATGGCTCCGAGACCGACGGGCTCAACCCGGACAATCCAGCGCGGATGAATTATTGGGTGACGCCGCAAGATACGACCGGCTGGGTCATGGTGGATCTTGGAGCGGCACGCAATATTGGCAGAATCGAGTTTCTGAATACCCACGACAACGGCGGATACCAGTGGACGACCAAGGATTGGAGTGTCGAAGTGCTGGATACCGCGCAACAGGTGGTCTACACCACATCCGGCACGCAAGAGGATCTGGATACCCCCATGGGGGATCCTCTGCCGGTCAATACCATTGATCTGGATCAGGCAATCTCCGGGCAGTATATTCGCTTCAATGTGGTTTCCTACTGGGATTTCGGTGGCGGACTCAACGAGTTGCGCGCCTATGAGGCCGTAACCTCTTTGGTGAATACCGATCAGAATGAAGTCTTTGACGGTTCCGTCGGATCCAGTACCGTCACCAGTGCCGCGCTCACCTCGGGTGTCACCATCGATCTCACCCTGTTCGGCAGACAGGAGACGGGGGGCGGCGGTTCGGATGAGTTCAAGGGGGTGACGCATTTGACCGGTTCCGACCATGACGATACCCTGACCGGCGATGCCCAGGCCAATACGCTGGAGGGCGGGGCGGGCGCGGATACCGTACACGGCGGAATCGGGGATGATTCCCTGAACGGCGGCACCGGGAATGATCATCTTTACGGCGATGCCGACAATGATTCCGTGTATGGCGGATACGGCAATGATTATCTGAGCGGTGGCGTGGGGGAGGATCTCCTCCTGGGCGAAGCCGGGGCCGACACGCTGTATGGCGGCAGCGGCAATGATACGCTGGATGGGGGTTCCTATGCGGATCTGCTTCAGGGCGGGACGGGTCAGGATACCCTGACCGGCAGCACGGGCGTGGATACCTTTAAATTTCTCAGGCCGTCCGAAGGCGGCGATACGATCACCGATTTCACCGCGACGGACAAGCTGGCCTTTGTGAGCGCCAATTTTGGCAAGTTGGCGGTCGGCACGTTGAGTTCCATTCGGCTGCGGGTTGGCACGACGGGATTGGCCACCACCTCCAGTCAGCGTTTCCTCTTCAATACCACGACCGGCGTGCTCAAATACGATGCCGATGGCAATGGCAAAACGGCCTCTGGCGTGACCATCGCCACCTTGAGCAACGTCACCCGACTCTCCGCCAGTCAGATCATGATCGCCTCCAGTTAGCGAACCATTAAAAGAAAAGAGGGGGTCTGGGGGATTCATCCCCCAGGGTTTTGACTT
>JADFWP010000074.1 GCA_015234115.1 Magnetococcales bacterium
CCCACCAAGGGCTTCGCCCCTGGACCCCACCAGGGGCCAATGGCCCCTGGACCCCCTTGACTAATTGAATGCATCCCGCAATGAACACGCTTCAGCGTTTGCCCTGACGTTTCGCATCGATGAGAGCGGTGACCAGAGCCGTGTTGCCCGCATCCTGCAACAGCTTGATCGTGGCTTGAAAAACCGGCTCGGCGAGGGTGCCTTGACGGGCGGCTTGAAAGATCTGCGTGATGATGTTGATGGTTGTCTGCAAGTTGGCCGGAGGCGTCGGAGCGGCGGCAACCGCTGGCGCAGCAGGACGCGGATTGAGCGTGGCCGTGGTCAATCCGACCGGAGGCACGGGTACGACAGCGGGTCGTGGTGCGGCGGCGGGTGCGACCGGTGCAGGCGTGGCAGTCAATCCGACCGGGAGCACCGGGGCTGCGGGTTGGGGCGCACGGACGACGGATTCGGGTTTGGGCAGGGAGACCCGTCCTTCCCGGACTGAGCGACTGTTGGGAATCGGCAACTGATTGGCGATCGGATCGTTGAAGGCATGGGCGATTTTGCCGACGGTCGCTTCCAATGCCTGGGAATAACAGATGCCCATGCCGGAAGGGGTACGCATCAGCAGTTCGGCATGCCCTTTCCAGTGCGCGGCAATTTCCTTGAAGCTTTCCAGCATCTTGTGGTTGATGACATCGTGAAACAGCATGACCGAGTTCGGATGCATGCGCGGCAGCAGCGCGTGATAATCTTTTTTCTGCTGCTCGTCGGTGTGCAGACCATCGATCAAGGCCAGATGGATCTCGCCATCGAGTTCTTCCCGCACCACGCGCTCCACATCCTGCGGCGAGGTGGCTTCGATCACCTTGGCATTCAGGCCCGCGTCGCGGATCAACTCCTGGGTGAGCAGATGCAGAGCGCGTCCTTCGATGCCGGCCAGGGTGTCGATGGCCACCACCTTGGCAAAGGGGAAAATGAGCGCACAAGCCAGCGTGCTCCAGCCAAAGGCGTTGCCGATGATGAAAATCCGTTTGGGCGCGAACACCGTGGCCAGGGATTCCAGAAAATAGAGCTCCTGCACCGAAATTCCACCCATTTCGGTCACGGGGGCGCCGTTTTTGAAGAGATTGGCAAACGGGGTGATCAGGTTGTCCTGGCAGCCATCGGGACGATGGCATGGGTTGACTCCCACGCTGATCGTATATCCTTTCGACTCATACAGTCCGATCAGTTTGGACAGGGTGATTTCCATGGTGTTGGTCTCTCCGGTTCAGGGTTGGTATGAAAGCAGGGTATGCAGTTTGATTTTATACAGGAACTCTCGCAAAGGAGGTCCATGGGTGGGGGCAGGGGGTTCTCTCCCCCCATCATGCAGGTTAAGATGAATGCGCAAGGTCGCTTGTCAAGCCGCTCCGATCGTTTTTTTCCTCATGCTCACCCGCATTCCGCCAGAAACGCCTCGAACTCCTGTTCGACGAAGATGGGATCCACGGTTTCGTTCCAGCGTTGGTGATAGGCTGCCAGCAGCCGTTCCGCCGGGGTGAGACCGCTGGCGGCGGTGGCGAACAGGGGTTTGAGGAACATGGTTTCGTCGCATCCTTTGGCGTTGAGACGGTTGTGGGCCGCCAGACCGGCCTTGGCATGGGGCAGAATCTCCTGGGCCAGTTCGCGCAGGGTGCGCTGGCCGGGAATCGGGGTGTTCAGGGCCAGACGCGGCACGTTGGCGTGGATGGCGGCCCGTTCGTCGTGGCTCCAATCCTTGACCAGCTCCCAACAGGCGAGGAGGGCATCCTCGTGATAGAGCAGTCCTTTCCAGAGGGCGGGCAGGGCGCACAACGTGGCGGAATTGCCGGCATCCGCGCCACGCGTTTCCAGGTAGTGTTTCAGGCGCACGTCCGGGAACAGGGCGGACAGATGACTTTCCCAGTCGGCGATGGTGGCGTAAACGCCGGGCAGGGCCGGATGTTTGCCTTCCAGAAAGGCCCGGAAGGGAACCCCCTGGGCCGGATGATAGCCTTTGTCCCGGTAGATGAACAGCATCGGCGCATCCAGGGCATAGGTCACATAGCGTTCGAAACCGAATCCCGGCTCGAAGACGAACGGCAGCCAGCCGCAGCGGTCCGGATCGGTATGACGCCAGATCTGGGCGCGATAGGAGAGAAACCCGGTGGGTCGGCCATCGATGAAGGGCGAATTGGCGAACAGGGCGGTCACCAGGGGTTGCAAGGCCAGGGCGAGGCGGAATTTTTGCACCATGTCCGCCTCGCTGCCAAAATCGAGATTGGCCTGGACCGTGGCCGTGCGGGCCATCATGTCGAGGCAGAGGCTTCCTCGGGTCGGCAGATAGGCGCGCATCACCCGATAGCGTCCCTTGGGCATCCAGGGAATGGCTTCGAAAGGCCATTTGGGCTGGGCGCCGATCCCCAGAAAGGCGATCCCCTGCTCCCGGCACACCTGGCCGAGCTGGTGGAGATGTTCGTCGATCTCCAGCCAGGCGGCATGGATGTCTTTCATCGGCGCGCCGGAGAGTTCCAGTTGTCCTCCCGGTTCCAGGGTGATGGCGGCGGCTCCCTGTTTCAGGGCGATGGGGAACCTCCCCTCCCGCACCACCTCCCAGCCGAACCGCTCGGCCATGGCCAGCAGCAGCGCCTCGATGCCGTTCGCTCCGTCATAGGGGATGGGTCGCAGATCCTTTTTGTAGAATCCGAACTTTTCGTGTTCCGTGCCCACCCGCCATTCCCGAGGGGGCTTGCACCCTTGTTCCATCCAGGCGATCAGGTCGTCTTTGGTGAGCGGGACAGTCAGGGTTTCAGTTTCGGCCATGGCGGCACCGGAATTGCACTAAGATTGCACTGAGGTTACGCGCGATCATCGTTTTGACCTTTTTACTTTCCATGGCCAGGTGGCCTTTTATGAAACCATGCGATTCGCACCCGACGAGGGTACACCAGATGCCGACGCACGCCAAGTCATGGCCATGGGTGCGCGTCGCATCACGCCACCAGCGTCCCGATTCCCTGATCGGTGAAGATTTCCAGAAGCAGCGCATGTTCCAGTCGTCCGTCGATGATGTGGGCTGCGGTCACGCCACCCTTGCGGGCCGCCAGACAGGTCTCCACCTTGGGAATCATGCCGCCGCTGATCACCCCCTCCTTGATCAGCCGGGTGGCCTCGCCAGGCTCCAGGCGGCTGATCAGTCCGCCATCCGGATTGCGCACGCCGGGCACGTCGGTCAGAAGAATCAATTTTTCCGCGCCCAGCGCCGCCGCCACTTTCCCGGCCACGGCATCGGCATTGATGTTGTAGGTCTCCCCGTGTCGTCCCACGCCCACCGGGGCCACCACCGGAATGATGTCCGAATGCTTGAACATCTCCAGCAGGGCGATATCGATCTTTTCCACATCTCCGACCCAACCCAGATCGATCAGTTCTTCGGGGTTGTCTCCGTCGGTGCCCGCCTTGCGGCGCGGCGGTCTTTTGCGCGCCTGAATGGTATGGCCATCCTTGCCCGACAATCCGGCGGCGCGACCTCCGTTCATGTTGATCAGGTTGACGATATCCTTGTTGACCTTGCCGGCCAGCACCATCTCCACCACATTGACCGTCTCCTGATCGGTCACCCGTTGGCCATCGATCATTTGCGGTTTCAGTCCCATGCGGGCCATGATCTGATTGATCTGCGGTCCGCCGCCGTGGACCACCACCGGATTGATCCCCACCTGGCGCAGCAGGATCACGTCCTGGGCAAAGGTTTTTTTCAAGATTTCGTCCACCATGGCGTGTCCGCCATACTTGATGACGAAGGTGCGGCCATCGAAACGGCGCATATAGGGCAAGGCCTCGATCAATACCCGCGCCTTGCTCACATGGGTTTCCAGCGACATGTCGGCTCCTTGAGTGATGGTGAAACATCGTTCAAAATTTGCATGATGAGGGGAGAATCCTCTCATCCCCCAACCATGGACATCCCTTGCGGGCGTTCCATGGTAAAAATGCGGTCTTCTGCCGGATCTCCGGTTGACTCCGCCCGTCAAGCAGGCATCATAAATCGAATCGGATTTCTTTCAACGGATCGGGTGATTGGATGAACGGATTTTTTTCCCCCCATCGTCTTCGTGGCTGGATCGCGGGATTGGTGTGGATGCTTCTGAGTGCGGGTCCGGCGCTGGCCGAGGATCGGTATGTCATCGACGATCAGATCAATTTGCGCAAGACCCCGGCCTTGACGGCACCCGTGGCCCGCACCCTCAAGGCGGGCGACAAGCTGGAGCTGCTCGATGGCAACAGTTCCGGCTGGGATCATGTCAAGCTGGCCGACGGCACGGATGGCTGGGTGGCGCGGCGTTCCCTTTCGGCCAAGATTCCCGTCGAAATCGAGCGCAATCAGTTGCGCGCCGAAATCGACGAGTTGCGCGCCAAGCTGGTCTCCCACGACAAGCTTCAGAACGAATTGAAGCGCATTCAGGAGGTCTCCCGCAACGCCTTGCGCATCGAGCAGGAGAACCAGGAGCTGATCGCCAAGGCCAACCGGCTGGAAAAAGAGCTGAAACAGGCCTCGGACGAAAATCGCATTCTGGAAAAACAGGCCGACACGCTGTTCTTTCTGGCCGGAGCCGGGGTGTTGATTTTGGGATTCATCAGCGGGTTGTTGTCGCGGAAGCGGCGCAAGAGTTCCTCTTACGGCTCGCTGGAATGATTCGGGAGGGTCGCATGCATTTCAAGTTGATCGTCGTCACCATCCGTTCCGACATGAGCGATCCCATCATCGCTGCGGCCCGCAAGTCCGGGGCCACCGGCGCGACCATCATTCCCGCGCGAGGGGTGGGAATTCACGGCACCAAGACCATTTTCGGCTTGACGCTGGACATTCAGCGCGATGTGATTCTGTTGCTGGTCGAGGAGCATCTGGTCAAGCCGATTCTCAAGACCATCAAAAAGGTCGGGGCGTTTCATCAGCCTGGCGCCGGCATTGCCTTCGTGTTGAGTGTGGACAAGGCCATTGGCATGGAGAGCCAGATCCCCAACTTCATCGATGAGGTGTGAAAGCATTTTCACTGGTTTGCCATGTCCGACCTTCAGTTCGATGTCATCATTGTCGGGGCGGGTCCAGCCGGATTGGCCGCAGCCTGGCAACTGGCCCGTCTTGCGTCGGGTGGCTTGAAAATCGCCGTGCTCGAAAAATCGGCCCGCATCGGTGGTCATCTGCTCTCCGGCGCCTTGTTCGACCCGGCGGATCTGCCCGCCTTTGCCACCACCTCTCCTCCGCCGTTGGGTCCGGCGGTCCGCGACGAATCCCTGCATCTCCTCACCCGCAGCCACGCCCTGCCTGTGCCGCGCCTCTGGCATCATCGCGGTTGCCATCTGCTTTCGCTTCCCCGCCTGGCCCGCTGGCTGGCCAGTCAGGCCGAACAGGCCGGCGTGGAGCTTTATCCCGGTTTTGTCGCCGCGGATCTGCTTTGGGAGCAGGATCGGCTGGTCGGCGTGCTCACCGGCGATCAGGGACGGGATGCCTGGGGGCGTCCCAAAACCGGTTTTCAACCCGGTCTTGCCTTGCGCGCGCCGCTCACCATTCTGGCGGAAGGCTGCCGGGGGCATCTGACCCGCGCGGTGATCGAACGTCTTGCCCTGGATCAGGGGGTTCCTCCGCAAACCTATGGTTTGGGTTTCAAGGAGGTGTGGGAGATTCCCGAAGAAAACGCCTCCCCGCCGGGCACGATCCAACATACCCTGGGCTGGCCGTTGGATCATGCCACCTATGGGGGGGGATTTGTCTATTCTCTGGCGGCGGATCGGCTCGCCGTGGGTTGGGTGGTGGGGTTGGATTATCGGGATCCAGGGTTGGATCCGTTTCTGGCGTTTCAGCGTTGGAAAGGTCATCCCCGGATTCGCCGGGGGTTGACGGGTGGGCGACCTGTGGCGTTTGGCGCCCGGACGCTGGTCGAGGGGGGCTGGCAGGCGTTGCCCCGTTTGATTTTCGATGGCGGATTGCTGGTGGGGGATGGGGCCGGATTTTTGAATGCGGCCCGCCTCAAGGGGATCGGCAATGCGTTGCATTCCGGTTCGAGTGCGGCAGAGGCGGTGATGGAGGCCTTTGCGCAGGGCGATTTTTCGGTTCATGGCTTGCGGGGTTATCCGGAACGGATCGCGGCGGCGGCCTGGTTTGCCGATTTGCGTGCCGTGCGCAATGTGCGGCCTGGTTTCCGGTGGGGGTTGATGCCGGGCGTGATCCATGGGGCGTTGGAGTGGGCGAGTCGGGGGAAATTCCCCTGGACCTGGCGTTGGAAGCTTGCGGATCGTGCCCGTTTGCGTGCGGTGTCGGATGCCGGGCTGGTCGCAGCCGCGCCGGAGGTGGCGTTCTGGAGTCTGGATCGTCCTGCGGCATTGGCATTGAGTGCCCTGACGCAGCGTGTTGATCAACCGGCGCATGTGCAGGTGCGGGACTTGCGGCTGCCTTTGGCCGAGGGGCGCACCCGGTTTGCCAATCCCGAGACCCGTTTTTGTCCTGCCGGGGTGTTCGAGTGGAAAGCGCCGCCTGATGTGGTCGAGCCGATCTGGCGCCTGCATGCGGATCGGTGTCTGCATTGCAAGTGTTGTGACATCAAGGATCCGTTGGACAATCTCCGGTGGACGCCTCCGGAAGGGGGGGGTGGACCGGATTATGGCGCGTTGTAAGTTGGGAATGTCGTGGGTCCGTGGGGTCTGTGGGGTCTGTGGGGTCCAGGGGCCATTGGCCCCTGGTGGGGTCCAGGGGCGAAGCCCTTGGGACTTTCGCCTTTGGCGCGCTTTGCCGCAGGCGCCCCCCTGGTCGCCGCAGGCGATGCCTTTGAGCTGACCAGAGGCCATGGCTTTCAAGTAAAAGAAAACATTTTTAATTTTCTTTCACTGATTTTTGGATTGACCGATTTTCGGTTCGGTTCCCTGGAGCAGACGCCGGATGTTGGCCCGATGGCGCCAGAAGACCAGCAGTGAGATCAACAGATGGGTCGGCAGGGCCAGCTCCGGAGCCGGAAGCCATACCACGGCGACCGGTCCGACGACAAAGGCGGTGAGCGCCGCAAGCGAGGAGATTCGCACCAGTTTGGCCATGCCGAGCCAGATGATCACCATCAGCAATCCGGCCCACGGGGTCCAGGCGAGCAGGGCGCCGAGCGCGACCGCCACCCCTTTGCCGCCCTTGAATTTCAGATAGACCGGATAGAGATGGCCCAGAAAGACCATCACCACACTGGCCGCGCTCCATGGCGACGCGCTTCCGAACCACCATGCGGCCATGCCGGCCACCAGGGTTCCTTTGCTCATGTCGAGTGCCAGGGCGATGGCGCCAGCCTTGCGGCCCGCCACCCGCAACACATTGGTGGCGCCGATGTTGCCGCTGCCCTGGGTGCGGATATCGCCGACGCCGGCAAGACGGGCCACGATCAGGCCAAACGGCACCGCTCCCAGCAGATAGGCGGCCAGCAGAAACAGACTTCCCTGGATGTTCATGGTGTGGTGCGTGGTTTGGTCGCGGGTTGTTTGGGGGTGCCGGTTGGCGGGAGTTGGTTTTGATTCCAGAGCTGAGTGATGGCGCCGGGCTGGTTGAGGAGCGGTTCCATTTCCTTGATGTTTTTCATGACCAACGCCTTGACCGGCTGGGTGGCCAGCTCTTTGGAGGTGAGGGGCAGGATGGCGAAATGGTGTTCGGTGGACCATTTGTTGAGGATTTTCTGTTCCTGGGCCATGGCCTGATCCACGGATTGGGGCAGGAGGGTGTCGGCGGCCTTTTGGATCGCCTGTTGCAGTTCCGGGGTTTGGCCATTGAACCAGTTGAGATTGACCACAAAGATCATCCAGCCGTGGAGGTGGCGGGTCTGATGGAAGGCGGCGGCATTGGTGTTGGCCAGGGCGGTGCGGTTGAGCAGTTCCGGGGTGGCGACCACGCCCTGGATGCGGGCCGAGGTGATGGCGTCGGAGAGATCGGCGGCGGGCAGGGTGGTGGGACGCAGGCCAAAGGCTTGATGCAGTTCGAGCATCCAGGGATCGTTGGGCACGCGGGTGGTCAGTTCGTTGAGGTTGGGCGTGCCGCCGGAGGGACGGAAGTTGAGAATGCCATAGAAGCCGTAGGAGCCATAGCCGAGCACCAGCAGATTTTTGCTTTTGGCGGTTTCGCGCAGGGCGAGATCCAGCGGGGAGCCGATGAAGGCGCGCAACTGTTCGGGACGGGTGAACAGCAGCGGCGTGGCCAGGGTGCGGAAGGCGGGCACCTGGCGGGCCAGCGTGAGGGTGGAGTAGATGCCTCCTTCCAGGTTGCCTTGGAATTGCTCTTGCAGGGCGGTCTCTTCGGACCCTTTTTTGCCATTGGCGAGGAGTTCCGGTCGGATCTGTTTGCCGGTGGACTCTTCGATGGCGCGGGTCAGGCGGGTGAGGGCCTGGACATAGATCACGTCGCCTTTGTGGATGGCGGCCAGGCGCATCGGAATGGCGTCGCCGCCCGGGGTCGCGGGGGCAGAGGCGGGGGTGGAGGCCGGGGCGGGTTCGGCGTGGGCCGGCGTCGCAAAAAGGGCCAGGATACACAGCAGAAGCAGCAGGTGGCGCATGGCGTTTCGTCTTTGGATCGGGTTGCGAAAAATGGGCGCGGTGCTTGCAAAACCGGATGTTTTTTTCTATGCTGTTCCGATATCAAGATACACGGCGGAATCTCTTTTGAGCAAGGGGGTGTGACGAATGTCCAGATCATTGAACAAAGTGCAACTGATCGGCAACCTGGGCGCGGATCCCGAGGTGCGTTTCACCCAGGATGGCCGACCGATCGCCAATTTGAACATTGCCACCTCCGACTCCTGGAAAGACAAGCAGGGACAGCCTCAGGAGCGCACGGAATGGCATCGGGTGGTGATTTTCGGCAAGCTGGCCGAGATCGCCCAGCAGTATTGTCGCAAGGGGGGCAAGGTTTACATCGAAGGGCAGTTGCAGACCCGGAAATGGACGGATAATCAGGGGCAGGATCGTTACACCACGGAAATCGTGCTTCAGCCGTATAACGGCCAACTGATGTTGTTGGATCGTCCTGGTGGTGGTGCGGCTCCGGGCGCCTATCCGGCGGCGGCCTCTTCCTATGGCAATCCCCAGCAAGGGTATGGCGCGTCCCATGCGCCGGATCCGATGTCCGACTATCGTCCTGCGCCCTTGTCACCGCCCCCGCCCCCTCCGCCGGCGGGTAATCGTCCCGCAGCGGCCCATCCGCCTTTGGATGATTTTGCCCAGACTCCGAATTTCGACGACGACATCCCTTTCTGAAAACCATTGAAAGAAAAGAAGGGGTCTGGGGGATTCCTCCCCCAGGGTTTTGACGTTAAAAGCAAAACATTTTTAAAAATTTTTTGTTTAAAGTCAAAACCCTGGGGGAAGAATCCCCCAGACCCTCTCTTTTTTTTCAATGATCGGTGCTAGAAATAAGTCGCGGTGATGATTTCATGGAGTTTTTGCAGCGCCTGCTGCAATTCGTCCATGAACATCCCTGGACCGGTCTCGATCAACACCGCCACATCCTGGGTATCCACCCGGCGCTCGGTACGTTTCAATAATTGAATGCTCAAGGCATTGTGATCCAGGGTCTCCAGACACCGCTCCACCTCAAGCAGACAGAACTGGAACGCCCTGGGAAACCGACGGTCGCGCAACAGAAAAGTGACCACATCGACCGCCGAAATCCGTGGATTGACATGACGTCGATACATCGGCTCGCCGGAAACCGAACGCAACAGATTGAGCCACAACGAATCCATGCCCACCAGGGGCAGACCGGCGGCCACATCCACATCCAGAATGCGGGTGCACATGTCGGCCCGCTCCATGTGCTGACCCATGCTGAAAAAATCGAACGCCGGCCCGCGTGACAACGTGCCGACCAGCATGCCCATCAGGGTTTGACACCGCCCGATCACCTCTCCGAGAAAATCATGCCGATGGGCGGCTGCGATGCCGCTTTCTCCATCCTCCCTGAGAAACAAGGAGAGATCATTGATCCCCTCCCACAACTCCTGCGGGAAGATGTCGCGCATGGTGCGCAGATTTTCCCGTGCATATGCGATCGAGGCGATCAACGACGAGGGATTGTCCGCCACCACCAGCAGAAAACGGGTCACCCCCTCTTCACCGGCCTGCTCGCCGGTTTTGGCGAACTCGGCGTCGCATCCGGTGATGGTCACCAGCCGCCGCCAGCCCTGCTCCTTGCCATTGCCGGGCTGGTCGAGCAAGACCTGACCCGTGACACTCACCAGTCGGGCGGTATTTTCGGCCCGTTCCAGATGACGCCCCATCCAATAGATATTTTCTGCCACGCGGGAGAGCATTTTCAATCCTCCGTTGCCACGATCCAGGTGTCCTTGCTGCCACCGCCCTGAGACGAGTTGACCACCAGCGAACCTTTGCGCAAGGCCACACGGGTCAATCCTCCGGCAGTCACCACACTCTGTTTTCCTTGCAGGATGAATGGCCGCAAATCCACATGGCGCGGCTCCAGGCGACCGCTTTCGGTCAGGGTGGGCACCGTGGACAAGGAGATCATCGGCTGGGCGATGTAGTTGCGCGGATCGGCCTGAATCCGTCCGGCCATCTCTTCCCGCTCCGCCCGCGAGGCCATGGGACCGATCATCATGCCATAGCCGCCGGATTCGTTGGCCGGTTTGACCACCAGTTGATCGAGATGTTCCAGCACATAGCGCCGGTCCGACTCCAGCAGACACTTCCAGGTCTGGACATTGGCGAGAATCGGTTCTTCGTGCAGATAAAAGCGGATCATCTCCGGCACATGGGCATAGACCACCTTGTCATCCGCCACCCCTGCGCCGGGCGCGTTGACCAGCGCCACCCGTCCGGCCCGCCAGGCGCGCATCAAGCCCGGCACGCCCAGCATCGAATCGGCCACGAACACCTCGGGATCGATGAACAGATCATCCACCCGGCGATAGATCACATCCACCGGTTGCAGGCCGGAAATGGTCTTCATGAAGACCCGATCCTCCTCTCCCACCACCAGATCCCGACCTTCGACCAGTTCCAGTCCCATCCTCTGGGCCAGATAGACATGTTCGAAATAGGCGGAATTATAGATGCCCGGCGTCAGCACCACCACCCGTGGCGGATTGCGTCCTTCCGGGGCCAGCGCGGCCAGCGTGTCGTACAGTCGGGCCGGATAGTCATCCACCGGCAGAATCGACTGGGTGCCGAAGAGTTCCGGAAAGACCCGTTTGGTGATCTGGCGGTTTTCCAGCATGTACGAAACCCCGGAGGGCACCCGGAGATTGTCTTCCAGCACCAGAATCTGTCCGTCCCGGTCGCGGATCAGATCGCTGCCGCAGATGTGCGCCCACACGCCGAAGGCGGGTCGGATGCCCACGCATTGCGGACGGAAATTGCGTGACATGGCCAGCACTTCCGCCGGGAAAACCCCTTCGCGGATGATCCGTTGCGCGCCATAGATATCCCCGATGAACCGATTCAGGGCGGTCAGTCGCTGGATCAGTCCCCGTTCGACCTGTTGCCACTCCTGCAAGGGGATCAGGCGCGGAATGATGTCGAACGGCCAGGCCCGGTCGATGTTGTCCCCTTGGGAATAGACCGTGAAGGTGATGCCCAGATTGAGGATCGTGGCTTCGGCGGCCTGCTGTCGGGCGCGCAGCTCTTCCATGCCCAGGCCGGTCAGATAGCGGTGCAATCCCGTGGCTCCGGGTCGGGGGAGGGCGTCCGGGGTCAGCAGCTCATCGTAGGCTGCGGTAAAGGGGTAATCATTCCAGGAGATACGCATTGCAGGTCAGGCTCCTTGTCCGAAGCAAAAATCGTTCTTGGGAAGGAATATCGCAACCTCCAGGCCAGCCTTGTTATTGTGCTGTAAAGGCGGCAATCCAGGGAAAAAGCGGGGGGAGCGACCCGCTTGTTTGTTTAAATTCTGAACAAATGCTGCCTGATTGCCGTAAGTCTGTTTAATTCATGAACATACCCGATGGACAGAGAGTGCTGATTTCCGGAACTTTCCTTGCTTGGCGCGAATCTTGAAGAGTATTCATTATTGAAAGAAAAGAGAACCGTCTCGGGATATGTCGTTTGTCAACGGGGTCCAGGGGCCATTGGCCCCTGGTGGGGTCCAGGGGCGAAGC
>JADFWP010000075.1 GCA_015234115.1 Magnetococcales bacterium
TCAGGGGATAATACATCAACAAACGCCACACCATCGACTCCGATCCGCCTTGCAACTCGACCTGGGCGATGGAACCATCTTCCATTTCGTAAACCAGATCCGGGATCCGTTTCATGGTGGAGGCAAATTCCACCGGCAGGGGACGCACGGCCTGACAGCCAAACAAGATCTGCAACAAGGTTTGCGGCGTCTCGGTGAAGAGATCCTTGAGCGTGGTGTCGTACTGTGACCGGTTTGATTCGTTCAAGGGGTCGGGCAAGGCTCCATCCTCCATGCCGGTCTGCGATCAGAATCTTGCATTATTGAAAGATTATGCGGACAAACCGGTCGGTGGTCAACAATCGAAATCTTTGGCAGGATGCTGAACCGCATCCATCTCGGGATAGTGGGACTGTGGCCTTGGCGCGCTCTGCCGCAGGCGATGCCTTTGGGTCAAAAACGCATCATTCCGAAATGGTTGCGGTTTAACGGGTGCGGTCGAGTTGTTCTCGGGCCTTGTTCAACAGGGCGCTGCGGATTCTCAAGGTGCGTCCCGCATCCCTGGCCTCGTCACGGGCTTGGGCCAGCGCGGTGCGATGCTGTTGGATGGCTTCTTGACGCGCCTCGTCGCTCTCTTCGTGACGGCTTTTGGCGGCCTGCACGGCTTTGGATACCGCCTCGCGTCGTGCCAGCAAGCCGGAATGATAGCTCTGATGATGATCCTGAAAGAGCTTTCTGGCCTCTTCGACCTCCTTTTCCAACACCTCAACCCGGCGGGTCCAGTAGGATTTGGGCAGAATGACCCGTTCCAAAGACTCCAGGACGGTATCCTGCGCAGTCAAAGTCGCCAGCGCGGAATCGTCCGGCGGCTCCGAACATCCCCCCAGCAGCAGTAACGGCAGGAGCAGAAACCATCCCGGCCAGCAACCCGCAGTGGGGCTGTGGTCAGCGGGCCGCATACTCGTTCAACTTGTTGCGCAGGGTGCGAATGGAGATGCCCAACAGCTCGGCAGCGCGGGTCCGGTTGCCTTTGACCTCGTCCAGGGTGCGGTGAATCAGGAATTCTTCCATCTGGCGCACGGTGGTGCCCACGGGCAGCCGGATCTGATCGCTGTTTTCCAGTTCGGGGCGTGGCAACTCCCGGTGGAGCGGGGCATCATCCTCTTCGTCCTCTTCCATGGGATCCGGATCCTCTTCCTCGTGGCCCAGGGTCTGGGGCGGGGGAGGGGCATCGATCATCAGATCGCGCACCTGGATCGTCTCATCCTCGGCCACGAGCAGAGCGCGATGGATGACGTTCTCCAACTCCCGCACATTGCCGGGCCAGCCGTAACGGGTGAGGGTGGCCAGGGCGGCGGGCGAGAAGGGGATGGCATTGCGTCCCAATTCCTCGATGAAACGTTTGCGGAAATGTTCGGCCAGCAGGGGAATGTCGTTGCGTCGCTGACGCAGGGGGGGCAGATGGACCGGAAAGACATTCAATCGATAATAGAGATCTTCGCGGAAGCGGCCCGATTGCGCCCAGGACTTGAGATCGCGGTTGGTGGAGGCGATCACCCGGACATCCAGTGGAATGGTGCTGCGGCCACCGACCGGATCGACTTCGCGCTCCTGCAACACCCGCAGCAGTTTGGCCTGGAGATTGAGCGACATTTCGGAGATTTCATCCAGAAAGATCGCGCCGCCATTGGCCTGCTGGAATTTCCCCTTGCGATCCGCCATGGCTCCGGTAAATGCCCCCTTGGCGTGGCCGAAGAGTTCGGATTCGAGCAGATTTTCCGGCAGGGCCGCACAGTTGATGGCAATGAACGGCGCCTGATGACGGTCCGAGACCTGATGGACAAAGCGGGCGATCAACTCCTTGCCGGTGCCGCTTTCGCCCTGGATGAGCACGGTGGCCATGGAGCGGGCCACACGTCGCACCTGCTGCAACAGCCGCCGCATTCCTTCGTCCGTGGTGATGAAGCGTCGTCCCCGTCCCAGTTCCGGATCGAAATATTGATCCGCGAAGTGCTGGATCAGGCTCTCGACCTTGGTGTCATCGACCGGCAGCAGCAGATAGTCTGCGGCTCCGGCGGTGATCACCTCGCGGGCTTCGTTGACATTGCCCCGGATCGCGATCGCCAATACCGGCAAGCCCCGGAACAGAAAGGTCAGCTCCCGGATCAACTCCAGCGCGTCCGGACCGCTTTCCATGACGACCAGCGCCAGGCTGAAACGGGAACGGGCCAGTTCATCCCTGGCCTCGGTGACGTTGTGGGTGCGGGTGGCATCCACGCCGACCGCACTCAATTGGGCAATGAAACGGGTCAATTCCGGCCCATTTCTGCCGCCGATCAACAGCACCTCGCGCCGCGCCTGGGTCATGGATTGACATCCAAAGCCATGCCCAGTTGGGCATCGTTTTCCGAAGAGACCTTGGACCACGGGCTGGAGGGGGCCAGGGAGGAGACGCCCGAGAACTGTTCCCTGGCAGCCTTGAGATCCCCCTTGCGTTGCAGGATATCGCCGACGCGGATCCGGGCCAGTGCTTGAATTTCCTTGTTCTGGGCCTCGGCGGCCACGCGCTGGAAGGCGGGCAGGGCCTTGGCATCACCCTTCCATTGATGCAGGATGCTGGCATACCAGTAATAATCCATACCATCTCCCATGGGGCGTCCGAAGAGCAGATCCTCCATATGCTGGACCGCCTGGGGGAACCGTTCCAGTCCGGCTTCGGCCTTGGCGAGAATGCGCCACCGTTCCACGCGGTCTCCTGGATTGAACAGGGTTTCCGGCATGCCGTCAAGGAGCAGCAACACCCCTTCCCAATCCTTTTTGCGGGCCAGGCGGGCGGCTTCATCCAGTCGGACCCGTGCGGCATCGGGGGTGGTGGTACTCTGTTTGCCGCTGCCCTTGGTGATGGCCAACGGGTTTTTCTTGTCGCCATCGGGTTTGGAATAATCGAGGATGCTTTCCCTGGTGAGGCCGTTGGCCAGTTGGGTCAAGGCCGAGGCGGAATCTCCCTGGAGACCATCCAGGAGTTTCAGCGCCTCGTCGTGCAGTCCCATGCGCATCAGCGCCTCGGCCAGATGGATCTTGGCCGGAATGAACGAGGGATCCTCGCGCCAGTCTTCGCCGTGGATTTCGGCGAGAATGGCAGCATATTCGGGTCGTCCGCTGTCCAGGGCGCGGGCCATTCCTTCCATGAGATAGAGCCGTTTGATCTCCCGGGCGCGGGCCACCATGTTGTCGCGGGAGCTGATGGTCATCAGTTGATTGAGGGTTTCGAGCACCTCTTTGTGCCGACCCGCCTCGCCGAGCATTTCGGCCTTGGTCATATAGGCTTCGGCCAGGGCCTCGGGCAGGGCGATCTCCTGGATCAGGGTGTCGAGGCGCGTCAGGCGATCCTTGAAGTTCTGTTCCATTTTGTCCTGGAGCGCGGGGATCCGTTCCCACACCTCGGGGGCGATCTTGGGATAATCCTTTTTGAGACCGGCCAGTTGATCCAGGGCTTTTTTGACATCCCAGTGACGGTTGGTCTCCACCAGCAGTTGCCGGACCCGGGTCATGAAGGAGTCGGCCTGCTCCTTGGGCAGGGAGAGGGCATGGAGAATTTTGTCCAGTTCTTCGAGCCGGTCGTGGATGTCGCGATCTTTTTCCAGTTGCAGCAGAAAGATCTTGCCCCAGACCGTGGCGTCGGAGTCGGCGTGATCCTTTTTGAGCCGTTCGAACAGCCGGGTGGCATCGGTGACATGGCCCATCTGGCGGTGGGATTCGGCTGCGCGCAGCAAGGCCCATGGGGTGATGGTGGTATGGGTCGGATAGTGGCTCAACACCTGGGCATAGTAGCGCACCGCATCGGGATAGCGCCGGAACTTGTAATAGGTATCGGCGATTTCCATCAGCCGTTCGGGCTGATTGGCGATGTGGGCCATCTGTTCCGGCGCGATGGCGTCGAGGATCCGGATCGCTTTCTCGTGGTCGCCGCCCGCCTTGGCGAGACGGGAGAGCAGGTAATGGGCTTCGGCTGCGGCCGGGCCTTGGTCGCGGGTCTTTTCCAGCACCTTTTTGAGGTACTCTTCGCCGGTTTTGATCTCCTCTTCCGGCGCGACCCGGGAGTGGATCAGTCCCATGACCGTCCGGCCCCGTTCCAGCCAGGTGAGGGGATTGTCCCTGGGCAGGTTCGGATCCGGGAGGATGGCCGAGGCCTCCTGGAACTGTCCCGAACGGTTGAGCAGGGTCAGTTGGGAGAGGCGCAGTTCCGGATATTCCGCCGTATTGGGATAGCGGGAGATCAGGGTGGTCAGATCGGTCAGCAGCCAGCCCGATTTCCAGTCCATCTGTCGGGCCAGATCGAGTTTGTAGAAATCGAGGAATTCACGATTTCTGGTCGTGGGAAAGAGTTCGAGCAGCCGGTCGATGTAGCCACGGGCCTTGGCATATTGATGGTCCCGTTCCGCCCCTCTGGTCTGGTCGATGAAATACCCTTCGTCCACATCCTGGTCGTTGATTTTTATTTTGTTTTCCGGTTGCGGCTCGTAGAAGGTCGTGCCGATGCGGCGCAGCGGGGTCAATCGTTTCTCGGCAGCGGCCTTGCGGCGTTGGGCGATCAGTTTTTCCGCCTCTTCCTGGCGGCCCATGCCATCTTTGGCGCGGATGGAGGCGATGAACAATCCGGCGGACTGGTCGTGGAGGAACTGGACGTTGTTGACCGAGTCGTGGAGATTGATTTCCAGCTCCACTTTGCCTTTGAATTCATAGGCATTGATTTTTTCCGTCAGTCCTGCCGGGGCCACGGTGCGCCAGGTCGGACCCAGCACCGCGCCCTGCCATTCGAGGCGCGCCACATGGGAGCCGAGATCCAGGGTGGGCTGGGTCATGCCATTGCCGGTGTGGGAGATCAATACCAGCGTACCATCGCGTCCGGCCAGCACCCGGCCCTCCAGGAGTTGTCCGGGTCCGCTGCCCGTGGGGATCACCGGCGGGTCGAACTCCAGTTGATAGAGGGCGCCATCCACCGGGTCGGTCTCTCCCAGGGAGTCGCGGAAGTTGACGTTGGCGTCCTTGAGGGTCAGGGTGAGTTGCAGTCCCATCTCCTCGCCGCGCGGCACGTCGGTCATTTTGAGATCCTTGATCCATTTGGAGGCACCAAGTTTCAGTTCATTGTTGGGCAGGGCGAGCACGCCGGGCACGATCACCCGCATGGTGACCAGATCGAGCATGCGGATGGTGGGGCGGGTGGCACCGGGCGGCACGGTGAAGGAGAGAATTTCCCGTTTGCCCTGATCCTCGCTGCGGTATTTCAGCACGGTGAAAAAGGCCTGCGCCTCACCCGGCATCCAGAGGAGCGACAACAGGATGGTCAGCGTGGTCCATGCCGACAGTGAAGTTCCGATGCGGTAGAGCCAGGCCCGAGCAGTCACGGTGCGCCTCCCTCTGTTTGATCCGTTTCCGCCCGTTCCAGGCGTTCCAGTCCTTTTTTCTTGATTTTCTCGACCAGCGTGGTGCGATTGAGGTTCAGCAGGCGTGCCGCCTTGTTTTTGTTCCAGCCGGTGCTGTCGAGGGCCGAGAGGATCAGTTGATTCTCGAACGAGGCCACGGCACCGTTGAAATCGAGTCCTTGCAGGATCTTTTGGTTCAGGTCGCGGGTGGAGGCCGCGATCATGCCATGGACCGCTTCCAGTCCGGAGCCGGTTTCGGGATCGGCATCGGCGTCTCCCTCCCGGTCGTGTTCTTCTTCCGGTTCGAGCGCCAGAGCGCGGGGCAGGGGATCCGGGGTCGCGACCATCCGTTCCCTTTCGGGTTCGGCGGGGGTGCGGACGATCACCGGGGTGTGGTTGCGGATTTTGGTCGGCAGGTCGTCCATCTGGACGGTTCCTTCCGACAGAATGGTGAGCCGCTCGATGAGATTTTCCAACTCGCGGACGTTGCCGGGCCAGGAGTAGTGCTGGAAAATCTCCTGGATGTCCCGTTCCACGACGACCCGGGGCCGTTCGTGGATCTTGATGGAGCGTTCCAGGAAGTGGTTGATCAAAAGGAGGATATCCCCCTCCCGTTCCCGCAGGGGCGGGACATGGATGGGCACCACGTTCAGGCGGTAGAAGAGGTCTTCGCGGAACCGTTTTTCCGCCACCTCTTTTTCGAGATCCTTGTGGGTGGCGGCGATCACGCGCACATCCACCTTGACCGGTTTGACGGCTCCGACCGGTTCCACGATTTTCTCTTGCAGCACGCGCAGCATTTTCACCTGGAGTTTCGGACTCATGTCGCCGATTTCATCCAGGAACAGGGTGCCGCCATTGGCCAGTTCGAAGCGGCCGACCCGGGTATTGGCAGCGCCGGTGAAGGCGCCGCGCACATGGCCGAAGAGTTCGGATTCCAGCAGATCCTCGGGAATGGCGCCGCAGTTGACCGGAATCAACGGCTGATCCTTCCTGGGTGAGAGATGATGCACGGCTTTGGCGATCAACTCCTTGCCGGTGCCGCTTTCTCCCTGTATCAAGATGGTGGAGCTGGATGCCGCAGCAACCCGCTCGATCATCTTGAACAGTTTCTGCATACACGGGGATTTTCCTATGATTCCGTACATGATGTCGTCAACTCGGCCTTGTGGTGACCTCTGTGCGTGAATGCGTCAAAAAACCAACGAAAGAGTACGTCAAATTTTCTCGGGTGCCAAGCTGTCACAACCTTCCACCGCCAATTTTTTTATCCTTGCCATGACCAGAGCCTGTGATTCCGACAAAAAGACTACGCACCCCGGACCTTCCGGGGCCTTTTGCCCGCGGCCACCGGATCCGCTGCCCCGCGATGTGACGGGTTGGATCCGTTTCGTGGCGCAGCAGTTGAAGCGGGCCGATCTCTGTTTTGCCAGTGGAATGCAAGAACCGTACCCAGAGGCGGAATATCTGGTCTGTCATGCTTTCGACATTCCCCTGGAGCCGCATGCGCTGCGCGTTGCCAGGGTTCCGGCGGATGGCTGGCAGCGGGTGCAAGCCTTGCTCGCAGCCCGCATCGGGCAGCGCAAGCCGGCGGCTTATGTCACGGGCGAGGCATTTTTTGCAGGTCATCGTTTCGTGGTGGATGAGCGGGTCTTGATTCCGCGTTCGCGCATCGAAAACATTCTCGACGATCCGCGCGGCTTTTCGCCCTGGTTGTCGCGCAACCGGGTGCGGCGCATCCTCGATCTGGGGACCGGCAGCGGTTGTCTGGCCATTGCCCTGGCGTTGGCGTTTCCCAAGGCCCGAGTCGATGCCGTGGATCTCTCCCCTGGCGCGCTGGAGGTGGCCACGCTCAACCGGGAGCGGTTCGGATTGGGGCGGCGGTTGCGGCTGTTGCGTTCCGATCTGTTTTCCGCCTTGCAGGGGGAGCGTTATGATCTGATCGTCAGCAATCCGCCCTATGTGCCGGTGCCGGATTTCGAGCGGTTGCCTGCCGAGTATCATTGCGAGCCGGCCATGGCCCTGGTGGCGGGTGTGGATGGGTTGGATCTGCTGACGCCGATTCTGCGTCAGGCTCCGGATCATCTCGAACCTGGCGGTCTGCTGGTCTGTGAAACCGGGGATGATGTCGAAGCGATCCTGATGGCCCGTTGGCCCGATCTGCCGGTGGAGTGGCTGCCGTTTCATTTCGGGGCGAGCGGGGTGTTCGCGGTGTTGAAAGAACCGTTGGAGGCGTGGCGTGCGCACTTCCCTTGAGGGTGACTTTGGGTTACAATAATGCATCATGAAACGCCCGGACCCCATCCCTCCTCATTTGTCGAACGATTTCGCCTATTGTCGCGAGATTGCCCTGGCGCGCAACGAGTCGTTGCCGCTGTGCGCGCGTTTTTTGAGTCGTCGTCTCAAGCCGCATTGGTTCGTGTTGTGCGCTTTTGCCTTGACGGCGCGGGATTTCACCCGGTTGCGTGGCGGTGACGATGATTACAAGTTGCAACTGATCGATGACTGGTCGCGTCGTCTGGAGCAGGCCCGCGCCGGACAGCCGGATCATCCGATTTTGCGGGCCATGGCCCATGTATTGGAGGCCACTGGTCTGCCGGAGGGGTTGTTGCAGGAGTTGCTGATCGCCTGTCGCATGGATGTCACCAACAAGCAGCACGAGACCCTGGACGATCTGCTGGATTATTGTCGTTTTTCTGCGGTGCCGATGGGTCATTTATTGTTGCATCTGCACGATGAAATGGTCTCCACGCCCGAGGTGCGTTTGTCCGACAAGTTGCGTCACTCCGACGCTTTGTGGACCGCCTTGTGGTGGACCCGTTTCTGGTGTGATCTTGGTCAGGATGGGCGGCAGGGGTTGCCGTTGTATGTGCCGATCCGGGAGATGGAGCGGTTCGAGGTCACCCCGGAGATGGTATGGCAGCGTCGTTTCACGCCGATGATGGGCGGGTTGATGTTGCATCTGGTGGATGAGACCCGGATTTTGTTTCTTGCCGGCGCGCCGTTGATCGAGGAGGTGGGGCATCCGTTCCGTCTGGAGTTGGCGCATGCCCTGGAGCGGGGCATGACCTTGCTGGATCGGATCGAGGCCTGCGGCGGCAACACCTTGCGCACCCGTCCGGAGTTGACCCAGTGGGAACGGCTGGGATGTTTGTGGCGCACTTTGGGGCGTTGAAGGGGGGTGGATTGCGTTCCTCCATTGAAAGAAAAGAAAGGGTCTGGGGGATTCTTCCCCCAGGGTTTTGACTTTAAACAAATAATTTTTAAAATGTTTTGCTTCTAAACTGCAACCCTTTCGGAATCATGAGTTTTTGGCTCAAAGGCGTCGCCTGTGGCGACCAGAGGGCGCGCCTGCGGCAAAGCGCGCCAAAGGCCAAAGTCCCAAGGGCTTCGCCCCTGGACCCCACCAGGGGCCACTGGCCCCTGGACCCCACTGACACATGGCACATCCCGAAATGGGCGTGGTTTGGATTTCTTGATTTTTAAGGTCAAAATCTTGGGGGTGAATCCCCCAAACCCCCTCTTTAATATTTATAGTTTGTCTCTTGCCATTGGCTTACAGGAAACGGGTCGGATCGGCTTCGAGTTGCGCGTGCAGATCGATGTATTTTTTCAAGAGCCGGTTGAGAATCATTCGTTCGAGCGGGCGCAGGGGAAGACGATGGATGGTCTCCAGACCCGGTGCCAGCCGCTCCCGTGCCTGGGCGAGCAGGGCGCGGATCAGGGGAATCAGCGCGGTTTTGTTGTGTTCCAGAGCCAGGGCCAACCCTTCCCGGTGCAATCCGGAGGCGGCGAGCATCTGGCGCGGGATGGTGATCAACTGCGGAGGTTTGCGGGCATCCTTGGCCAGATCGCGTACGATGTGGATCAGATAACAGAAAACCGCCATGTCCCGAACATGGTCGCGGCAGAAGGTCGGGGGGTGTGCCAGGACATAGCGGTGGTCGCGCACCTCGCAGGCCAGGATGTAGGCAAAGGTGGTGGCCGGCGAAACCGTCGCCCCTTCGCAGTAGTCGAGAAAATCGGTCCAGGTGAGGATCTCCTGTTCTTCGACATCGCGGATCATGGCTTCGGCCAGGGCGTTCCAGGGCCACTCTCCCAGATCGCTGGCGCCGATGGTCTCTTGCAGCGCCTCGAAGACCGGCGGGGCAAAGGCGTCCGGAGCGGGGAGGAAGGCGCGGCGATTCGCAGCGATGGCCTGGGCGCGCCATTGGGCGATCCGGGCGAGAATCAGCGGACGGTTGGCCGCGCGCTGGCTCGGGTCTCCGGCCTGAAAGGTTTCGTCCACCAGATCGTCGATGATGCGCATGGCCGCATAGGCGGTGATGAAGAGGCGGCGTTTTTTTTCGCCCAGCAACCGCGACACCAGGAACAGGGGCGAGCCGTTTTTCTGGGCGATATCCTGGCAGACGGAAAAGGGTGTCATGGGGCGATTCTTTTTTTTTCAATAATTGGCCAGGTAAGCGCGCCTGCGCTTTCAATGGGAGGGGCTTTTCGGCTATTCTGTCAAGAAGTCACATCTCCCGCAACCCCCGCCTTCGCGCTTGTCGCGATTGGGAACGAGAATCATGCATAATCGTTTTTGGCTCTGCTCTTTTCTGTTGTGGACGCTGCTGATCACCGGCTGCTCCTCCGCTCCGGAAGTTTTGACCTCCGCCCCCCCGGAAACCCTCTATATGGAAGGGTTGGACGCCTTGAAGAACAGCCGTTTCAAGGCGGCGGTGGACCGGTTCCAGGAGATCGACCAGAAACATCCCTTCTCGCCCTGGGCCACGCGGGCGCAGATCAATCTGATCTACGCCCATTACAAGAAAGGCGACTACGAAGAGGCGGTAAGCGATGCGATGCGTTTCATCCGGCTGCATCCCCGCCATCGTTACGTCTCCTATGCTTTTTATATGCGCGGGCTGGCCCATTATCAGCGGATTTCCGACTCCTTCCGCGATCAGAGCCGCACCCGGGAAGCCGTGACCGCCTTCCGGGAACTGATTACCCGTTTTCCCCAGTCGGATTATGCGTGGGAAGCCAAACGCATGCTGAAACTGTGTGTCAATCGCATCGCCGAACAGGAGATGGTGGTGGGGAGATTCTATCTGGATCGGGAGGAGTATATCGCGGCCATCAATCGTTTTTCTCAGGTGGTTCACAACCCGGAGTTTCAGGTTACCCCCTATGTCGAAGAGGCGCTGTTCAGCATGGTGCTGGCAACGCAACGGCTTGGTATGAACGAAGAGTCCCGCAACTATGCGTCGGTGCTGGGGCATAATTTCCCCAATGGACGTTTTTATCAGGTGGCGGTCCGGTTGGTGCAAAAGAGCGGGGACATCTCTCGTTCCGAGTTGGCCGACTTGCGTCGCGGCGTGGATGAAGGGTCGATTTTTGGTCGTTTTTTCAAGGGGTTGGCCCCTACCTTGCTGCCTACGCAGACCGATGTGCGCTAGATGGAGAGCGAAAAGAAAGCAAATATTTGCAAGAATCTTTGCGATTTGCTCGAAAAGGTATAGCGCATGGTCTATATCTATCTCGATTTGCTTATGGTATCCATTCATCTCACTATGGTGTAAAAGTTTGGACGAGGATTGCTTTCTTGGGGCCTGAAAAAACGGATCAGCCCAATGATTGAATATGAGAGTCAAAGCCGGAGGAATTCTCAACAATGGGAAAAAGGCCGGCAGTCTGGTAAGTAGAAGGTTGTTTTTGTTGATCTTTTGCTCAATCAATATGGTATGCTTTTTGCTAAGTATTAGATTGTGTGAATTGGATTGATTGATTGAAATTATCAACCTGCCCGTCTGACGCCATCGTGGGGTGTGACGGTCTACTCTGGGGACTCGAACCATGGCCGAAACCATTGCAACGAACACTGCCAGCCAAGCAACCGATGACGTGGACGAATCCCGCCAGACGCTGGACGACATGACGGTCTTGCAGAATACGCGGACTGCGGATCTTTCTGCCGAGACCTCCCGCTTCACGGAGAACGAGACCAACTACGAGGACATACAGGCGTTGGGATCGATCCAGATGGGGAGTGTCCATCTGGTGGAAGGAGGGGATACGGGAGTCTTCGACGAGGGTGGCGAGTCTTTTGACGAGGGGGATTCGGATTCGTCCAAGAGTTCTTCCTCGACCACGACGACGGGCACTGCCAGCCGTTCGGCGCCTGCACGGGAGATTCATGCCGAAGAGGCGCCCGCATCGGCCGACGGATCGACGGTCCGAGTGGCTGCCGGGGAGAGCGGAGAGACCGTGGACGTTGTTGCTCCGGAGATTGTGGTGGAAGATCTGACGACGCCGACCACGCCTACGACGCCGACCACGCCCACGATGGTGACCACGCCCACGACGCCGACCACACCGAGTCAGCCAGGGGATGCCGGAGCGGCGGGCACGCAACCGAACGCCCCGTCAGCGGCAGCTCTGGCGGCCCAGTTGCAGACAGCGGGTGAGCCGACCACGCCCACGAGTCCAACCACGCCGACCACGGTGACGAGTCCGACGACGCCGACGACCACTACGAGTCCGACGACGCCGACGACCACCACGAGTCCGACGACGCCGACGACCACCACGAGTCCGACGACGCCGACGACCACCA
>JADFWP010000076.1 GCA_015234115.1 Magnetococcales bacterium
GCGCGCTTTGCCGCAGGCGCGCCCCCTGGTCGCCGCAGGCGACGCCTTTGGGCCAAAAACTCCGTATTCCGAGAGGGTTGAGGTTTAAAGTCAAAAGATTTTAAAAATTGTTTGTTTGAAGGCAAAGTCAAAACCCTGGGGGAAGAATCCCCCAGACCCCTTCTTTTCTTTCACTGGTTTGTGATCGAATGGATGCCGAACTGCAAATCGATTGGCTGCGACTGGTACGTTCTCCGAAAATCGGCGCCGTTACGCTTGCGCATCTGATCCGCCATTTGCAAACCCCGCAGGCCGTGCTCACCGCCACGCGCAAAGAACTTTCGGCGGTCCCTGCCCTGCGTTTCGAGGTGATCCGCACCCTCGAACAGTTCCGCCGCGACATTCCCGCCCGCCCCATTGCCCAGGAACTGGAGCGACTCCAGCAACTGGGGGGACGGATGCTCGTGCCCGGCACTCCCGATTATCCGCCGCGACTGGCCGCCATCCACGATCCGCCCCCGGCCCTGTTCGTGATCGGCGATCCGGCCCATCTGCACCACGATCCGCTGATCACCATCACCGGCACCCGCAAATCCACCCCGCGCGGCATCGCTTTCGCCGCCGAGCTGGCGCGGGATCTGACTCAGGCGGGAATCGTCACGGTCAGCGGTCTTTCGGCGGGAATCGATGCCGCAGCCCACTGCGGCGCCCTGGAAACCGGCGGTCCGACCATTGCCGTGCTCGCCACCGGCATCGACATCACCTTTCCTCGGGAACATCAGGATCTGCAACGCCAGATCGCCACGCAGGGATGTCTGGTGAGCGAAGCGCCACTGGGACTGTTGCCGGTGCCGTGGGCCTTTCCGCCACGGGCGCGGATTCTGTCCGGATTGACGCGGGGCGTGGTGATCGTCGAAGCCCCGGAACGTTCCGGCGCCCTGCTCACCGCCCATCAGGCTCTGGATCAGGGGCGGGAGGTCTTTGCCGTGCCCGGTCCGATCCAGGAACCCAACACCCGTGGTCCCCATGCCCTGTTGCGCCAGGGGGCGCGACTGATCGAAGGGGTCAACGACATTCTGGAGGAGTTGCGCTGGTCGTTGCCCCTGCCTCTGCCGCCGGTTCAGCCTCCCCTGCCGCGACCCGATCTGCCCGATCAGGTGGCCATGGTGCTGACGCATCTTCAGGGCGGCGTCACCCAGGAGGATGATCTCACCCGGTGTTGCCAATTGACCGTGGCCGCACTCTCCCGCATTTTGCTGCAACTCGAACTTTCCGGATTGATCGAACGCCTGCCGGGTGGCCGCTATGCCGTCACCAGTCGTGGTTGATGGCCGTGGGTCAAACGGTGACCGCTTCAGGGATTGGTCAGCACCAGACGGAATCCCAGGTCATAGTTCTTGTACGCGCTTCCGCGATTGAAACGGAAGGAGGAGCGCAGATCGGTCGGATCGCTGAACCAACTGCCGCCCCGGATCACCCTTTGCGTGGACGAACTGTTGCCTTGCGGGTCGATGGCGTCTTCCGAGCTGAACAGGCCATAGGCGTCGGAGACCCATTCCAGCACATTGCCGTGCATGTCATACAGTCCCCAGGGATTGGGCAGTTTCTGGCTCACGGGATGGGTGCCGTAACTGTCGGCCCAACACCAGGCATAATCGCCGATATTGTTGGAATTGGATCCGAACGAATAGGCGGTGGTGGTTCCGGCGCGGGCGGCATATTCCCATTCCGCTTCGGTCGGCAACCGGTAGTACCCTTCGCCAAAGCTGTTGAGTCTGGAAAGAAAGGTCTGAATATCCTCCCACGAAACCCGTTCAACCGGGCAACTGCCGCCGCAATTCGCGTAATAGGATGGATTGTCGTCCATCACGGTCTGCCATTGGCCCTGGGTGACTTCGGTGGTTTGCATATAGAACGCACGCGGGATGGTCACGCGATGCGCCAGTTCGTCAAAGTAGCGGCCCGGTTCATTGGCAGGACTGCCCATCCGGAAGCTGCCGGCGGGAATGCGCACGAAGTTCATGCGCAGGCGGTTGGTGAATGAGGCCGAGATCATGACCATGACGGTTGCCGTGCCGGAATCCGAGGTGCCGTCGTTGACCCGGAAGGTGAAACTGTCCACCCCGGTATTGTTGGCGTTCGCGGTGTAGGTGAAGGCGCCGGTTGCCGGGTTGGTCAGCACGACATTGCCCTTGGAACCGTTGGTGACGATGCGATAGGTCAGAGGATTGCCGTTGGGGTCGGTGGCGTTCAACCGGCCAGCCGTGGAGGTGCCCTGGTTGACGTTCAGGATGCCATCCTCGGCGATGGGCGGTGCGTTCGGATTTTGAATGGTCACGGTAAAGGTGGCTGCCGTGGAATCGACATGCCCATCATTGACCTTGAAGGCAAAAGTGTCTGTGCCGGTCACATCGTCGTTCGGGAGATAGGTGAACGCGCCGGTTTGGATGTTGGTGATGGTGGCGGTGCCTTTTGTAGCGTTTCTGGTGATGCGGAAGGTCAGTCTGTCCCCATCGGCGTCGGTGGCGGTCAGGGTGTCGGTGACGGTTTGGTTTCTGCCGGTGGTCACCTGGTCGGCAATCGCCACCGGAGCGTCGTTGGTGGCGGAAAAGGAGAGCCGGAACGTGTCGCTGACCTGGCCCCCATGACCATCGTTGGCCGTGATCCGCAGATTGAGACTGGCCAGGCCCGCCGGGGGATTGCCAAAGAGACCACGGGTGGTCGGGGAGAAGTGCAGCCAGGAGGGCAATGACGCACCGGTCTCCAGTCTGGCGGAGTAGCTTAGGGTGTCGCCATCCGCGTCGGCGAACGCATTGATTGGAAAACGGAAATTTTTGGCCCCTCTGCCGCTCCAGGTTTGATCGCGGATCGGATTGGCCACGGTGGGCGCGGCTGCCTGGGCTGTTGTGCTCCCGAGGGTCGTGCAGAGGATCCAGAGGGTGACAGTGCAAGCGATTTTATTTTTCATCAAACAGATCCCTTGTTTGTTGGTATTTTGTGAGTGTAAATGTTTTTAAACGTATTGGCGCGTCTGACCGTATTGGTGATCATGTGCGGATATCCAATCCATTTTCAAGAGTTTTTCTTTAAACCGCAACCATTTCGGGAGGATGCGTTTCTGGCCCGAAGGGGTCGCCTGCGGTACGGCGCGCCAAAGCCAAACTCCCAAGAGGCTCTCGCCCCTGGACCCCACCAGGGACCAATGCTCCCTGGACCCCGCTGACAAAGGACAGATCCCGGGATGGGCGCGGTTTATAGTGATGGACGCCAATTGACAGTGGCTGCGCTTTCACGCATCTTACTGCAACTTGAACTCTCCGGATCGGTCGGGCGCCTGCCGGATGGCGGTCACGCCATCGTCAACCGCTCCTGAACGACCCTCCGGAAAGATTGCCCGTCCACTCCAACGTATCGCCTGTATTCATGACCACACTCGTTATCGTGGAGTCTCCGGCCAAGGCCAAGACGATCCAGAAATTTCTCGGCAAAGACTATGCGGTTGCCGCCACCTATGGCCATATCCGGGATCTGCCTTCCAAGGACGGCTCCGTGGATCCGGAACAACAGTTCGCCATGCGTTACGAGGTCTCTGCCGACTCGGTCAAGCATGTCACCGAGTTGACCAAAGCGGCCAAGGGGGCGGAACTGCTGTTGCTGGCCACCGACCCGGATCGCGAAGGCGAGGCGATCTCCTGGCATGTCCTGGAGACCCTCCAATCCAAAAAAGAGATCGCGGACATCCCCTGCAAGCGGGTGGTTTTTCACGAAATCACCAAAAAGGCGATCCTGGATGCGGTCGCCAATCCGCGCGACATCGACATGAATCTGGTCAATGCCCAACAGGCCAGGCGCGCGTTGGATTATCTGGTCGGCTTCAACTTGAGTCCCCTGCTCTGGAAAAAGGTGCGCCGTGGACTCTCCGCCGGACGGGTCCAGTCCGTGGCCCTGCGGCTGATCTGCGAACGGGAAAACGAAATCCGCGCCTTCAAGACGCGGGAATACTGGAGCATCACCGCCGAAGTGGTCCGGGCCGATCAGCAGCGCGACGCCCGCTCTTTCCTGGCGCGTTTGGTCACGGCCGAAGGGAAAAAACTCAACCGCTTCGACATCCACGACGAAGCCAAGGCCACCCAATTTCTGCGCGCCATCGAAAACCAGTCGCTCCACATCGCGGCCATCGACAAAAAACGGGTGGCGCGCAACCCCTCGCCCCCCTTCATCACCTCGACTCTGCAACAGGAAGCCTCGCGCAAGCTGGGATTTTCGGCCCGTCAGACCATGATGGTGGCCCAGAAACTCTACGAAGGGGTGGAGATCACCACGCCGGATGGCACCCAAGAGACCGTGGGTCTGATCACCTATATGCGTACCGACTCGGTGCAACTGGCCAACGAGGCGGTCCATGCCCTGCGGGAGCTGATCCAGACCCGCTATGGCGCCGATCATCTGCCCAAGACCCCGCGCAAGTACAAATCTTCCGCCAAGAACGCCCAGGAGGCCCACGAGGCGATCCGTCCTACGGATCCGACCCTGGTGCCCGAACGGCTGCGCAAGCATCTCGACAAGGACGGGTTCCGCCTTTATGAGTTGATCTGGAAACGGACCATCGCCTGTCAGATGGCCTCGGCCCAGATCGATCAGGTGGCGGCCACCCTCTCCGTGGGTCGGAACGATCCCAAGGCGCCTTTCCTGCTGCGCGCCAACGGTTCGTCGGTGGCCTTCTCCGGTTTCATGGAGGTCTACAGCGAAAGCCAGGACGCAACCCCGGAACAGGAACGCAACGAAGACGAAACCGATACCATGCTCCCTCCTTTGGAGGTGGGCGACGGCCTGACCGCGACCGCCATCACCCCACAGCAACACTTCACCGAGCCGCCACCGCGCTATACCGAAGCCTCGCTGGTCAAGATTCTGGAGAGCTATGGCATTGGCCGTCCCTCGACCTATGCCCCCACCATGTCCACCTTGCAGGAACGGGGCTACGTCAAGCTCGATCAGCGCAAGTTCTTCCCCGAGGACGTGGGCGAGGTGGTCAATCGCTTTCTGGTCGAACATTTTGAAAAATATGTCGATTATCACTTCACCGCCCACCTGGAGGATGACCTCGACGCGGTTTCCCGGGGCGAGCGGGAGTGGGTGCCGCTGCTCGATTCGTTCTGGACCCCCTTCAAAAGCCAGATCGACGAAAAAGAGAGCACCACCAAGCGCTCGGACATCACCACCGAGGCCACGGATCAGGCCTGCCCGGAGTGCAGCAAGCCCCTCTTCATCAAACTGGGACGGTTTGGTCGTTTTCTCGCCTGCTCCAACTATCCGGAGTGCAAATTCACCCAGAACATCAAAAAAGAGGGCGAAGAGGAAAAACCGGTCGCTCCGCCCGAGCTGTCGGATCAGTTGTGCGAAAAGTGCTCCAAGCCCATGCTCATCAAAGAGGGGCGTTTCGGCAAATATCTCGCCTGTTCCGGCTATCCGGATTGTCGCAACATTCAGCCTCTGGCCAAGCCCCTCGATACCGGGGTGGAGTGCCCGCTTTGCAAAAAGGGCACCTTCCTGGAGAAAAAATCGCGTTACGGCAAGATTTTCTACTCCTGTTCCACCTATCCCAAGTGCAAAAACGCGGTCTGGAACAAACCGCTGGCCAACATTCCCTGTCCCAAGTGCGGCGCGCCGTTCGTCACCGAAAAGATCACCAAACGCTACGGGGTCGAGCATCTGTGCGCGGTCGAAGGGTGTGACTACCGCGAGAAACAACCCACCGATCCGGCGGCCACGCCATGAGTGCGGCCCGAACCGATCCGGTCTCCTCCTCCGGCGCGTTCGGGTCCGGTTCGCGCTTTGGTGGGCTGTATGGCTTCATCGCACTGTTCGTGCTGATTTCGCTGCTGATCCGGCTGGTGCTCGGGGTCAAGGCGTTCGACACGTTGGAGTTTTCGGCAGCGGGTCTGGCACTGATCCTGGCCAGCGGCCTGCTGTATGATCTGCTGGCCGCGTTTTATTTCACCATTCCCTTCACCCTCTATCTGATCGCCCTGCCCGACCGGATCTTTGGCCATCGGCTCCAGCGCATCGGGTATTGCGCCGTTTATTTTGCCGCCCTGTATGTGCTGCTTTTCAACGGAGTGGCGGAGTGGATCTTCTGGGACGAATTCGGGGTCCGGTTCAATTTCATCGCGGTCGATTATCTGGTCTACACCCACGAGGTGATCGGCAACATCCGGCAATCCTATCCGGTGCCGATGCTGCTGACAGCCATCCTGGGCGTGACCGCGCTCATCGCCTGGGGCGTGTGGCGGACAGGCTGGATTCGGCCCGGTTTCGCGGCCATCACCACCTTCCGGCAACGGGCCAGACATGGCGGCGTGGTGCTGCTCGTGCCGTTGTGCGCTTTTTTCCTGGTGGATCAATCCCTCTCCGAAGTCTCCCGCAACCGCTTCCATAACGAGCTGGCCAAAAACGGCATCTATGCGCTCTTTTCCGCCTTCATCCACAACAAGCTCGATTATGAGACCTTTTACCTGCTGCGCGACGAACAGCAGGCCGCAAGCCGGGTGCGTACCCTGCTGCTGAATCAACCCGGTGTCACGTCCCTGCCGGTGCAGGATCCGTTGGACATCGCCCGTCAGATCACCCATCCGGGACCGGAAAAACGGCTCAACGTGATTCAACTGACCATCGAATCCATGAGCGCCGAATTCATGGCCCTGTTCGGCAACACCGAAGGATTGACCCCGAATCTCGATCGCATTGCCAAGGAATCCCTCACCTTCACCAATCTCTACGCCACCGGCAACCGCACGGACCGGGGCATGGAGAGTCTGGTGCTGTCGGTTCCGCCCACACCGGGCCGCAGCAAGGTGAAACGGCCAGACAACGAGGAGCTTTTCTCGTCGGGCTTCCTGTTCCGGCAGCGCGGCTATGATACCCGCTTCATCTATGGCGGGTACGGTTATTTCGACAACATGAATTACTTCTTTGGTCACAACGGCTTCGAGGTGGTGGATCGCACCCAGTTGGCGCCGCATGAGATCACCCACGAAAACATCTGGGGCGTGGCCGATGAGGATCTCTTCCGGCGCACCCTCGTCGAGGCGGATCGTGCCCATGGGGCCGGGAAACCGTTTTATTATTTCGTCATGACCACCTCCAACCATCGTCCCTTCACCTATCCGGCAGGCCGCATTGATATTCCGGCTCCGGGGGGGCGGGAGGGCGGGGTGAAGTACACCGATTGGGCCATTGGCGAATTTCTTGCCCAGGCGAAGAAACAACCCTGGTTCGACGACACGATCTTCGTGATCACGGCGGATCATTGCGCGTCGAGTGCGGGCAAGACCGAACTGCCGGTTCATCGCTATCACATTCCGTTGATGATTTATTCACCCCGCCACATCGCGGCCCGCTTCGAGAGCGGTTTGACCAGTCAGATCGACATCACGCCAACGGTTCTGGGGTTGCTGGGCTGGAGCTATCCGAGCCGCTTTTTCGGTCAGGATGTGTTGCGGGGCGAATCGTTGGCGCGTCGGGCCTTCATCGGCACCTACCAGAAGCTCGGCATGATCGTGGAGGATCGCCTGACCGTGCTTTCGCCGCAGCAGAAAGCGAGTTTCTACCGTTTCGCGCGCGGTCCGGGTCAGGAGCGTCAGGAGGTCAATCCTCGGGAAGAAAAAGAGGATCTGGAAGAGACCATCGCCTTTTATCAAACCGCCAACACCTTGTATAAAAAGGGACTCGACAAGAGGTTGCCATGACCATCGGGCGTTCTTTTGCGGTGACGCTGGCCTTGTTGATCGGCGTGCTGGTGATCGCCGACACCACGGAGATCGATCTGTGGGTGCAGGATCTCTTTTTTCATTTCGATACCGGGCTTTGGATAATCAACAAGGATGATCCCGTCTCCCGGATGATCTTCTATACCTGGGCCAAACGCGCGGTGGTGCTGGTCGGGATCGCCGTTTTTTTTGCCTTTGTGTGGACCTTGAAGTTTGACATTGTGGCCGTACCGCGACGCGACTTGATCGTGTTGCTGCTGGCGCTGGTTCTGGTGCCGACGCTGATTTCCGGTCTGAAAAGTGTTACCAATGTCCACTGTCCCTGGTCGTTAACCCGCTATGGGGGAAACCTCCCTTATGTCCATGCCATGGATCCCGAACCGGCCGGTTTTCCCGAGGGCAGAGTGGGGAAATGTTTCCCGGCCGGTCATCCGTCGGGCGGTTTTGCCTTCATGGTGCTGTTTCTGCTCATGCGTGACCGGCGGTGGGTCGGATTGGGGATTGGATTGACCGCAGGATGGGTGATGGGTTTGTACCAGATGATGAAGGGGGCGCATTTTTTAAGTCATGTGGTCATTACCATGCTGCTTGCCTGGTTGATCATTCTGACCGTGGTGGCGGGGGTCGATCATTTGCTGGCGAAAAAACCGCGACGAAGGTGAAGGTTCTATCCTGGTCGTGTTTCAGCGCGAGGGAAACAGCTTGAGCATGGTCAGGATGAACACCGCCTGCCCGGCGGCCACACCGAACATCCACTTGATGGTTTCGGCCTTGGCCTCGGCAATCTTGGCTTCAAGCTCCTTGAAATCCCGCCGGGTGGCCAGTTCAAGTTCCTTGAGATCCCGCCGGGTGGCCAGTTCATCCAGGTTCGTCTTGAAGATGCTGGAAAGAGTTTTGGCCTGCACTTCGGCCTGCTCTTCGGTGAATCCGGCAGACTTCAATTCCTTGACGTATGCGTGCGTGTCGAAGGTGATGGCGGTCATGTTCAAATCTCCAGCAAGATGGATGATTCATATAGCATACCACATCCTTCCCCCCAGGCACGAAAAATATTTGACCCCACCCCCAACTCTGCCGTATGCTCTCTGTTCTCTATCAATGATATCATGGAGTTGAATGTTCGATGACTTCCACCGACTCTCTTTTTTTGGATCCAATCACTGATAATGTATATGTGCCCTATTCTGTTTCTATCGGTGATCTGAACGAAGATGGATATCCTGATTTGGTTGTCCCTCACGTCTGGGAAAATAAAATTTCGATCTTTTTGGGAAACCAGAATGAAGATCTACAAAGTCGAACCGATATAACTTTATCAGAGTTGACTCTTGGGCAATCCAATCCGGATTCTGTTTTGGCTCTTGTTGCCATTAGTGATTTCAATAGTGATGGTCATCAAGATTTGGCGGTAACAAGCCCATGCAATGATCGTGTCTCCGTTCTTTTTGGGAATGGTAATGGCACCTTTCAGCAAGGTCACACTTATGTGACCGGACAGCATCCAATCGGAATTGCAGTGGCTGACTTCAATGAAGACGGTCACCCGGATCTGGCTACAGGTAATCATTCGTCAGATTCTGTTTCTGTCTTGCTTGGCACCGCAGAGGGATCTTTTGAATCGCAGATCTCTTATCCTGTCGGAGATGCTCCACTTCGAGTAACAGCAGGCGATTTGAATAATGATCACCATCTGGATTTGGTAGCCACAAATATTTCTGATAATTCTGTATCCATCTTGTTTGGTAACGGGAATGGGACATTCCTGAATGCAAGCAACTTAAGTACAAACGGACAAGCACCTGTATCAGAAGAGTTGATTGATATTAATAAGGATGGCAATCTTGATATTGTTGTAGTGAATGTCGATAGCAGTAATGTCTCGGTAATTCTCGGTGATGGCCATGGATCCTTCCAAAACGTTATTACCAGTCAAATAGGTGTGCAGCCAAACGGGCTGATGCTGGGAGATTTTAATGCCGATGGTGACTTGGATATTGTGACTGCCAATATGGGAGGGCCTGTCACTTTATTGATTGGTAATGGTGACGGATCCTTCCAAAGTCCAGTCAATATTCTTGATGACGAGACACAAGAGGGGAAAAGTGCTGACCTGAATCTTGATGGCCATCCTGATTTGGTCATTGTGAATGGCAGACCCTCTGGGACTGTGGCAGTTTTACTCGGTGCAGGCAGTTCAGGCGACAACGCCCCCACCCTAACCCTCGCCGGCCCCACCACCCTCACCGAAGGTCGCACCGCCACCTATACCGTCACCCTCTCCGCCGCCCAAACATCGGCGGTGACGGTTTTCTATGCCACGGCCAGCGGCACTGCCACCATCGGGCAGGATGTCGGCAGCATCAACACGCTGCTCACGATTGCCGCAGGCCAAACCAGCGCCACCTTCACGGTGCCGACGGTCGATGACGCGACCCACGAATCCAACGAAACCTTCACGGTTGCGCTCTCCAACCCTTCCGGTGCCACGCTGGGCACGACCCGTTCGGTGACAACCACCATCACCGACAACGATGCGGCCCCATCGCCCACGCTTACCCTCTCTGGCCCGGCCTCGATTGCAGAGGGGAACAGTGGTTCCAGCACCGCCACCTATACCATCACGCTCTCCGCAGCCAAAACTTCAGCGGTGACGGTGATTTGTCTTGCTTCAGGGAATACGGCCACGGCAGGCATCGACTTCAGCAATGTCGGCAACGTCATTACCCTCGCGGCAGGCCGCACCAGCGCCACCTTTACGGTGCCGATTTTGGGGGACACCACCGATGAGGCTGACGAAACGTTCAGCGTGGCGATTTCCAGTCCCACCGGCGCCACCCTGGGTCGCACCACTGCGGTGACCACCACCATCCGCGACGACGATGGAACCACCACGACACCCGATGACACCACCGGTGGAACGACCGATGCGGTACAGAGCGCGACCTCCCGCACCCTGGGCAACGATGAGCAGAATCTGACCCTCACCGGCACCAACGCCATCGACGGCATTGGCAACTCCCTCAACAATATCATCACGGGCAACAGCGCGGCGAATACCCTGCAAGGGGAGTCCGGCAACGATCGCATGCTCGGCATGGCGGGAAGCGATCTCCTGTATGGCGGTTCGGGTGACGATCTTCTGGATGGCGGCAGCGGCAGTGATCGGATGATCGGCAGTACCGGGAACGATACCTATCAGGTGGCGCAGTCGGGTGATGTCATCACCGAAGATGCGGATTCCGGCACCGATCTGGTCATGAGTTCCATCACCTGGACGCTTGGCAGCAATCTGGAGAATCTGACGCTGACCGGCACCAGCGCCATCAACGGCACGGGCAATGGCCTGGGAAACATCCTTACCGGCAACGGCAGCGACAACATTCTGACCGCTGGTGATGGAAACGATACCCTTTCCGGCAATGCCGGAGACGATACCCTGTTTGGTGAGGCTGGCAACGATCTGCTGGATAGCGGCTCCGGCGCGGACCGAATGATCGGCGGCACTGGCGATGATACTTATGTGGTCGGGAATGCTTCCGACATCACCACGGAATCGGTCAACGCCGGAACCGATTGGGTCCAGGCCTCCCTCTCTTGGACTCTGACCGAGAACATCGAGAATCTGACGCTCACCGGCACCAATACCAGCAACGGTACAGGCAACAGTGCCGCCAACATCCTGCGTGGCAACCGCAGCGCCAACACCCTGCGTGGCCAGGGAGGCGCGGATCAGCTTTTTGGAATGGCGGGTGAAGATGCGCTTTATGGCGGCGATGGCAACGACCGTTTGATGGGCGGCAGTGGGCAGGACACGCTCTCCGGAGGGGCTGGAGCGGACCAGTTCAAATGGAGTCAGCCTGCCGATGGTGGCGATGCGATTGCCGATTTCAGCGCCTCTCAGGGCGATCAATTGCTGTTTGTCAGTGCCAACTTTGGCAATCTTTCCGTTGGCAAACTGGGCACCTCTCGTCTTGGGCTGAACAGCACCGGTCGCGCCTCGACCAGCAGCCAACGCTTTGTTTTCAACACCAGCACTGGCGTACTCAAGTATGATTCCGATGGCAACGGCTCTGCGGCTGGCGTGACGCTTGCCACCTTGAGCGGGGTTGCAAGCCTGTCGGTGAACCAGATTCAGATCGTGGCGAATTGAGCCGCACCCATTTCGAGAGGTGCAACTTTTGAAAGAAAAGAAGGGGTCTGGGGGATTCCTCCCCCAGGGTTTTGACTT
>JADFWP010000077.1 GCA_015234115.1 Magnetococcales bacterium
CCCCGGCGCGATTTGAACGCACGGCCTACGGATTAGGAATCCGTTGCTCTATCCGACTGAGCTACGGGGACATTCTGTATTTATCAGTCAAGTTACTGACTTTCAATTACCTGAGGTTCTGTATTGTGCAAGAATCTATGGGTACAACTCGGCAGAGGTCCGATTTCGTATCCCAGAAACTGCTGAAGGCTCCCAGCAGGGATGGCCGCAACCTTGGGTGGAACCGAAAATACCTTATACCCTGGCCTTTCCGCAAAGGGTTTTCATCATCCTTTTGCGGTCCCGGTATGACCCCTCCCGTTTCACTCCGGTCTTGTTCCCTCCACCCTGATTTCCATCGCAGAACCCGGAGCCATCCAGTTGCATGTTCAAGGTCACAGACCAGATTCGGGTCGGTCATGGTGGCCAGTGCTGCGCGTATCGGACAGATTGTCCAGGTCCAACAGGGGGATCAAACCCTTGGGCAATGCTACTTATACTAGATTCAATTATGGTTCATATTTTATTGACAAATGGCGCACCAAGCCCCATAATGAACAAGCGTTTAAATTCAATCTTCCACATCATTTGACAACAAAATTCCCTGGGGGGACGACAAGGAGCGAACATGGCCACTCAAGAGCAATTACAGGCATTGCGCACAGAACAAAAAGAAATCAAAACAAAGCTGAAACAGACGAAAAAAGCGATAAGAAACTCCAAAAAAGCCATCAAAGGCGAAAAGAAAGTGGCGCGCGCCATAGCGAAACTGCATAAGAAGCAGCAAAAATTATTGGGAGATGCCAACGCCAATCCGCCTGTCGATCCATAGACGGGTTCTCTTGCATGGGCAACCGGCAAAAGAATTCATTATCTTGTCGGTTGCCCATCATTCCAAGTTACCGCCTTGAATCAACCAGGGATTCCACTCTGGTCCCATGCGCGGCACGCTTCCCGGTCGCAGGAATCCATCACCCTCCCGATTGACAAAATCCACATCGCAGTCTGATGATGGACCATTCGATCGCCCATCATTCAAGGATCCCTCTCATGGACAACGTCAAGGCCATTCTTACCCAAAAAACCCTTTTTGAGGCCGATGGCCGCCAAGCCTTGGGGGTACACCTGACTCCCGAATTGACCAAAGCGGTTCGGTGGGAGTTGCACCAATATTATGGGGCAGACCCTGGAGAACAACTGACAACCCTCTATGGCATGGAAATTCTTTCCCTGGACGCCCCCACGCTCCGTTTCGAAGGATGACAAACGCCCTGCTGCTTAAATCACCCGGCCCCGGTACCTCCGGCCACATAACGGGCAATCGCTGCCAGTAAACGGGGCTTGGTGATCGGTTTGGTCACATGAGCGGAACATCCGGCCTCCAGCGTCTGACGCTCGTTTTCGGCAAAGGCGTGGGCGGTCAGGGCAACCACCGGGACCGGGGCACGATGATGCTCTTGTTCCCAGGCCCGTATCCTCCGGGTTGCCGTATAGCCATCCATGACCGGCATCTGCACATCCATCAACACCAGATCAAACACCTCTCCCGCCGTGATCTTGCTCACCGCCTCTGCGCCGTTCTGGGCAAAGGTCAACCGATAGGGAGAATTTTTCAAAAAAGCCCGTATCAACAAAATGTTGTCATCCGAATCATCCACGACCAAAAGGGAGCGTTCTTCTGACCTGACCCCCACCGGAAGCTCCGTCGCTGTCCGAAGGGAGACCTCGGCATCCACCGACAATACGGCCTGCATCGTCTCCCAAAGCTCTGCACGTTTGACAGGCTTGAGCAACATCCCGACCCCCAGGGCACGACCACGAGCCAAATCCCCCTCCTGAAAATAGGATGTGACCGTAATCACCGGCAGGTTGACCTGATTGACCTCCTGTCGCAGATGCAAAACCCGCTCCAGAATTCTGGACTCCTCATCGCGACAGGAGAGTAAAACCAGGTGACAGGGATGCCCCGTGTTTTCTGCCGCCCGCCACACAGCCCCAATCTGAGCACAATCCGATACCAGTTCCACCTCCACCCCCAGTGCCGACACCATGCGGGTCAACACCAAACGACTGTCCTCCAGATCATCAGCCACCAGAACGCGAATCCGGCTCAAATCACCGCCCACATGGGGGGGCACTCCTTCCTCTTCCAGGGCATGGATCAACTCGAACCTGACCGTGAAATAAAACTCGCTGCCCTTGCCCTCCTCGCTCTCCAGGGCAATTTCACCCCCCATCAACGCCACCAGACGACGGGAAATGGCCAATCCCAATCCGGTACCCCCATATTGGCGCGTGGTGGAGGCATCTGCCTGGGTGAACGCATCAAACACTGAGGCCTGTTTGGCTTTGGGAATGCCAATGCCGGTATCCCGCACCGAAAATCGAATGCCTGCGGCATCCCGGACCACATGCAGGGAAATCTCCCCCGCCGGGGTGAATTTGATGGCGTTGCCGATCAGATTGATCAGCACCTGTCGCAACCGTTTGGCGTCACCCATCAGACGGTCCGGGAGATCAGGCGCAACGTATAAAGTCAGCCCCACCCCTTTTTCCCTGGCCCGCATCCCCATGATGTCCATGATACGTTGCAAGGTCTCCCCCAATTGAAAAGGGGCGTGATCCAACTCCATCCGTCCCGCTTCCACCTTGGACAGATCCAGAATGTCATTGATCAAATCCAGCAAATTATCGCCGGCCCGTCGGAATACACCCACATAGTGCCTTTGTTCCTGGGTCAGTTCAGTCTCTTCCAGAACCTCTGCCATGCCGACAATGACGTTCATCGGGGTGCGAATCTCATGACTCATGGTGGCCAGAAATTCGCTCTTGGCCCGATTGGCATCCTCTGCCGATACCTTGGCCTCCAGCAGAGCGGTTTCGGCCTTTTTGCGTTCCGTGATGTCCATGGCCATGGTGATGATCAATCCCGACGGGTCATCCATGGCGCCCATGGGACGGGACCGGACCATCCAGACCCGGCGCTCCCCTCGGTGGGGTGCAATGCAGAGTTCCCCCTCCTTGAACGGCTCATCCGGTGCAAACGCTGCCCCCAACAGTTGCAAGGCAGCACGCTGACCCTCCTTGGGCAGCACCTGCTCCACCCAGTCGGACAGAGTGACAATCTCTCCCTGGGGATGACCAGACAACTCGGACCAAAGACGATTGACCAGAATGATTTTACCACCAACCGAGTGCATCATGATGGGAATGGGGGCATACAACACCGTACGCCGCAACCGCTCCTCACTTTCCCGATGCGCCCGGGTCATCGTCACAGCCAGGGTCAATGCCCGTTCCCGACTGGAAATCAAGGCCCAGGCAACCAGTGCCAGCGCCATGCTGATGAGTCCCCCCGCCATCAACACAATGACCATGCCATATTCTGGATGATACTGGAAAAACAGTGGTGCAGGGCTGAAACGAAACGTCCAGACTCCCCCGTCATCCACCCCTCGAACCGTTCTGCTCCACTCCTCATCGACAATTGCATCCCCCAACTGGGGATGGGAATCAAAAATTTTGGCCGTCTCCCGCAAGGAGGGGCCATCAAAGACCTCGGCACGCACCTGCATCGATGTGTTGCGAAACAAATCCTGAAACAGTGTCTGAGCATCGTACAGCGCAACCACCCAACCCAGCAGTGAGGCTCTGCGCTCCTCAACCGTGGTCAGCGGTCGTTCGGCCCGGTAGACCGGAGTCATCCGCAGCAGTTCTGTCACGTTCTGTCCACGAGGTCCGGTGCGCACGAAAGGAGGCGAAAACATCGGTTGGCCTGCATCCCTGGCGTGCTGCACGCTTTGACGGCGACGCCTTTCGGAAGCCACATCAAAACCCGGTGCCAGGAGAACAGGGCCATCACCCACGGCATAGTGATAGGTGACAGGAAAATACTCCTCGCGCCGTTCGTCAGCGGCAATCTGAAAAGAAGAGTCCTGCAGGTTCCGTCGCATCTCCCATTCGAAGCGCTCCCGATGCTGCTCCTGGACAGGTTCCACAAAGGCCAGTTCAAGTAATCCAGGATGACGCCCCTCAGGGGCCAGGGAGGCCGCAAAGGCGCGCCAGTCGTTTCCGGACACCTCGCTGGCGGAACGAAACCACGCAGCCATGACACGGGAAAGATCCGCATGAGTCTCCAGGCGGTTCTGGGCCGTTTCCCGCAGGGTGCTCGAAAGATTATGAAACTGATCAATGGCCAGGGCCGTATCGCGAGTAGTCTCATGATACCAATACCAGACCGTCACGACCAATCCCAGACCCAACAACAACCAGGGGAGCAGGCGCACACGTGTGAAGACGACAGGCACTGTTTCCATTGTGTTTGGCGCCAAAAAAGAGCTGATGACAAATTCAACATAATCCAAGAGTGCCAAAAAAAGCCAGCACTGCCTGCCCGAAACGGCATCATTGCATGGATACATCCCCTCAGTAGTGCCCAAGAGATTAAATTCACTGATGAAACCCTGCACATGGTCCTTGGCAGAACAATACCCACATAGTTGGCATCGGTATTGTCGTCCAACTTCAAGCAGGAATACTCACAACCTTGAACACTATTCTCACCCCATCCACCATACCCTCCCATGCACAATCCATGCGGGAAGCCGTCCTGCAGGAAACCTGCTCATTCTGGACCCGGGAAGGCCAAGAGTGGCTCTTTTTCGGGGCTGTGACACTCTCCCCCCAGCCACACCCCTGGCGAGAAAATCGACCTGCTGCACTCCTGATCGGGGGATATGATGAAACAATCAAAGTACTCAATGTGGTGGAGGCCGAGATCCATCCACAGGAACCGGACCAGATTATCGCCGATGTCATCGCCTTGCAGGCACGATACGATTGTCGGTTGTGGGTGGCAGAAAAAACGCCCTGCATGCAGCGCTTCCAGAACGGAGTGCTGCGATGCGCGCTCCATCTGGGGGTGCCAACACCAGTCAAGACCATTCCCTGCCGGCAAGACCGGTGGTTGAACATCCAGTCCTTGCAACCCCAAATCGCCAAAGGTCAAATCCGATTTCACAGCAGTCAAACCCACTTGCTGGAGCAACTGCGCCGTCGGGAAAGTCAGGAGTCCCCGGATATCGGTCTGGTCGCCCTGGAGATATTGTGGCGCACAGCCTCAAGAATGGCCAACCGATCGGAATCACATCCTGTGCCGATCCCTGCCCGACCAACGCCATAACCTTCGTTTCGTCGTTGCATATCCGTATGATCTTGCCGATAATCTCCAGATTCTTTGTCACTTCTCCTGGAGGTATCCGATCTTGAAATGGTCTTTGTCCCGTGGGTCGGTGTCAAGTGCTGTCTGGTGGTCTGGTATGGTGTTGCTGATCGGCTTGCAGGCCGCCCCACTCCAGGGAGCAGAGGGTGCGAGCCAGCCTGGCGCGGAGGGAGAAGACAAACGGCTCGCTCTGTTCGCTGCGGAACGGACCAAACAGTTCGGCGCAGACAATCTTTTGACCGCGACCGCTTTGCTGCAACTCGCTGAGTTTCGTCAGGTTTCGGGCCATGACCAGGAGGCCGAGGCCCCGTTGACTCAGGCCATATCCATTCTCGTACAGCATCATGGGCCCGATCATCCCGAAGTGGCAGAGGCGCGAACCAAACTGGCGCGGGTCAAACTTCGAACAGGCCAGTTCCAGGCCGCTCATACCCTGCTGGAGAGCGCAGCGACCTCTCTGGAAAAATCCTTGGGTGCCGACCATCTGAACACCGCCAGTGCCCGTGTCAATCTGGCCCGCCTGCTGGCAGCCGAACCTGAGCAGCGTGAAATCGCTGCCCATCTGGTGGAGACGGCCCTTCCTGTACTGGTCAAACGATTGTGGCCGGACAACCCCCGCGTGGCCGAGGCAGAGATGCTGCTGGCCAAAATCCGCTTCTCCCAAGGGAAAATGGCCGAAGCGAGCCAGGGGGTAAGCAAGGCTCAATCCATGCGCGAACACTCCTTGGGACCCGACCATAATCTGGTGGCTGAATCCCTGCGGGAACGGGGTCGTTACCTGGTGGCCCAGGGGGAATTCACAGCGGGTGATCTCTTTTTGCGCCGTTCCGTAGAGATTCTGGAACGCTTCAACAGCGACTCCACCAGACTGGAACTGGCGGAAAGCCTGGAACGTCTGGGCGAATCCCTGCTCCAGCAGGATCGTGGCCAGGAGGCAGAACCCCTGTTCACACGGGTATTGCAACTGCGTGAGAAACTCCTGGGCAAGGAACATCCGACTCTGGTGAAGATTCTCAACGATCTGGCCTTGTTGCGTCTGTCACACAACGATTTCCCCAACGCCAAGGCCCTGTTTGAGCGCAGTCTGGCCGTGACCGAAAAACGGCTGGGTGCAGACCATTTGCAGGTGGCATTCATTTTAAGCAATCTGGCCCAGATTGAGTTGCGCCAGGGTCACAAGGAGGAGGCCGAACGATTGTTTGAACGTTCAGGCGCGGCGGCTGAACGCTTCTTTGCTGACGATCCCCTGGGACTGTCGGACTGGTTTTCCAGACTGGGCACCTTGCTGCATCAGGATGGCGCCAAAGAGCAGGCCATGGTCTATTTCCACCGCGCCGAAACCCTTCTGACGACCGCCTACGGCAAGGATCACCCCAAGGTGGTGCAAATCGTCCAGGCAATGCAGACGTTGCAGACCCTGCCCACACCTGCTCCAGCGCGCCATGCGACTCCTCCACCCCTGCTCCAGGAGACCAAAGCCCCGGCAACGCTGCCGCCGGACCTGACCAGAAAAACACCCCTCCCGGAACTGCTGATCACCCCCACCACGATCACAGCCATCGAACCCGAATCGCTATCCAAAGTCACAACAGCAGAAATGGCCGCAGTCCCTGTGCTTTCAGTGACCCCAAAGCCGACACCAGGAGTCGTCCCCAAAACAGCGCAACCAACAAACTCCGAACCCTCACCCTCGACAACACCACAGGAGGGCATCCAACATGGCTTCGTCATCCACCTCTCCTGTTTTGCCCTGGACTCTGCCCAAACCCAACTCCTGGAAGAAAAAATTCGTGCGCTGACCCTGCCGGTCTACCACAAAGCCATTCAAAATGGAGCACATAAATTTACCTGTGTCTTCTCCGGCCCCTACCCGGACCGCTCGAAGGCCGATGCCGCCGCTTCGACTATACAGAACAAAGGAGGGGTAGCCACTCCTCTGGTCAAACGGTATTCCAGGGAGTTACCCTGAATGACTCTCCACCCATCCACCAGGGCATCGCCTCTGTTTTCCGGTTTCCAACCTTGCCCACCTTGTCGGGATGTGTTAGCATTTTTGTTCCATATGGTCCACGCATCCGCTTTCAACAACCGGCACCCCACGTCAAGAATGTCATGTCCATCACCGTAGAGACAGTTCGCCATGTGGCCACTTTGGCCCGTCTGGAAATCTCCGCCGAGGAGACCGGAATCTATACCGAGCAGTTGTCCCGCATCCTGGGATTGATGGAGCAGTTGCAATCCATTCCTACAGAGGGAGTGGCCCCCATGTCCCACGCCGTGGCCATGACCATGCCGGAACGAGACGACACGGTCACAAACACCAATCAGCGGGACACCCTGCTGGCCAATGCCCCGGACTCCGAGGAAGGGTGTTTCCGCGTCCCCAAAATCATCGAATGATCCAACCCAAGGAAACCGTCTGATCGTGGATGCCACCACCCTGACCCTGGCCCAGGCTGCCCAAGCCCTCAACGCACGCGAGATCTCCGCGCAGGAGTTGACCCGCGCCTATCTGGAACGCATCGAGGCGCTCAATCCTGCACTGAACGCCTTCATCACCCTCGACGCCGAACGGGCCATGGAGGCCGCCGCTGCCGCCGACACGCGTCTGGGCCAAGCCAGCGCCACCCCTCTCACCGGCATTCCCCTGGCGATCAAAGATCTCTTTTGCACCCAAAACTTGCGTACCACCTGTGGGTCCGCCATGTTGGCCAATTTCCTGCCCCCCTACGAATCCACCGTGACCGCCCGCCTCAAGGCTGCGGGCGCCGTGGTCCTGGGCAAGACCAACATGGACGAATTCGCCATGGGATCTTCCAACGAAACCTCCTTTTTCGGCCCGGTACGCAATCCCTGGGCCTATGATCGCACCCCTGGCGGCTCCTCCGGCGGTTCGGCGACTGCCATGGCAGCGGGATTGTGCGCTGGAGCCCTCGGCACCGATACCGGCGGATCCATCCGGCAACCGGCGGCCATGACCGGCATCACCGGCTTGAAACCCACCTACGGACGGGTCTCCCGCTTCGGCATGATCGCCTTTGCCTCTTCCCTCGACCAGGCCGGCCCCATGACCCGCACGGTCGAAGACGCTGCCCTGTTGCTGCAGGAGATGGCCGGCTTCGACCCCAAAGATGCCACTTCCATCAACGAACCGGTGCCCGACTACCATGCCGCCCTGGGACGCGACCTCAAAGGGCTGCGCATTGGCATGCCCGCCGAATACTTCGGTGAAGGACTCGGCCAGGAAAGCCGCACCGCCATCGAAGCAGCCATGGAGGTCTATCGGAGCCTGGGAGCGCATATTCATCCCATCTCTCTGCCCATGACCCGGCATGCCATTCCCACCTACTACATCATCGCTCCGGCGGAAGCCTCCTCCAATCTGGCCCGCTATGATGGCATCCGCTTCGGACACCGCTGTGCAGACCCCAAAGACCTCAAGGATCTCTACTGCCGCACGCGGGCCGAAGGGTTTGGGGCCGAAGTAAAAAGACGCATCATGCTGGGCACTTATGTCCTCTCGTCTGGCTATTACGACGCCTATTATCGCAAAGCTCAGCAGGTGCGTCGCCTGATCGCCGAGGATTTCTCCCGCGCATTCCGGGAGCATGACCTGGGGGTCATCCTCACCCCGACCGCCCCGGAAACCGCCTTCAAACTGGGGGAAAAAAACGCCGATCCGGTGAGCATGTATCTTTCGGACATCTATACCATCAACGTCAATCTGGCGGGTTTGCCGGGCATCTCCCTGCCGTGCGGATTCGATGCCAAGGGTCTGCCCATCGGCTTCCAGCTCATTGGCCGCCCCCTGGATGAAGCGACCATCCTGGCCACAGGGCACGCCTATCAACTGGCCACCCAGTGGCACAAGGCCAGACCGGAGGGAAAATCATGAGTCAGGATTCCCGCTACGAAACCGTGATCGGTCTGGAGATTCACACCCAGCTGCGTACCCGCTCCAAGATCTTCTGCGGCTGTCCCAATCAATTCGGCTCCGCACCCAACACCCAGATCTGTCCGGTCTGCGCCGCCTTTCCGGGCGTGCTTCCGGTTCTCAACCGGGAAGTGCTCAACATGGCCATCAAGACAGGGCTGGCCCTGCATGGACAGATCAGGCTGTACAATGAATTCGCTCGCAAGAACTATTTCTATCCTGACCTGCCCGCCGGATACCAAATTTCCCAATTCGAACTGCCCATTGTCGAACAGGGCGAGTTGATGATCGAGCCGGAAGGCTCACCCCGCAAACGTATCGGCATCACCCGTATTCACATGGAAGTGGACGCGGGCAAAAACCTCCATGAAGGTATTCAGGGGGCTTCATGGGTAGATCTCAATCGCACCGGTACCCCGCTGCTGGAGATTGTCACCGAACCCGACTTGCGTTCTGCTGCCGAGACCGGGGCATTCCTCAAAAAATTACGCTCCATCGTGCGCTACCTGGAGGTATGTGACGGCAACATGGAAGAAGGATCGTTCCGCTGCGATGCCAATGTCTCGGTCAGACGCTGGGGTGCAACCCAATACGGCACACGCGCGGAGATCAAGAATCTCAATTCCATTCGCAACGTCATGCGGGCCATTGAGTTCGAAACCGACCGCCAGATCGACCGGATCGAAAACGGCGAAAAAGTGATTCAGGAGACCCGCTTGTGGGACGCCAACCAGAATCTCACCCGCCCCATGCGCGGCAAAGAGGAGGCCCACGACTATCGTTACTTCCCGGAACCGGATCTCCCCCCGGTGCAGCTCGATCCGGCCCGCATCGAGGCCATTCGCGCCACCATGCCGGAACTCCCGGATGACAAATTCGCCCGTTTTCAAAAAGATTACGCCCTCTCCGACTACGATGCCGGGGTGCTGACCGCCAGTCGAGAGATGGCAAATTATTACGAAATCGCATTGCGCGCCTCCCCTGCGGACCCCAAATCCGTCGCCAACTGGGTGACCGGTGAACTGCTGGGCCGCCTCAACAAGGAGGGGCTGGAGATCACACAGTCTCCGGTCCAGGCCGAATCTCTGGGCGCGTTGACCGCCATGATCCACAACAATGTCATCTCCGGGAAGATCGCCAAGAGCGTCTTTGCGCACATGTTCGAACATGGGGGTACGCCCCAACAGATCGTGGCGGAACAGGGACTGAGCCAGGTAACGGATCAAGGAGCCATCGAGGCCGAGGTGGACAAAATACTCGCAGCCCACCCGGAGAAAATTGCCCAGTACCGCGCCGGAAAAAATCAACTGCTGGGCTTCTTCGTCGGGGAAATCATGAAGGCCACACGCGGCAAAGCCAATCCAGGCGTAGTCAACGAACTGCTGAAAAACAAGCTCGCGCCATGAGCAAATCGTCGGCAAAAATTTTTATTGACAAGCCCGCAACCACGTGGAAAATAAATAATCAAACTGATTAGACGGACCAAGTCCTTCTGCACCATCTTAACCCACCCGCACCTGGAGATATGAACATGGGTACCGGCGTTGTTTCTGATTTGACCAGCAAAGCCATTGAGGTCGGACAGCGTTACTCTGCCAACCTGAGGCAGACAGTCAAAGATAATGTCGCAGAAACCCTTGATGTAAAACCTTTTGTCAACAGCCTGATCAGCATGTCCCGCAACTCTCCGGCATTCAAGGTGGACATTTCCCAGGCTGCCATGTACAAGGCATCACGGTCAAGCTGAGCCACTACGCCCGGGAAGATATCTTTACTTCCGGGCGTTATTGTTTTATAAATATTATTTTAATTATTGACGATTCCATTAAGAATTCTCCCTCTGGCTTTGCTTCCCAAACTCTCGCAAAGAACATTCCATTCCGAATCCCTTGGAAACAAGCGAACGGCTGCAGACACAATGATTGCCTACTTCCCTTGACAGCCATAAAATGGTATCCTGTTGGAGAATCATCACTTCATTCCCTTGCAGTGAAATCTTGACCCTTACTTTCTGGATAGGACTCAAACGGTGAACTGCTCCCAATGCCATATGGACAATCGCCAGGGCGTCCATTTCTGCACCCGATGCGGGACACCCCTGGTCGCCCTGTGTTCCCACTGTCGCACCCCGTGCGCCGCAGAGGATATTTATTGCGGAGAGTGCGGGATGCGTCTGCCTGCTGGCAACCGAGCGCCCGTGCAATTGACCAGCGCACCTGCCTTCCCTGCCGCTCCGGCCCACTCAGCCCTGGAATCGGAACGCAAGAATGTCACGGTCCTGTTTGCCGACATCTCCGGATTCACGGCCATGAGCGAAAAAATGGACCCGGAGGAGGTCACCAACATCATGAACGGCTGCATGAAAATGCTTGCCGACATCGTGCATCGCTATGAAGGCTACGTGGATAAATTCATTGGTGACTGCATCATGGCCATTTTCGGGGCACCCATCACCCATGAAAACGACCCGGAACTGGCCCTGCGCGCTGCCCTGG
>JADFWP010000078.1 GCA_015234115.1 Magnetococcales bacterium
ACTTTAAACAAAAAAATTTATAAAAATTATTTGTTTAAAGTCAAAACCCTGGGGGCGGAATCCCCCAGACCCCCGCTTTTTTTTCAATGGTTTGACAACAAGGGCCGCGTCACCGGATGGATCGCGCCCAGTACCGCCGGAGCCGCAGCACCCGTGGCACCAGGCAGCGAGGAGGTCAATCCTTTCAGGGTGCGCACCGCAAACCAGGCAAAAGCCTGCGCCTCCAGCGTGCCGGCATCGACGCCAAGATCCTCGGCATCGGAAACCCGTGTCATCGGCAGACGCCGCTCCAACCGTTCCACCAGAAAACGATTTCGCGCCCCGCCTCCACACAGAATCAACCGTTGCGCGCCGGGTGACAGCAACCGACCACACGCCTCGGCCACCGACTCCACGGTGAACTGGGCCAGGGTGGCCAAACCATCCGCCCCTTCCAGGGCGGGATAGCGCGCCAGCACGCTTTCCAGAAAAGCCGCGCCGAATTCCTCGCGTCCGGTGGATTTGGGAAAAGGACGTCCGAGATAGGGATGGGACATCAGCCAGGCCAACGGTTCGGCCTGCACCCGTCCCTGCGCGGCGGTGGCCCCGTTGCGATCCACGGCGCGGACTCCCTGATTGAGCCGGGTGGCGAGCAGATCCAGCAGCGAATTGGCCGGACCGATATCCCCGGCGATCAAGGGACGCTCGGGATGACCGGAAAGAGCGGTGATGTTGGCCACGCCGCCCAGATTGACCACCGCGATCCGCTGCTCGGGGCGGGTGAACAACACCTGATGAAACAATGGCACCAAAGGTGCTCCTTCTCCTCCTCTGGCCATGTCCGCCGGTCGAAAATCGGCCACGGTGGGCACACCGGTGCGGGCCGCGATGAGAAAGGGATCGCCGATTTGCAACGTGAACCGCCCAGGACGATGGCGTATCGTCTGACCATGGCTGCCGATCACGTCAACGCGCTCCAAAGAGAGGCCACCCCGTTGACAAACCGCCACCGCCGCTTCGGCGAACCGTTCCCCCAATGCGCGATGCAAGTCGCCCATGCGATCGATTTCGTCGGCGCCCGGTTCGTACAACGCCAGAATGCGTTGATGCAACTCGTCCGGAAAGGGGAGTTCCAGATCGGCCAACACCCGTGGCGCCGATACCCCATCGGTCCGCACCAGCACGGCATCGATTCCGTCTGCCGAGGTGCCGGACATCAATCCCACGGCAATTTTTTGTTCTTCCACGGTCGCCTCTCCTCATCTTTTCTGATCATGAATCGTCCCAATCCATCATGGTGGCTGGTTTCGTCGTGCTTGTCAAACCGTCCGGGCTTCCGATATAGTCAGTCCAGCCGAGACCAGCTCGGGATGCGTCGTGTGTCAACGGGGTCCAGGGGTCTGTGACCCCTGGTGGGGTCCAGGGGCGAAGCCCTTGGGACTTGGCCTTTGGCGCGCTTTGCCGCAGGCGCGCCCTCTGGTCGCCGCAGGCGACGTCTTTTGGCCAAAAACTCAGCATTCCGAAATGGTTGCCGTTTAATCTTTCAAACCATCCTGGACCAACCGCAGGAGTCCCATGAAATCCATTCGCGAACAGATGGCCGTCATCCGCCGGGGCACGGCGCAAATCATCTCCGAAGAGGCCCTGGAGCAAAAACTGGCGCGCGCCCTTCAGACCGGCGTGCCCCTCAAGATCAAGACCGGATTCGATCCCACGGCCCCGGATCTCCATTTGGGACACACGGTTTTGTTGCAAAAGATGCGGCAGTTCCAGGAGTTGGGACACGAGGTGATCTTTCTGATCGGCGATTTCACCGGCCTGATCGGCGATCCCACGGGCAAAAACGAAACCCGCAAGCCGCTCACTCCGGAGGTGATCGCGGCCAATGCCGAAACCTACAAGGCCCAGGTTTTTCGCATTCTCGATCCGGCGCGCACACGGGTGGTGTTCAACAGCGCCTGGATGGGCGAGATGCGCGCGGCCCAGATGATTCAACTCGCGGCCAAACAGACCGTGGCCCGCATGATGGAGCGGGATGATTTCACCAAGCGTTACAAGGCCGAACGCCCGATTGCCATTCACGAATTTTTGTATCCTCTGGTCCAGGGCTACGACTCGGTGGCCTTGCAGGCGGATGTGGAGTTGGGTGGCACCGATCAGACGTTCAATTTATTGATGGGTCGGGAGTTGCAAAAAGAGTACGGCCAGGAACCGCAATGCGTCATCACCATGCCGATTCTCGAAGGGCTGGACGGGGTGCAGAAGATGTCCAAGTCCCTGAACAACTACATTGCCATTCAGGATCCACCGGACGAAATTTTCGGCAAAACCATGTCGTTGTCGGATGTCACCATGTGGCGTTATTATGAATTGTTGTCGGATCAATCCCTGGAGGAGGTCCGACGGTTGGAAGAGGAGACCAATGCCGGACGGTTTCATCCCATGGAGGCCAAAAAGCGGTTGGCCGAGGAGTTGACGGCCCGGTTTCACGGGGCAGAGGAGGCCCGGCAGGCGCGCGCCCGGTTCGAGGCCCGTTTTTCCCACAAGGAGACGCCGGAAGATCTGCCTGAAATCGTGCTGGAAAATGGCGGTCAGCCTCTCGGGTTGGCGGATGTGATGCGTCTGGCCAATCTGGCGGCTTCCAACTCCGAGGGAATGCGTTTGATTCGTCAGCAGGCGGTGAGTGTCAACGGGGTCAAGGCGGCGGATCCCCGCATGCAACTGGCTGCGGAGCGTCATGTGCTGAAGGTGGGCAAACTGCGTCATGCGGTGGTCGTGATTCGATAATCAATCACCATGGAGGCGCCGTCATTCCCGCATCCAGGGGAATGACGGCGCGCTGGCAATTTATTTTTTCTCTTTCAGTTCTTCGTCGATCACACTCTTGAACTTCTCGAAGGGCTGCGCGCCCACCAGACGAATGCCATTGATGAAGAAGGTCGGCGTGCCGGTGACTCCCAGCTTCTTGCCATCCCCCAGATCCGCCGTGACGCGCGCGCCATGCTTGCCGCTGTCCAGACACTTGTCGAACGCCGCCTGATCCAAACCAACCGTCTTGGCCGCCTTTTTCAGATCGGCAATCTCCAGACTGGTCTTGTCTTCGAACAGCAGATCATGCATGGGCCAGAACTTGCCCTGCTCAGCCGCACACTGGGCCGCTTCCGAAGCCTTGGGCGCCTTGGTGTGGAACGGCAACGGATAGTGACGGAAGACCATGCGGATCTTGTCGCCATAGGCCTCCTGCACCTTTTTGATGGTGGCCTGGGCGCGCCGGCAATAGGGACACTCGAAATCCGAAAATTCGATGATGGTGATCGGCGCCTTGGCATCCCCGCGCGCCAGATCCTCCGGACCCGTGACCGTGAAACGGGGCGCCTTGAGGAGAATTTCCGGCTCATACTGCTGCAACAGCTTGGCGAGCACTTTGCCTTCGGCCTCTTTCTTGGCTTCGTCAAGCAGATGCTCGCGGATCTGATCTTCCAGCCCTTCGCCGTTGTTGGGCAGGTGCTCTTTGTTCTTCAGGATGAAGGCCTTGATTTCGGCATCGGTGGGATTGGGCACATTGCCGGTCAGCTTTTCCACCACCTGATCCGGATCGATCTTCTCTTCGGCGCCCTTCACGGTGAGAATGCGCTCCAACACCATTTCACGCACCTTGTTTTCCCGCAACTCGTGAATCTTGGCGGCCAGGGCGCGATCCACCTCCTCCAGGGTGAGCACCCAGGAGCCGACCTTGGCCACAGGCTCGGCCCGGGCCACGGGCGCAAGCAGCAGCAGACAGACCGCTCCCAAAGCAATCCGGGTCCAGTATGGGGTGATACGACTTTGCAAGCGGTTCATTGGCGATAGATCTCCGTGGCTCGTTGTTTGAATGCATCCACCATCCGTTTGGAAGCCTCGCCGAACAACGGTCCGAGCGTGAAATCCAACAAACGGTTTTTAAAGGAAAACGATATGAAAAAATCGATCCGCGTCCCCTCCGGGACCGGGGTGAAACGCCATTCGCTCTCCAGATCGCGGAACGGACCGGAGACCAGTTGAATGGCGATCCGCTCATTGGGCACGACCCGATCCTCGGTGTGGAAGGTCTCGCGCAACCCCTTGAAGGCAAAGGTCATTTCCGACAGAAACCGATCCTGCTGCTCGTCGTATTTGCGCGCCTTGACGATCCAGGGGATGAACTCCGGATAGCGGTCCATATCGGTGACGAGCGTATACATCTGCTCGGGCGTAAAGGATACCATGGTGCTTGAAGTATGTTTTGCCATAATTGATCGTTTGAGTTTGGCGGTGTCGGGTTAACGGTAGACGATCGCGGCGCGGACTTTGAACGCTTCGAGCATGCGACGCGAAGCCTCGGAAAAGACCGGCCCCATGATCATCTCTTTCATGCGGCTCTGAAAGCTGAAGTCGATGAAAAAATCGACCCGCGTGCCTTTGGTTTCGGGGGTGAAGGTCCAGGTGCTGACCAGATATTTGAAGGGTCCATCCTTGAGGTTGATTTCGATGCGTTTGCCTGGATCGACGATATCGAGGGTGCGGAAACTCTCTCGTATGCCCTTGAAAGAGACGGTCATTTCGGCCATGAATTGCGTCGGGGTGCGATCCCAGACCCGCGTGGCCGCGCACCAGGGCAGAAAGTCCGGATACCGCTCCACCTCGACCACGAGTGTATACATCTGGTCGGCGGTGAAGGGGACGACTTCACTGATGCGGATGCGTGGCATGGCCTGATACCGAAATTCCGGGAACCGAGTTGTGATTGGCGGAAGATTTCAATATGCTCACTCCCAGTAATGGTTTTGCAACCCCCGGTGACCCCCTCCACGCTCGGCCACCATTCGCTAGTATGACAACCCGGAGGCGTAATGAAAAGGAAATTCCCGTTGCCCAGAATGTTCCACCCCGGATTCGGGAGAAAACCATGCTGACCCGCCGCGAAGAGGGAGGACAGAGCTGGCCCGAATCCGATGCCCTGCGTGCCAATCTCGCGCTCACGGCTGTGGACCGGGTGGTGATCGAGGCGCGCCTGACCCTCCTGTTGGAGGTGGTCCAGGGCTTTGCCGGAATCCGCAAGGATCTGGAACGACTGCTGATCGAACTCAACCATCCCTTTCGCAACTGGCTGCTGATTCTGCCGGAATTGAAAGGGTTTGTGCTCAAGAACGCCACCCGCTACGTCACCCATCCGCGCGGCGCCGAATGTTTCACGCTGTTCGCGGAGTGTTTTCTCCAAGCCATGGCCGAGTCCACCAAACCCATGGTGATCCGCATGGCGCTGGATGGTCTCACCTCGCTGCTCGACAAACAGGTCAATCTGCTGGCGGTGGAGCAGTTTCCGGAGCACGCGCCCACCTTGAACCACCTGATCGACCGGCTGGCCGCGCTGCCTGCGGATCATCTGCTGATTCTGGCCCAAAGCCATCATCCCCTGCGTCGCACCCTGATCCAACTGCTGGAACGCTGTGAAGCGGCGGAGCGCGCTTTTCCCCTGGATCCGGAATCCTGCCGTCAGCTTGCCCTGCGCACCCTGACCGCCACCTATGATCTGTGGCTCAATCAATCCGATCCGGTCTGGTACACGGTCCGGGGCCATCACGAGTGCGATCCCATCTCCCATCGCGTGCTGCGCGCGGCGCGCGCTGAACTGGCCCAACTGGCCAACGAACCCGCCTCGATCGACCTGATCACCCGTCTGGCCGCGCTCCCCACCTATCTCGACATCGTGCGCGGCTATCGCGAAGCGGCCAACGCCCTGGGACGCATGCCCGCCAAGGGGGAATACACCGCCGACTCCGAACAGCTCGCCGAAGGGCGCAAACTGCGCTTTTTGTTCCATATTCTCGAAACCGAAGGACTCTCCGTGATCCACGAGGAGACCCTGCGGGAGATCAACCGGGTGCTGGCCCATCTGGTGGTGCTCAAACAGAGCTACGACGATCTGCGGGATTCGTTTCTCAAGACCTTCTCCTTTCTCAAGGTCAATGTGGTCAAATACCCCCACACGGCCTTGCAATGCATCGAAGCCCTGGGGGTCGAGGTCTTCAAACGGGACAACAGCCGCCTGGTCGAAGCCTTTCTGGAACAGGCGGTCCGGTTCGGATTCCAGTATCGGGCCGTCACCGGCGTGGGCAGCGACTGGCAACCGATCTGCAATCCGGCCCACCTCAACAACATCCGCGTCTGGCTCAACCTGATCAACCTCAACCCGAAATGGTGCTCCACGCTGCTTTCGGCGTTGATCATCAATCTGCGCCTCTCCGGCACCCTGATCCGGGATACCGATCTGTTCCAGAAGGAGGTGACCCGCCTGCTCAATGGCGAGATCGCCCCGGTTTTCAATCTGGTCAAGCAGTTCGCCCGGCTGCTGCCGGTCTATTACAACGAAATCGGCGCCGAAGGGGAGTTGCGGGATGTCTCCACCGAACTCGATGAAATCTCCCGCCGTCAGGATCGCCTGATCCATTTTCTGCGCAAGGCCTGCCATGTCGAAAGCACCAATCTGATGGTGGAGCTGGTCCGGCAGATGCTGCTGTTCTGGCACTCCGGCGAACGCAAGGGGCTGGCCGGACTGGTCGCCCCCCCGGCTCTGGAGGCGATCCAGATTCCCGGTCCCTGGTTCGACGGGGTGCATCAGGTGACCAGGCAGTTGTTCCAGGCCATGGCCATCGACGATCCGGCCAGTCTGCTCACCTTGCCCCTCGACGAAATCGAGCGCGTCATCGCCGAAACCCCTGCCGCGCCCGCCGGAGAGCGGCGCCGGGTCTTTCTGCTGATCCGGCTCTATCGTCTGCTCGATCACAAATACCATCCGAGCCGTCACGGGGTGCTGGCCCTGGTGCAAAAGGCGGCCGAGTCGGGCATCGACGGCATGGACCGGCTGATCGAGGTGCTGGAGGCCGACGAAAGCCGCGACGATGTGCAGTTGAATGCCCTGCTGTCGGCCATGGAGTCGTTGAAACAGGTGATTCTCAGCCGCGAAACCTTCCCGGCTTTGGAGGAGATCTATCAGAAACGCCACATCGCGGTGGATATCCCCTCGGTCTACGGTCGCTATCAGGAGCGCAAGTTTGACGCCCTGTCGCTGTTGTTCCGGCTGGAGGACCTGGCCAACGTGCTGCTGGAACGGCTGGTGGCGCGCATCCCGGAAGGATTCATCACCCGCGCCGCTTTTTTCCGCATCGACAAGTACATGCAGTTCTATCTGCGCGCGCTGGAGCTGGATGGCGTCTCGTCGCGCCGCCTGGAGAACCTGCGCGCCGTGCTGATGCGCTTTCTGGAACTCAACCAGTTCTCCTTCCACCAGTATCTGGATATTTTTCGCAACTTTTCCGAAGGGATCAAGGAGATCATCCACGCCTACTACGTGATTCACCACCGGGAGAATCTCGCCGTGATCGTGCCGATGATCCCGGATCAGGCGTTGGTCGCCCGCTATGCCGCGCTCAAGGATCACGACGGCTCGGCCACCCTGGAGCGGATCAACGAATCCTTCATGCGCGATCTGATCGCCGAAACCTTTGGCCTGCAATCGTTCGACCGTTTCATTTCGCGCATTCTGCGCATTCTCTCCCGTCAGGAGGGAAAACTGCCCGGCGAAATGATGAACAAACTGATGACCTACGACCCGGCCAAGCTTTTTTGTCCGATCCACGCGCCGGATCCCAGGGTGCGGGATCTGATCCATCTGGGCAACAAGGGGTTCAATCTCACCGAGTTGGCCAACATGGGCCTGCCGGTGCCGTCCGGGGTGATCACCACCACCGAATATTTCCGCTGCCGCGAGGTGGTCGGCTCCTACTCCCTGGCGGCCGAGGATTTTGTGCAACGGTTGCAGGAGCGGGTGCATGCCATCGAAGCCGAAACCGGACTGGAGTTCGGCGGCACCCGTCACCCCCTGCTGCTGTCGGTGCGCAGCGGCGCGTTGATCTCCATGCCGGGCATGATGCAGACCGTCCACAATGTCGGCATCAACCACGCCATCGTCCACGGTCTGGCCGCCTGGTCGGGCAATCCCTTTTTCGCCTGGGACAATTATCGCCGCTTCGTGCAATCGTGGTGCATGACCTTCGATGTCAATCGCGGGGTCTTCACCGAATTGATGCGCCGCGCCAAAAGACGGTTCGGGGTCAAGAAAAAACGGGAATTCACCCAGGAACAGATGGCCGATCTGGCGCTGGATTACCAGGAAGAGGCCAAAAAGATCAACATCGTCATCCCCGATGATCCGTGGGAGCAACTGCTGGCCGCGATCAATCAGGTGATGGACTCCTGGAACCTGCCCAAGGCCAAAGAGTACCGGCGCATCATGAACATCTCCGATGACTGGGGCACGGCTGTGGTGCTGCAACGCATGGTCTATGGCAATCTGCACCGCCATTCCGGCTCCGGCGTGGTCTTCACCGCCCATCCGCACCGCAAACTGGATCGCGTGGTGCTCTGGGGCGATTATGCCACCGGCGATCAGGGCGAGGATATCGTGGGAGGGCTGGTCTCCACCGATGCCATCTCCAAAGAGCAGTGCCGCTATGACCGACGCGACCCGGAAACCTGCCTGGAAAACCGTTTTCCGGCAATTTATGAGGCCCTGCGTTGCGCGGCCCGCAAACTGATTCTCGAAAAAGGGTGGAATCATCAGGAAATGGAGTTTACATTCGATGGTCCGGAGGCAGAGAATCTTTACTTCCTCCAGACCCGCGACATGATCACGGCCAAGGGACGCAATGCCATCCGCGCGGTCTTCCACGACTCCCCGGAACTCAAGGCAAGCCTGCTCGCCCGGGGGATCGGAGCCAGTGGCGGGGTGCTGTGTGGCTTGGCGGTCTTCAACATGGAAGAGATCGGACGCATGCGCGCAACAGATTCCGATGCGCCTTTGATCCTGATCCGCTATGATACCGTGCCAGAGGACATCCGCGAGATTTCCAGGGCCGATGGTCTGCTGACCGCGCGCGGCGGGCAGACCTCTCACGCGGCCATCGTCGCCGCGCGACTGGAAAAGACCTGCGTGGTGGGCTGCGAGTCGCTGGTGGTGCGCGAGGCCTCCAGCTGTTGCGAAATCGATGGCCAGGTCATTCAATATGGCGACGCCATCAGCATCGATGGCAACCGGGGACTGCTTTATCGAGGATGGCATCCGGTGGCCACACTTTGGACAGAGGATGTAAGTTTGTGAATTACTTCAATCAGGAGAATCGGTCATGAAATTGGGAATCAACGGCATGGGTCGCATCGGCAAGCTCTCCTTGTGGACCCATGTGGCGCGCAAGCGCTTTTCCGGAATCGTGGTCAATCTGGGTCGTGACGTGGGCATGAACCTTCAGGATCTGGCTGAAACGGTCGAAAAGGACAGCACCTACGGTCGCCTGACCCAGTTTTTGCACGGCGTCCATGGCCAGAGGGTGATCGAGAATCTCGACGAGGCCGCCGGCACCATGACCATCGACGGAGTGCCGGTCCGATTTCTGCGCAGCGGGCGCAATCCCAAGGAGTTGGCGTGGCGCGAAAACGATGTGCAACTGGTGGTGGATTGCACCGGCGTCTTCATCGACCCGACCCGCTCCCCCGATGCGCCGGAAGGCTCTTTGCGGGGACATCTCCAGGCCGGAGCCACCAAGGTGATCCTGTCCGCCCCCTTCAAGGTGAAAAGCCAGGGGCTGGGCATGCCGGACGATGCCGTCACCACCGTGATGGGCATCAACGAATCGGTCTACGATCCGGAACACCACTCCCTGATCTCGGCGGCTTCCTGCACCACCACCTGTCTGGCCTTCATGATGAAGCCTCTGCTGGATCATTTCGGCGTGGAGCGGATTCTGTCGGCCTCCATGGTGACGGTCCACGCCTCGACCAGCAGTCAGACCGTGCTCGATGCCGTGCCCGCAGCCGGCGCCAAGGATCTGCGCAAAAGCCGCAGCATCATGAACAACATCATCCTGACCACCACCGGCGCGGCCAAGGCCCTGCGTCTGGTGCTGCCGGAGATGGGCGATGTGGGTTTCATGGCCGAATCGGTGCGGGTGCCCACCTCCACCGGCTCCCTGACCATTCTCACCGTCAATCTCCAGTCCGAAAGCCGGGAGCGTCCCATCAACCGCACGGACATCAACACCCTGTTCCGCGAAGCCTCCCAGGGGGCCTATCGGGATTATCTGGTCTATTCGGACGCCCAGAACGTCTCATCCGACATGATTGGCTTTCCCAAGGCCGCCACGGTGATCGAAGGTCAGGAGACCCATACCCGCACCGCCTTCATCCGGATCAATCTGGATCGGGTGCCGGATCTCTCCCCGGAAATCCGCGCCACCCTGGAGAGTCTGCCGAAGCACATTCTGGAAGCGCCGGTGACCCAGGTGGTCGTTTATGGTTGGTATGACAACGAATTGGGTAGTTATGCCAACATGCTGGCCGATTTGACCAGTCATGTCGCAGACCAGATGATCTGATACGGACCCATTGCGAACAAGGGAGGGTTGACCATGGATGCACCCCAGGAAGAAGCAGGCGCGTCGATGCCGTCGGAGTTGAATGCCATCATGCGTGGCGACGGTTCGTTGCGCTATGACATCGTTTGCGGACGGCACATGGAAGGGGTTCTGCCGGCAGAGTTGCATCAGGATCCTGGGGTGCGGGTGATGATCGAGCTGGCCGAACGGGGGATGTTTCATCCCCTGTGCGAGGTGTTCGGCAACATTGGTCTGGATCGTTTCATCGAGGCCAGAAAGACGATTGCCGAAGCCAGCCACGATCCCCGTTTGAGCGCATCCCGATTCGGTCCGGCCATTCATCACGCCTTGATGCAGACGGTCCAGGCCATGAAGGATCGGGAGCCGAAAGCGCGGGCCGCCGAACATCTGATCGCGCAAAAGGATGCTGTGGATCAACTCTCCCGGGAGATGCTCAGTCTGGATTCCCGGTGCGCGTTGGCCGGAGAGTCCCGTCGTCGTCAGCTCTCCTGCCGTCAGGAGTACTGGCGGTTGTGGGAGCTGGCCTGGGCGGTACGGATTTTTTCGCCCGAGGAACGGGTGATCGAATCGCTGGAAAAGATGTATGCCCGTTATCCCTGTCTGGAGTTGCGCGAAGGGGAACGGCGCAAGTTGCAGCTTCCGGGCGGACTGCGCGATCCGCGCGTCCAGGAAGAGGGAGCGGTGGAGTTGTGGTGAAGTAACCTGGTGAAAAAAAGCTTGGGATTCGCTGTTTGTCAACGGGGTCCAGGGGCCATTGGCCCCTGGTGGGGTCCAGGGGCGAAG
>JADFWP010000079.1 GCA_015234115.1 Magnetococcales bacterium
CTTCACCGGCACCATCGACCATTGGCTGCACAAAGATCTGCACTGGAGCGCATCCGTCTATAATCTGTTGAACAACCAGGTGATCGAACCGGCTGCGGTCAACACGCCCCAGGACTACCCCCGCCCTGGTCGCGCCTGGGGATTGACGGTGAGCTATGATTATTGAAAAAAAAGAGGGGATCTGGGGGATTCTTCCCCCAGGGTTTTGACTTTAAACAAAAAATTTTTGAAAATGTTTTGTTTAAAGTCAAAACCCTGGGGGAAGAATCCCCCAGACCCCCTCTTTTTTTTCAATAATTTTCTCGATCCTTAGAGAGCATTTTTGATTCTGGACACGTCATCTTGCGCAATGTGCAAGACTCCGACCATGCGTTCTTGCATGAGCACATGGGCCTCGCGTAAATCGCGCAACACCATTTCATCCTCAATGAGGCGCGCTGCCTGCGTTTCGATTTCTTGTTGTTGATCGAGGGGTAAACCTCGGATCACCTCATCCAATGTCCTTGCCATGTCATGATCCTCTCTTTTGCTGCGCGAGGTGGTCATCCAATCGCTTGTCAGCCGTTGCGATCAATGAGCGGTAGAATTGTTTCTCGCTTCCACCGGACTTGTCACCAGCAACAAGGAGGATGGCGTGCCGGAGATGGTCGAAAGCAAAGGCAACGCGCCATGCGCCGTCTGCGGCATCAAAACGGAGTTCCTTCATGTTGACGTGTTTTGAATGCTTCAGCGTGTCAACATGAGGGCGCCCAAGTTGCGGACCAAAAAGTTCGAGCAGTCGAGCCTTGGCAAGCAACGCCGTTTGCACGTCACGCGAAAATCCAGAAAATTCAGCGTCGAACGCATCCTGAAAAAGAACAATCCAATTCATGGCAGGAAGATAGCACAATTCATCATGTCTTGAGAAGCCTGTTTTTTGCACCATGCGTCACATCGCCACCAAACCGCACCCATTTCAAGATGCACACTATTGAAAAAAAAGAGATGGTCTGGGGGATTCTTCCCCCAGGGTTTTGACTTTAAACAAAACATCTTAAAGATTTTTTATTTAAAGTCAAAACCCTGGGGGAAGAATCCCCCAGACCCCCTCTTTTTTTTCAATAATTTTCTCAATCCTGAGAGGGTTTTTCCTGGTTTCAAGAAAATCAGGGCGTCACCGGATGGAAAGCCCGGTCAATGTAACGGACGACAGCCGTGATCTCCTCGGGTGTGAGCATCCCCTTCCAGGCCGGCATGGAGGTGTTGGGCAAGCCGGTGGCAATGGTGCGCGCCAGACTCTGGGCCGTCTGACCGCGCATGAAACGATCATCGGTCAAATCCCTGGGATGCGGCTCCAGAAATTGACCAATCCAGTTCTTGCCCGTGCCATCCGCCGCATGACAAAAGGCGCAATTCTGCTGAAACAACCGCTCTCCGGTACGCACCGTCTCATCCACCTCGCCCGACAACACAGGCACCCGGTCATGACGGGCATAAACCGAAGCCCCGGCAACCGCATCCAGCCCCCCCTCCTGCCCGAACACAAAGCCGGCGCGCGGATAAGAAACCGCCCTGGATTCCCACACCGGTCCTTCCTGCTCCACCCGCCCCCAGTCGTGACAGGAGATGCAGGCATTCAGATACAACACCTTGCCTCGCCGTTCCGCCGCGCTCAAAGCGTCATCAGGACGATCCATGGGGATCTCGCCACGCGCAAAAGGATAGGCTTCGGCATACTGTTCATGATTGTCCCAGCCGTTGGCCGCAATGTGATAGCGGGTGTTCTCGGCCTGACGCACCATGAACTCCTCACGCACAAAAGCCGCCACCGCCTCGATCTCTTCCGGCTTCAAAATCGAGGCAAACCCCATCATCGCGCTCTGCGCCACGCCGTCGCGGATCGAATGGATCATCCGCTCCAACGGAAGCGCATCCAAAGGGGTGGTGCGGAAATTCCGGGGCTGCGGGTTCAGATAGGTGGTCGCCAGCGTATGGGCATCACCGGAATAACCGTGACAGAAATAACAACGGAAATTGTAAATCTTCCGCCCCAATTCATGCCGCCCCTCTTCTGCCCGGCCTGCCCCCGAGAATGCAACCAGAAGCAGCACCCCCCCGATCAGCCTCCAGACACGTTTCAATGCACATGCCCCGGCGCTGACGTTTCCGGCTGCGCTGCCCCGTGGTCATGCTCGCCAGGAGCCGCCGGAACCGCAGCAGGTGCTCCGTGATCATGCACCGCCGGAGCCGACGGAGCCGCAGCAGGCGCTCCGTGATCGTGCACCGCCGGAGCCGACGGAGCCGACGGAGCCGCAGCAGGCGCTCCGTGATCATGCACCGCCGGAGCCGACGGAGCCGCGGCAGGCGCTCCGTGATCATGCACCGCCGGAGCCGACGGAGCCGCAGCAGGTACTCCGTGATCATGCACCGCCGGAGCCGACGGAGCCGCAGCAGGCGCGCCGTGATCATGCGCCGCGCCATGGTCATGGGCATGATCGGCAGCACCGGAGGCTTGCATCTTCTGCAATTCGGCCTCATGACCCGGTTTGATGAACGTGGCAAACACATACTCGACCACGTTGGCCACTTCCTGTTTGGAAAGCACGGTTTGCCAGGCAGGCATTTCGGAACGCAGCGTCCCCTTGGAGACCACCTCGAAGAGATGGGGACGGTTCATCTTGTGCTGGGAAGCGGAGTGACGGAAATTGCGCGGCTTGGGATTGATGAACGCTGCCCGTGGGCCTTGTCCATCCCCCTCTTTGCCATGGCAGGTGGCGCAGTTCTTCTCGTAAAAATCCTTGCCCCAGGCAGCATCGCCCTGCAATCCGTCCGGCAAAGGATCGAGCATGGCCTTGAGATCGAAGTGGGCCGAATGATCGTGAGCACCAGGTGCATGGTTGGCATGATCCGCTGGCGACGCCACGGTTTCCCCTTCGGAATACATGAACGCCGAACGGATGTAATCGACCACGGATTCGATCTCTTCTTTGGAAAAACGATCCTTCCAGGCTGGCATGGCCGTTTCCGAGCGACCATAGGTCACGGAAAAAATCATGCGATCCCGCGTCAGATCCTTTTTGGCCGCATCCGTGGTGAAATTGCGCGGCGGCGGGGTGAGTCCGTTCTGTGCCCAGACCGCCGTATCGCCACGATCCCCGTGACAAACCGAACAGTTTTTGGCAAAAATCTGTTGCCCCTGGGATTGACCGGTTCCCGTGGCACTGGGCATCAGCCGTTCGCGGATGTAATCGCTCAAACCCTCGATCTGGGCAGTCGAAAGCGTGGCACCCCAGGCAGGCATGGCGGTTTTGGGACGACCATCGCGAATCGAGGTGATGATCCGTTCCCGGGTCAACTCCATCATGCCGGCCGGATCGGTGAAACGGCGCGGAGGCGGTGACATGCTTTTGCCAAGAGTGGTGTTGCCCTCCCCCTTGTGACCATGGCAGGTGGCGCAGTTTTTCCGGTAAAGATCCGCTATGGAAATCTCTTTAGGCTCCGCCGCGTGGGCAGACATGCCGCAGCCGAGGAGAATGCCGGTGAATGCCGCGAACAATCGGTTTGGAAACATGCCGCCGAATCCTTCGTTTGTTGGAAGTATGGACAGTTGACGCAATGATGGTATATGGTGTGCAATAACTACACCAGGAAGCAACGGTTGGCGATGGGAGACAAGGAGATGATGGCTGGATTTTCGTTACGCATGCTGTTCGGAGTGATGGCTCTGTCGGGTGCCCTGCTGACCGGGGGATGCGTGGAGCAAAAACAGGCCAAGACATTGGATGCACTGGTTTTTCCCAGTCCTCCAGACCAGGCGCGTTTTCAGTTTGAACGCACCATCCGCTCCAATTTCGATGTGGAGCCGAAAGACAAAAAATCCATGGCAATGATGGAGATGCTCACCGGCAACGCCGGCCTGGAAGGCGGCAAAGGCTTCTCCAAACCTTACGGAATCGCGGTACGCAAAGGGGTGATCTACGTCTCCGACACGGTGCTCCGGACCGTGATGCGCCTTGATCCCGAAAATGGGAATTTCAGCGAAATCGGCAAAGAGGATCCAGGCGCGCTCGCCAAACCCATGGGCATTGCCCTGGATCGGCAGGGCAATCTGTACGTCATGGACGCCACCAAGAAATATGTGATGATCTATGGCCCGGATGGCAAATATCTGCGTGCCGTGGGTGGCAAGAACTTCTTTGATCGTCCCTCCTCGGTGGCGGTCAATGCCGAAGGCACCAAACTGTTCGTGGTCGATACCGGCTCGGCCCAAGGCAAACCGGAAAACCATTCGATCCGGGTGTTCGATGCCCAGACCGGCGGACATCTCTTTGACATCGGCAAACGCGGAGACGCACCGGGTCAATTCAATCTGCTGCGGGATGCCCGCATCTCCCCCGATGGTCTGTTGTATGTCGTGGACGGCGGCAACTTCCGCATTCAGGCCTTCACCCAGGAGGGCAAGTTCGTCCGCACCTTCGGTTCCGTGGGCCGTCATCTGGGACAGTTCGCCCGACCCAAGGGCATCGCATCGGATCAGGAGGGCAATCTCTATGTCTCCGATGCCTCGCACGGCAACTTCCAGATCTTCAACAAGGAAGGTCAATTGCTGCTGTTTGTCGGCGATCGCGGTCCTGAAACCGAACGGGCCAAATACCTGTTGCCCGCGCTGATCGATGTGGATGAGGATGGACGGGTCTATCTGGTGGATCAGGGCTACCGGAAGGTGGACATCTATCGTCCGGCGGCTCTGGGCGAAAAGGATGGCTTCCTGGGACGCGCCTTCCAGAAACTCGAATCTCTCAAGCCGGTCAAGGAAAGCGAGAAAAAAGCGGGGACCGCTGCCAAGGATAAGGCCATCGGACAAGCCCCTGCTGCTCCTGCTGCTCCTGGTGGCCCGGAAGAGGACTAAACTGCACCCATTGCGAAAAAAAGGGGCTGGGGAAAACATTCCCCAGCCCCTTTTTTTCGCGTGCACACCCCACTGCACACTTGGTGCAAGACAACAGAGAGCGTCTGGAGGATTCTTCCTCCAGATCCTCTCTTTGCTTGCACTCATCTCACCGTGACCGGTTCGTGACCCGGCAACACACCTCCACCGATCACAATGCTTTCTCCATATAAATCATATTACTGACTCCAGAACCGCCCCTCACGTTCCACACCCTCCCCCCTGCACACAACCACGACTCACAATCCCCTGGAATTCGTTTTCGGCACGAAAGAGCCAAACAGATAAGGTTTCAATAATATTCCAAACAATGCATTATGAATGAGTATAAATGATCATCGATGAGAATTTTGGCCGATTTATAAATCTTTCTTCTTGACAAACCGCAAATGAAATCCGAATATTTCATACAGGAACCAACCACACCCACACGGATCGGCATGAGGAGGATGGCATGGCAGCAGGCAGGCGAATCAAACCGGACAATCTTGTTTGTGTGCGCGATTTACAGGAAGCCAATACGGTATTGGGTGAAATCGCACACCTCAAACGCAGCATCGACGCCATTGAAGCAGATATGAATGAAAGCATCGACAAAATCAAACGCTCCGCCGAAGCCTTCTCCGCACCACGACGCATGAGGCTGGATGCCTTGACCAATGGTTTGTCGGCCTTTGCCGAGTTCAACAAGGAAAGTGTTTTTGCGCACCGTCGCGGGGTGGAATTGTCGTTCGGGATGATGGGATTTCGACGCTCCAGCGAACTGAAACCGCAAGGACGCGGCACCTGGGCACAAGTGTTGGAGAAAATCAAAGAGTTGGGCATACCCGAAGCCTTGCGGGTACGCGAGGATGTCAACCGCGAGGCATTGCGGGGATGGTCGGAGGAACGACTGAAACTGCTGGGAGTGCGACGCGTGGAAAAGGATCTTTTCTGGTTCGCGTTGAAAATGGAGAACCTGAATCACGAAATCGGGTTCAATGACCACAAGGATGACATGAAGCCGTTGGAGGAGAAGACATCATGAATGCTGTGGGTTTGGAATTGATTTTGAAAGAGGATCTGCCCAGTTCTCTGGAGGAGATCGCCGAGGTGATCGGACGCGAAGGCGCATTGCAGTTGGTGAACGCCTGGGGAGGAACCCGCATTTTCGTGCCGCGCAAATTGCGGGTACAGCACAAACTGGTGACCCTGCTGGGTTATGAGCAGGCACGTCGTCTGTCATACCATTTTGGCGGGGAGACCCTGACCGTGGTGCGCGCAGCGGAGTTGTTGCGACGCACACGCAATCGGGAGATCGTGCGCCGCTATGATTCGGGAACCAACGTGCGACAATTGGCGCGGGAAAATGCCCTGACCGAGCGACAAATCTATGCGATCCTTTCCACACATGTCTCTTGATTCGGCCCCCCCAGGATGCGAGGGGCCGAAAGATACGGTCACAGCACCTTTTTCAGGGACTGATCAATGCGCTTGGACATGGCGGAAATTTCGCTGATGACCCGATCGATATCGCCGGCCAGATCACGGGCCACGCGGGCGGTGCTTTTGACTTCGCCCGCGACCACGGCGAATCCCTTGCCGAACTCACCGGCCCGTGAAGCCTGAATGCCGGCGTTGATGGCAAGGACTTCGAGTTCGTTGGAAATTTTTTCGATGCCGTGCAGGGTTTTTGAGACATCGCGGGTATTGCGGTCAATCTCCTGGCGCACGCTGGCCAGATCGGAAAAGACCTGGTGATTGGCCTGCCCGCGCTGTTCGCTGAAGATTTTATGGAGCGTCAGCATCAGCGGAGCGAGGATCACGCCGGCTGCGCCGACTGCATCGGCGATCATGTGCTGGCTCTCCGGAGAGCCGGTGCAATCGATGACCAGATCGGTCTTGAAATTCTTCAGGGCCACCTCGGGTTTGGTGAGGGTTTTGATGCCCAATTTTTTGGCCATGGCCATGCCTGGGGCCGCAGAGTCGGGATCGGCCACGAAGAGGATTTCCACGCTTTTGTTATGGGAGAAGAGCTCCAGGATTTCGCATCCCTCCTTGCCGGCTCCCATGATGCCGATTTTCTTGCTGTGTTCACTGGTTGCCATAGTCGTTTCCACCCCGTGGTGCCGGATCACTGTGTTGCGGTCGGGACGCGGTTGCCAGACCGGTTGTCGATGCTTTTTACAGGATAGCACAGGAGCGGCTTGCAAGGTAATGGGGTTTGTTGCAAAAACCACGAATTCTTGCCCGGATCGCTTGCGTTCGCTGAAACCATGCACCTTCCGGAAATCGGATTTATTCCTCACAATCATCCCTGGTTGACATAATCCTGGGCATCATGGTTTACTTTGATTCGAGGAATGGCGAATGAGCGGTGATTTGGAGGAAGATTGCGCAGCATTTGATCACATAGAGGATCACAATGTGGACAACAACCCCCATCTGGCCGTGCGCAGGGCCTATCGGGCAAACGGGGGGAATCTGGCCAAAGCGGCGCGGGAATTCGGGCTTTCCGAACGAACGGTGCGACGCTGGCGCACCCAGGACCGACAAAAAGGGATCTCCTGGGAGATTGAAGAGAGGACAATCACACCGGAAGGACGCCTGGGTCGGGCAGCCGGATGCCTGGTGGGCAATCGGCGCGAAATGCTGGTAAGCGGCTTGTTGGAGGATTATCTGGGGTTGCACCAGGAGGCGATGGCGGCGATCAAAAACGGTGTGGTGGAGCCACTGGAACGGGTGGATGCCTTGTCGCGTCTTTCCCAGTCCCTGGATCGCACCCTGCGCGCTCTGGGCAAGGCCAGCCCGGAGTTGTCCCGCCTCGCCGTGGCCCGATGGGTGTTGGAGCGCCAGGCGGAATTCGTGCGCATCCACCATCCGGACCATCTGGCGATATTCGTGGAAATTCTTGAGCCTTTTGGTGAAGAGCTGGTCCGGGAGACGGGCAAATGAACCGCGCCTCTTTTTCCGTTGGCCCGCAGGATGAATCACGGTTAAAATGGTGCGATCCTTACCCAGAAACACACTTTTGAAAAAAAAAGAGAGGGTCTGGGGGATTCTCCCCCCAGGGTTTTGACTTTAAAATAAAAATTTTGTGAAATTATTAATTTTAAAGTCAAAACCCTGGGGGAAGAATCCCCCAGACCCCTTCTTTTCTTTCAATTATAACAACTCATCCAACCGCTTTCCCATCCCATCCTCTCAACTGGCAGGATCGCGCCATGACCTCCTCTTTTCAGGATCATTTCTCGTCGGTCGCCACCCGCTATGCCGAAAGCCGTCCCGGCTACCCACCGGAACTCTTCGCTTGGCTCGCCGGGCAATGCCCCGGACACACGCTGGCCTGGGATTGCGGAGCCGGAACGGGTCAGGCATCGAAAGGGTTGGCGGAACATTTCGAGCGGGTCTGGGCCACGGATGGCAGCGCCGCCCAGATCGCCCAGGCCACGCCCCATCCCCGGATCGATTACCGCTGCGCCCAGGCCGAACAGAGCGGACTGCCGCCACAGTCGGCCAGTCTGGTGGTCGTGGCCCAGGCGCTGCACTGGTTTGATCTGCCATCGTTTTACGCCGAAGCGCGACGGGTGTTGCAGCCGGAAGGGGTGGTGGCGGTCTGGTGTTACGGGGTATTGCGGGTCGAGGGCGAGCCGGTGAATGACCTGGTACAGCATTTCTATCATCAGGAGGTCGCCGCCCACTGGCCCCCGGAGCGGCGTCATGTGGAAAACGGCTATCGGGATTTGGCTTTTCCTTTTCAAGCCATCCCGACGCCCGAGTTTTCCATGAGCGCGGCCTGGAATCTGGAGCAATTGCTAGGCTATTTTTCCAGTTGGTCGGCGACGGCCCGTTATCTCAAAACCTTGGGAAGCGATCCGGTGGCCGCCTTGCGCCCCCGTCTGGCTGCGGTCTGGGGAGAAGCGACCCAACCCCGTCGCGTGCAGTGGCCGCTCTCCATGCGCGTCGGCACTGTTGCCCGCTCCCATCATTGAAAAAAAAGAGGGGGGTCTGGGGGATTCATCCCACAGGGTTTTGACTTTAAACAAATAATTTTTATAAATCTTTTATTTGAAGTCAAAATCCTGGAGTATGCCCCCCCAGACCCCCTCTTTCTTTATCAATGATGGGCAAAAATATCCTCCTCCTCCCAGCCGGCCAGATCCAACGCAGTCCGATGGGGCAGAAAACGCATGCAGGCCAAAGCCAACTCCAACCGCCCTTCCCGTTGCAACATTGCCTCCAGACGCTCTTTCAAAGCCACCAGATGGATCACATCGGACGAGGCATAGGCAATCTGCCTGTCGGTGAGCGTGTCCGCCGCCCAATCCGAGGATTGCTGCTCCTTGTTCATCTCGACGCCCAACAACTCGGCGGCCAGATCCTTCAATCCATGACGATCCGTGAAGGTGCGGGCCAGACGGGAGGCGATCTTGGTGCAAAACACCGGGGTCATCTCCACCCCCAGCCAGTGGCGGACCGCCGCCATGTCGAAACGGGCAAAATGGGCGATTTTCTCCACCCGGTTCGATTCCAGCACCGCTTTCAGACGCGGCGCCTGATAAGAACGCGTCTGCACCAGAGTGATCAGACCCGCCTCGTTGCACATTTGCACCAGACACAGCCGATCCCGCCGGGTCTTCAATCCCATGGTCTCGGTGTCGATGGCCAGATAACGGCTCTCCAGATAACTGCGCTGACGCTCCACATCCAGATCATCCAGCAAGACAACGGCTTCACCAGTCGAGGCAAGTGGGGTGTGCATGTTTTTTTTTCGCGCTCCGCAGACAAAGTGATGGAATGGGTATCTTCGTGCAACCATGCCATGATAGAATAACGCAACCAGGGCATAAAAATCCATGGCGAGCGTGTCAAAATTTGCAAATTCAAAGTGAAAAGGATGCGACAATGGCAGAACGGGATCTTTACACAAGCGAACAGTTGGCCAAAATCCGTACAACCTTGTCAGAGGCACTGGGAGAGAGCGCACACCAGGCCCTGGACAACCTGGACAACCGCTTTGTCGCAGCCAGCGAACAACCCGCCGCATCCAACCAGAAAGGGGGCAGCAGTGGCGCGGCAGCCAGCAAAGGCGGCGGCTCATCCTCCCACTACGAAGAAGAAAAAAAACATTTCGTGGATGTCGAAAGCGTCATCCAGGAAGGTCGCCTGAAAAAAATGCTCGACACCCTGGGCAAAATCCAGGATGAACCAGCCCAGGTGCGCACCATGATCGCCGAAATCCTGCGCCACAAGGAGGTCAAAGCCTTTCACATGGTGGACGCCATGTCCAAGGTCTCCGGGGATATCGAACTGGTCAACGCCCTGGCCCACGGCATCGTGTCGCACAAGGGGGTCAATCCCTTGATCGACGGCCTGCGGCATGCGGTCATCAGTCCGGAGGCCATGAAATCCCTGGCCATGGGCGTGGCCGAACAGGGCACCATCAATCATGTGATCCGGGCCATTGCCACGGCTCCGCCCAATCAGCCCGAGGCCGAAATCATCTGGGCCATGGAGGTGATGGGGCGCGGCACCATGGAACAGATGCTCGAAGCCATCAAACTCATGTCCAACGAATCCCCCGGCACCACGATTCTGGCGGTCGGCATCGTCAATCGCAAGGATGTGGCCATCGAACCGCTGGTCCGTTCCCTCACCGCCACCAAGGGCAATGCCAAGGCCACCGCGATTCTGGCCGTGGCCCTCACCCGCTTGGCCGATACCGCGTCGCTGGTCACGCTGCTGGAAAAGTATGTCACCGACGATACCGATGCCGGCGAAATCCTCACCGCCAAACTGGTCCAACGCAGCCTGGCCGAAAAGGATCGTCCCAAGGTCATGGCCCGCGCCGCACGCATGATGCGCGGCAACTCCATGGCCGGAAAAATCCTGGCCATGGGGATTGTCCAACAAGGGGATCCCCAACAGTTGGAAGCCTCCTATCAACGCATCAACCATCCGGTCGGCAAGCAGATCCTGGCCACCGGCATTGCCAAAAAATTATCCTCGCTGCAAGCATTGAAGTTGTTGGGTGGGGATTATTTCAAGCTCTCCAAGATACAAGCCTCAGCGGATGCCGCCCTGCGCGAGGCCAAACAACGCTACGAGTGGATCCTCTACTCGCTGCTTGGCGAAGTGCCGGAATCGCAAAAACCGGCCATGTCCGCCCGTGAGGCCCTGTCCAAGGGGCTGTGAATCAGGCACAACCATTGAAAAGAAAGAGGGGGTCTGGGGGATTCATCCCCCAGGGTTTTGACTTTAA
>JADFWP010000007.1:0-18568 GCA_015234115.1 Magnetococcales bacterium
TTTAAAGTCAAAACCCTGGGGGACGAATCCCCCAGACCCCCTCTTTTCTTTCAATAATGGATGGTTGAATCGATCCGTACACTCTACTCACAGACAGGAGTCTCACCATGTCCGACGATTATTTTGCCAGCATCGAGACCACAGGCTCAATCCAACCCGACGACCTCCTGTTCGTGGGAGCGGTGGAAGAGAGCGGAGACAGCGACTGGTTCGCCATCACCCTGAGTGCCGGAACCACCTATGACTTTTTCCTGGCCGGAACAGAAAACGACGGACTGCTCGATCCGATCCTCTCTTTGTATAACGCCGCCGGTGCCTTCCTGGTGCTGGATGACGACTCCGGAGCAGGCAGCAACGCCTGGTTGACCTACACCCCGACTGCGAGCGGCACGTTTTATCTTGGGGCCAGAGGCTATGGCAGCGATATTGGCAGCTATGGCCTGCAAGCCGCCATCCGGACGGATGATCAGTTGGCCACAACCCAGACCACGGGCCTGCTCGCCCTGAATACGCCAGCCACCGGGACCATCGAGTACAGCGGCGATCATGACTGGTTGAAGATCACGTTGACCGCAGGAATCACCTATCATTTCAGCGCCGTGGGCGCAGAAGGCGAGAATGGGTTGGCAGATCCCAATCTCGTTCTGTACAACCGCAGCAACCTGGAGGTGGCCACAGACGACGATGGTGGCCAGGGGGTGAATGCCCTGCTTGCCTACACTCCCACCCTCAGTGGCCGCTATTATCTGGATGTCAGCGGCTTTGAGGCCAGTACCGGTGGCTATGTGGTTGAAGTCAGCACAGCCACAACCGATGATCATCAGGACAATGCCCAAACCACGGGTGAAGTGACCGTGGATGCGGCTGGAACCGAGGGCGTGATCGAGAATGTCGGGGATGTGGATTGGCTGGCCGTCACCCTGACCGCAGCCACCAACTACCAGTTCGCGGTCACCAGCGAAACCCTCACCGACTCTGCCGTGACCCTTTATGATGAACAAGGTCGCTCCATCGCTTTTGATGACGATGGGGGCGACGGACTCCAGGCCCTGTTGAGCCATACCCCGGCCACGAGTGGTCGCTATTATCTGGCCGTGCAGGGCGGCAGCGGCGCCACCGGCGCCTACACCGTGAGCGCCACCACCGGCGGCGATGATTACGCCAACGACCACAGCAGCACGGGCAAGGCCGTTCTGGGCCAGACGGTCGGCACCCTCGAACGGGCCGAGGATCAGGACTGGTTTTCCATTTATCTTTCGTCCAGCCGTACCTACACCATCGACCTGCTGGGTGCCCCCTCGGGTGCGGGCACCCTGGCCGATCCGCAATTTCTGGGGCTGCACCAGCGGGATGGAACGCTGATTCCCGGCACCTCCAGCCAGGATTTCGGGGATACCACCGAATCCCGGATCACCTTCACGCCAGAGAGCGGCGGCACCTATTTCATGGCGGTGGGGGGTGCCGGGGAGCAGACCGGCACCTATCAACTGAAAGTGGCACGCAGCGCCACCCTGATCGATACGCCCAACAATACCAGCACCACGAAACGACTGCTGCTCAATGGACGGGCCAAGGATCAGATCCGGGGCAGTGGCGATGTGGACTGGTATCGGGTCTCCCTGACTGCCGGGCAAACCTACATCTTTGAAGAGCAGAGCAATACCACGGCTGCCAAACCCCTCGCGGATCCTTACATTCGCGGCATTTACAACAGCGCAGGCCGGTTGGTTCCAAACACGAGCAACAACAATTACGGGGCCAGCGTGAATGCCCTGGTGCAGTTCACCCCGGCCACGACCGGCATCTATTATGTGGCGGCTGGCGCTCAAGGCACCCGCAACGGATCGTATGTGCTGACCCTGGCGCAGCGGACCAATACAACGGACCTGATCGGCGCCACGATGGAAACCGCAGAGCCGATGAGCGTGGATGCTCCGGCAGCGAGTACCATCGATGCGCTGTTTGAGCAGGATTGGTTCGCCGTGGATCTGACTGCGGATCAGCCCTACGAAATCACCCTGCGTGGCGCGGCCAGTGGCGAAGGCACCCTGCTCGATCCGCTGCTGGTCGGGGTCTATGATGCCACCGGAACCCTGATTCCCGGCACCGGCAACGATGACGGTCCGGATTCACGGGATGCGCAGACCTTTTTCCAACCAGCCACCACAGGCACCTATTATCTGGCCGCCGCAGGCTACAATGATGGAACCGGCAGCTATACCCTGACCATCCAGCCCGGTGCCACCACCGATCTTCTGGACAATGCCACCACCACGGGCGTGGTGGCTGCCGGGGAGAGCATGGGCAGCGCCATCGATGCACCCGGCGACGTGGACTGGGTGCGGGTGGCGCTCCAGGAGGCGACCCCGTATCGCATCCAGCAACTGGGCGCGCCGAGCAGCGATGGCTCGCTGGACGATCCGGTGATTCTGGGGGTCTATGATGCCGCAGGTCAGGCTTTGGACCACTCTTATAACAATGATCAGAACGACACCTTGAATGCATCGGTCACCGTGACCGCTGCGACGACGGGAGATTATTACATTGCCCTCTCCGGCAATCAGGGCGCTACCGGTTCTTATCTGGTGACTGTCTCCGAGGATCACGCGCTGGCCGACGAGGCAAGTCCCGCTCTGGTTGCCTCATCCCTGGTCGAGGAGACGACCATCTCTCCCCAGGAGAATCTGACCCTGGAGTTCAGCGAAGCCATTCAGGCCGGTGCCGGTAACGTCCATATCTCCAGTGGAACGACGCAACTGACGGTTCCCATTGCCAGCAGTCAGATTTCGTTCAGTGGCAACCATCTGACCCTGAATCTGCAAGACAATCTGGAACAAAACGTGAACTATCAGTTGTGGCTCGATCCGGGCGCGGTGGTGGATCATGCCGGCAATCCCCTGACGGACATCGGCAGCACGGCCACCGCGATTCCTTTCAGCACCGGCATCGTTCCATTGCGGAAAGACGATTGGACCGTCATGGTCTACATGGCTGGCGACAACAATCTGGAAGGGGAGGCCATCGCCGATCTCAACGAAATGGAGATGGTGAATCTGCCGGCGGGGGTCAATGTCGTGACCCAACTGGATCGCATCGGCGGTTATGACATGAGCAATGGCAACTGGACCGACACCCGGCGTGGCCAGGTGAACTACGATTTTGATTCAAGCAGTCTCGTCAACATGACCACCTCCCTGGCGACCGTCTCTTCGTTTTCGGGTTTCTCCCGGCTTGGCGAGTTGAACATGGGCGATCCGGCCAATCTGACCAGCTTCATCGATTGGGCCAAGACCACCTATCCGGCGGAACATTATGCCCTGATCGTCTGGGATCATGGCGGCGGACTCTCCGGAGCCTCCTGGGATGATACCAATGGCGGGGATCGGCTCTCCCTCAACGAGATGCGCAGGGCGATGGACAACTCCAGTGTGGACCGTTTCGATCTGCTCGGATTCGATGCCTGTCTGATGGGCATGGTGGAAGTGGCCTGGGATTTCCGCGATCAAACCGATGTGATGGTGGCCTCCGAAGAGCTGGTTCCGGGTGCCGGTTTTCCCTATGACCGGTTTCTCAACACCCTCGGTGAAAACCCGAACATGAATGCGCTGGATCTGGGCAACCGGATGGTCTCCAGCTATGGCGAAGAGTACCAGGGGGTGAAGAATGTCACCTTGTCGTCGGTGCGTTCGGCGGATTTGGAACCTTTGAAAGAGTCCCTCAACGCCTTTGTCGGCACGGCAATCGGTGCCAATTTTGTGGATCGGATGATGTTGCGCTCGGCTGCCAATTGGGCGTCGCCATTTCCGGCCAAGGGTCAGGATTACCGTGATCTGGGTACCTTCATGGAACTGGTGGATACTTTGGCGATCTCGCCCACTCTGAAACAGGCTGCGCAAGCGGTCAACCGCTCGCTCGATCAGGCGGTGATCTCGGACTCAGGCAGCGTGGCGACGGCCAACGGCCTGAGCATCTATATGCCGCCAGCCGGAACGGATCTGCGTGCCTATACGCCAAGCATGTATTCGTTCCTGGGATCTTCCAACTGGGACAGCTTCTTGAGCAACGCAGCCGGTTGGTCTCCGATCATTTGATTGCATGGTCAGGGTGAGATCATGGAAAGAAAAGAGGGGGTTTGGGGGATTCATCCCCCACCCTCTTTTTTTTTTCAATCGTTGCACCATGACCTGTTCATGCCTCAAAATGATGATTCCCAATAGGATTGCGGTTGGAAGGCTGTTTGGTAATTCCGGATCGCTCGACGATCCGCAGGATCAGGAGAATGGCAATGTCTGAAGGCAGACGGGGAGAAAATTGTGGGCAGGCAGGCTCGACTCCTGCCTTTTTGGGAGATCCGGTTGATCTGGAATGGCATGCCCGAACCCTCTTGCGTATTCGAATCAAGCAAAACATTGTCAAACGTTATTCCGTGGTTCCCGAGACCGTCAGTCTGGCAGAAGAGTTGATTCGAGAACGACGGAGCGAACAGGAACGGGAGTTGCGCTCTTGAGCGTTGTTTTGGATGCGTCTGCTTTGCTGGCCTATCTGCACGGTGAACCGGGAGCAGAAGAAGTGGACTCACAACTCGATGGGGCCTTGATTTCAAGTGTGAACTGGTCAGAAGTGCTGCAAAAATCCATGGTCTACGGTGTGGACATTGTGGGACTTCAGGAGGAACTGACTGAATTAGGTTTACAAGTTGTCCCTTTTGATCATGAAGATGCTTCTCGAACTGCATGGTTATGGCATATCACCAAAAGCAGAGGTTTGTCCTTTGCGGATCGAGTCTGTCTGGCACTTGGAGTCAAGACAGGCCGTCTTGTTTTGACGGCAGATCGTGTTTGGAAACAATGTATCACTCCAGAACTGCCGGAGATCTTCCTGATTCGGTAGTTCGGAGATCGTGCATCTTTTGATGCCGATCTGAATGGCATTGAAAAGGATTTGGGGGGACTAAAGTCCCCCCAAATGTTGGAACCTTCCAAAGAGATCGACATTCTTAACGTATGAGTCTGAGTCCCACGCTCCTTCCGTCGATCTCTTTCCTTTCGCAAGCCGTCAGGGACAATTGCGCAACGTGATGATGCTGCACAGCGGCACCACGGTCATCTGATGGTTCAAGGGATCCATGGTCCAGGTCAACGGTTCGTTGCTGATCACCGAGGTATTGTTCACCGGGATGACAATCGGAGCCGTATCGATTTGCCAGAATGGGGGTTCCCAGACCAGACGGAAACCGTTGTCGCGCGCGCCGCCAACATATTGAACGATTTCACGATCTGCGGACCGCAATTCATAAGCCCCCGTGACCAGACTGCCCGTTTCCCAGTGTCCGCCCCTCAGAATCCGGCCCCCCCGGTAGAAATAGTCGCTGGCGTCGGTCATAGGTTGTGGATCGGTCACGGCGCTGTTGGGGTAGACATACGACGCACCAGCCACGAACTCCGCCACATTGCCATGCATGTCGTACAGACCAAACGGATTCGGGAGTTTGCTGGCTACTGGATGGGTCTGCCCGCCACTGTTGTCCGCATGCCAGCCATAGTCGCCGACGGTGCGCGGATTGTTTCCGAACGAGTAGACCGTCGTGGTCCCGGCCCGGGCGGCATACTCCCATTCCGCTTCGGTGGGCAGCCGGTAGGTTCCTGCCGGACTGGCTTCGTTCAGATAACTGATAAAATTCTGAATCATCTCATATTCGACCATCTCCACCGGACACGAATCCCCGCACCATGTATTCCAGGAGGGATTGGCACCCATCACCGCTTTCCATTGTCCCTGGGTCACTTCGGTCGATTGCATGTAAAAGGGACGACTGAGCGTGACCGAATGGGCAATTTCATCGGATTGATGACCCGGTTCGGTGGTCGGACTGCCCATCGTGAAGGTTCCGGCGGGAATCTGCTTGAAGGTCATGCCGTAGCTGTTGGTGTAATCGGTGGTGGTGGTGCCCGATATGGCGATGATGCTGGTGAAGTTCGACGTGTCGCCGATCGTCACGGTGACGGTCGCGGCATTGGAATCCGCCTGACCGTCGTTGACCAGAAAGGTGAAGGTGTCGGTTCCCGTCGTGGCCTCGGCGCTGGGCGTATAGGTGTATTCTCCGGTTGCGGGATTGGTGATCGTGACCGTACCGAGGGTCGGAGGGGTGTCGATCCGGTAGGTCAGGGCATCGCCTTCCGCGTCGGTGGCGGTCAGGAGTCCGTAGGTCTCTTCGGCGCCACTCCTGACGTTCAGTTCGCCATCCGAGGAGGCCGGCGCCGTGTTCGTGTTCGGCACGAGCGTGACCGAAACGGTCGCGGTGTTGGAGTAGACCCGGCCATCATAGACCCGGAAGGTGAAACTGTCCGAACCCGTGGCATCCGGATTGGGCGTGTAGGTGAAAGCGCCGGTCTGTCGGTTGGTGATCACCGCCCGTCCCTGAGTGCCATTGGTCACGATGCGATAGGTCAGCGCGTCGCCATCCGGATCCGTGGCGGTCAGGCTGTTCGAGGTTGCCTGCGTTCCGGTGACGGTCAATGCGTCATCCACGGCCACCGGCGCATCGTTGGTCGCCAGGAAGGACAACCGGAACGTATCGCTGACCGTTCCGCCATGACCGTCACTGACCCGGACCCGCACGCTCAGGGCCGAAAGACCAGCCTGTGGATTGCCGGAAAAGCGGCGCAACGTGGGAGAAAAACGCAGCCAGGAGGGCAAGGCCGCACCGCTGGCCAGACGCGCGGAATAGGTCAAGGTATTGCCATCCGCATCGGAAAAGCTGGCGAGTGGAAAGCGAAAACTTTTCAAGCCACTGCCGCGCCAGATCTGGTCCGGGATCGGATTGGCGAGGGTGGGTGCGGCTGCCTGGGTATTCTGAAGCGTCAGGAGGGGGATGGAGAGCAGCAGGCACGGAATTATTTTTTTCATGGTTCCATTCCTTTTTCTTAAGTGTGTTGTCATGCCGACAAAATCAAAAATATTCACATTTTAAATGGGGTATATTGACAGTAACACGGCATTGCCACCAACGTCAATTCCTTTAACCCATGCAGGGCGCAATCTCCTTGCCATCCAGCCTGAAAAATTTGTAAAATCAGCAGCGATCCCAAACTGACCCAATCCATTTGATCCTCCTTGTAGGACGATCCAACCTTTCAGGGGTGCATGTGGAAAAAATCCTGCTGGTGGAAAGTTCCAAGAGCTTTTCCGCATTGCTGCGCCAGCGCATCGAAACCGAACTCCATTTCCAGGTGCTCTGGGCGCCGACCATGGCGGCAGCCAAGGAGATCGTGCGCCAGGAGGGGAATGACTTCTTTCTCGGCATTCTCGGTCTCTACCTGGCCGACGCCCCGAACGGCGAAATCGTCGATTACATCCTCTCCCTGAACATCCCCTCGGTGGTCTTCACCGGCGAGATGAAAGAGGATGTGCGTGAAACCGTGGTCTCCAAGCGGGTACTCGATTATTTCATCAAGGACAACGCCAGCAGCATCGATGCCATTCTCTATTTCATCGACCGGTTGCGCAAGAATGCCGCCATCAAGGCCATGGTGGTCGATGACTCCAAAAGCTCCCGCTTTCATATCCGCCAGTTTCTCCACCGCTGCAACTTCGAGGTGCTGGAGGCGGCCGATGGCCCCGCAGCCCTCGAAATCCTCAAGACCCATGCCGACGTGCGCCTGATCATTGTCGATTACGAAATGCCGGGCATGAACGGTTTTCAACTGATCAAACGCATCCGGCCCCGTTTTTCCAGGGATCGCACCGCCATCATCGGCCTCTCCTCCCATGGTTCCGGCGACATGGCGGCCCAGTTTCTCAAGGCCGGAGCCAACGACTTTCTGGCCAAGCCGTTCCGGGACGAGGAACTGCTGTGCCGGGTGTCGCAGAATATCGAAATCATCGAAAAGAACGTTCATTTCGAAAATCTCGTGGCCGAACGCACCAGCCGTTTGATGGAGGCCCACGAACAGCTCAAAAGCCGGGAAAAACGGCTCGGCTCGATCCTGGAAACCGCGCTCGATGCCATCATCACCACCGATGGCCAGGGACACGTCACCGGATTCAATCCGGCGGCGGAAAAGCTGTTCGGCTATTCCAGCCAGGAGGCGATTGGCCGCAATGTGGATGAATTGATCATTCCACCCGACTATCGCGCCAGTCATGGCGCCGGGATGCTGCGTCTGCAAAATGCCGGCATGCGCAATGGCACGCTGCGGCGCCGCATCGAGGCTCCGGCCATGCGGGCGGACGGCTCGATCATCGACATGGAGATGGCTCTGGCTTCGGACAATCTGGACGGAGAACCGATCTTCACCGCCTTTCTGCATGACATCACCGACCGGAAACAACTGTTAAAATCCCTGGAAGAGACGCTCCAGGTGGCCGAATCCTCGAATCGCGCCAAAAGCGAATTTCTGGCCAACATGAGCCATGAAATCCGCAGCCCGATGAACGCCATCATCGGCATGACCGATCTGGTGCTCGCCACCGAGTTGACCGAGGTGCAACGGGACAATCTGCTGATCGTCCAGAACGCCTCCCAGAACCTGCTGGACCTGATCAACTCGATTCTCGATCTCTCCAAGATCGAGGCCGGCAAATTCAGGCTGGAGGCGATTTCGTTCGATGTGCATGGTCGCATCGGCGCGGCCTGCGAAACCATGGCGATCCGCGCCCAGCAGAAACGGATCGGTTTTTATTGTCAGATCGCCCCGGATCTGCCGGAAACCCTGATCGGCGATCCATTGCGTCTGGCCCAGGTGATCATCAACCTGATCAGCAATGCCATCAAGTTCACCGAAAAGGGGGATGTGGTGTTGCGGGTGGAACGGGTGGCAGACGGGGCGGATGGCAGTGTGGTGTTGGGGTTTGCGGTTTCAGACAACGGCATCGGCATTCCACCGGACCGGCTGGAGCAGATTTTCGACCGTTTCACCCAGGTGGACGGCTCGACCACCCGCAAATACGGGGGGACCGGGCTGGGATTGACCATCTGTCGCAGCATCACCCGGATGATGGGTGGCGACATCTGGGTGGAAAGCGTGTTGGGACAAGGAAGCGTCTTCCGGTTCACCGCCCATTTCGCTCCCGGGCGTCGCGCTCCTGCCGGACAGGAGGCGGTCATGGAAGCCCGGGCCGGCGAGAGCGCCACGGCGCCTTTGGAAGGAATACGGGTGGCGGTGGCCTATGGCAATCCCACGGGACGGGCCATTCTGGACGAACTGCTCCGGCATGCGGGCGCGCAGGCCGACGTGGTGGACGAACTGACCGCCTTGCAGCCGCTGTTGCGTCAGGCGCACGCTGCCAACACCCCCTATGATCTGCTGATCGTCGATTATCAACTGCTGCGTGCCGCTTCGGTCTCCATGCCGGAACTGTCCAGCCGCCAGGGATGGAAAAATCGTCCGGTGATCACGGCTCCGGCTGGCAAACGGCTGGAAGAGACCGTGCTCGCCGAAGCGCTTTCCGATGCCGTGCAACTGGCCGAGCCGGTGTTGCGGTTTCCGTTGATGCGTGCGGCCAATCGCGCTTTGGGGCGGGTGGCCGCTTCGGCGCCGTTGCGGCGCGCCGGAGGGCGTCGGCATGTGTCGTTGCGCATTCTGGTGGTCGATGACCTGGTGAACAATCAAAAACTGGCGCTCAACATTCTGGAGCAGGCCGGTCACGAGGTGGCTTTGGCCGGCAATGGCCGCGAGGCGTTGGAGATGCTGCACGCCCGCGTGTTCGATGTCGCCTTGATGGATCTGCAAATGCCGGAGCTGGATGGCTATGAAACCACCCATAAAATCCGCACCTTGGATCCGGAGCGTTTTCCCAACACCAAAATGCCCATCATCGCCTGCACGGCCCATGCTCTGGAAACCGACCGTCAACGTTGTCTGGAGGCGGGCATGAGCGGTTTTTTGCGCAAGCCTTACCGGGCCGAGGAGCTGTTGGAATCCCTGGATCCTTTTGTGCGCAAACTCGCGCCGCCCGTGATCAACAAGCCTGCCGCTCCGACCGGTACGGCTGCCGTGTTCAAGGCGGTGGAAGGGGATCCGGTCGAGGTGGAAAAGCAACGGCGCGCTTTCCTGGAGCTGGTCTCCGGACAGGAGCAACGATTGCGCAAGGCGTTGGATGCGGATGATTTCAGTCAGGCCCAGGAGGGTGTGGAGTGGTTCATGACCTTTGCGGATCGGATCGGCGCTTATCGGGTCAAGTGGCAGGCCATGCGGTTGCGCGGGCAGGTGGAGCTGAAAAGTCGCGCCCAGGCTTTGACCCAGCTCGATTCTTTGGAAGAGGAGTGCCGCAAAATTCGCGCGGCGCTGGAGGAAGGTTCAGCCTGACCCGTTGACACCCCCCTCTTTTTTTTTAATGGTTTGCATGGATAATGACTCTTGCCAAATCAGTGTGTTGCAGGGCATACTGAATGGGTTGCGTCTCATTGGCATACACTCCATGACGAAGTTCGGATTTTTAGAGGAGAAGAATATGGCGACTACCACCAAGGCAGATCTGGTTGAAGCGGTTTATGAACGCATCGGGTTGTCCCGACCCAAATCGACCGCCATCGTGGAGCAGGTGTTCGAGATGATCACGCAACGTCTGGAGCAGGCCGAAACCGTGAAGCTTTCCGGATTTGGCGTTTTTTCCGTGCGTGGCAAACGGGCCAGACCCGGACGCAACCCCAAAACCGGCGAACCCATCGAAATCACCAGCCGCAAGGTGGTGACCTATCGTGCCAGTCCTCTGGTTCTGGGTGGCCATGACGAGGACGAAGAAGAGCACGGAACCGCCTGATCTGATCCGACCATCGAAACCCATTGAAAAAAAGAGAGGGTCCGGGGGGATGAATCCCCCGGACCCTCTCTTTGTTTCAACGGGTTGCAATGGTTGCGATCAGGCGGTGCCTTGCTTCTTCTTCTTAATCAATTTCTTTTCACTTGCCAGATGAAGCCATTGCGAATCGGAAATGCCAATCCTGGTCCAGTTTGTCATCAATCCATGTAAAAAGCGTTGCGTTCTGGGCCTGCGCAATTCGGCAATCCATTCGTACTCTACACCCTCGCAACATGTAAATATATTGCTTTTGTTAGAACCCGTTCGGATCTCTCCACCTGTAACGGGAAATTCCAACCAGGTCAATCTCTTGTAAGATGCGTTAACAGAAAAACATTCCGTATTTTTGCCGTTTGTCTTTAACATGATACTGACTTCTTCTCCTGTTAGTGTCTTTTTGGACAGTTCTCCTGATGATGTGATTTGCAGAAAAGACGCTTTTGTATCGCCTGTGAGACGGATCAGATCGCAAGCAGGTGTAACACACAGATAATATTTTTTCCCTTCTGATTTTTCTCGGATTACAGATCCGAAGGTCAAGGTGATATTATCTTGCCGAGCGTGTCTGTCATAGAATTCTCGTCGATTAGCGATCAATCGGGCAAATTTTGCTTCGATCTCGAAAGATTTTTCTTCGCCATGCAAAACGATTGAGACTCTTACATGCTTATCTTCGGAGAATTTATCAAAATCCGGGTTATTGCAGAAATTTCTCATAAACTCACTATCAATTTTATCATACTGAGAATAATTTTGATTTTTATCTTTAATTCTATCTTCTTTCTGTAGCCATAATTCAATCGCTGAGCAAGAAAGATATTCATTGATCGTATTTTGCATATTCACCATGGTTTCAAATTCAGCAAGCAACACGGAAAGCATCATTTCGCCAACATCTTCTGGGGGATTGCTGATCAAACGGTTGGCGACGTAGGCACCGTCCAACTCCTTGGAGAAGGTGCTGAGTACATGATGAGCATTTTGGCGGATTCCGGCTATCGCAGCCGCTCCGAAAGAGGGTAACAGACCATCGATATGCAATGTGAAATCTCTTATAAGTTGTTCTGGCAGCTTTTCTGCTGGAGTGTCTTTCTTGCTGATTGGTTTGATTAAATTTTTGTTGATCAATATGTCTCCGTTACCTGTTTGAAATTTTTCTCTTAATTTACCTTCTATTAAAGATATTTCTTCTCTGGTGTAAATGCAAATTGTTCTCGTTGCTGTTTCTGCATCGCCTAATAATTTCTCTATAATGCTTAATGCGATCGTTGGATCATCTGAAGCAAGCAACCAATCCAAAATAATAATGTCAGCGTGTTTTGAAAGTTTGTAACTCGACTGGATGATCTTATCTTGTTCTCCTGATTCTACCGCAATTGGCCCACAAACGATTCCTTGTTCGGCAAATGCTTTGCAGAGCGCCTTCAAATCCAGGGCAAGCGACTTACTGTCAGTAATGTCAGGGTTTTCATCGCTCTTTTCTTCTGTGTGTTGGGAGGAGCGGGGGGTGGATTCCTGTCCCATGCCATCGTCAACGGGTAGTTCGACAGTGGATGGAGAAATTCTGTTGGAAGAATAAGACCAGTTGATCTCATCATCGATCACCACAGCCGTTCTGAGAAAGGCTTTGGCGGCTCTTTCGATATGCTTTTGCCAGGCGTCAGCGGTTGCGTTCATTCTCTTCATCCTTTGCGTGCGCGTCAGGGCGTGGGGCGATCCGGAAGGTCGGATGTTGATCTGCGCCCGTGGTGAGCAATTCGAGTTCCAAGCCTTCCCGCGCCAAAACATCCCGGGAGACGGGGAGTCCCAGGCCGCGTCCTCCGGCGCGAGTCGTCCAGCCATATTCAAAAATGTGTTCCGCATCAAAAGCGGAAATCCCTGGACCATTGTTGACGACCAGAAGACCGCGATCATCGGCGTCCAAGGTGATCCTTTTTTCTGCTTCGCGACTCGACATCACCCAGTGGGTGGCGTTGTCTACCAGATTGGTCACTGCTCCGAACAGCGACGCGTCCCGACAGTGGATTTGCAAACGGTCAAAAGCTGCGGTGGTGTGCAAGCGGATGTTCCGTTCCTTCAAGATAGGTTCAAAAACTCGATTCACGTAAGTAAAAACATCCCAACCAGAGATAGTGATGCGACGACTCCGCAGCGGTCGTCCCAATGGATCCAGTAGTTTAAGATATCCATCGAGATAATCAAAGGATTGATGAAGCCTGCGATGAATATCCCGCAATCCGGGATTGGCATCTGCCCAAGGTTTCAACTCTGCCATGGCGCGCCGGACATTGGTGGCCGCCTTTTCAAATTCATGACCAAGAATATTCACGGTCATGCCGATTTGCACGAAGGGGGACTGGAAATCGATCTGCTCTTCCAGTCGCACCAGCTTTGCTTCGATGGCGGCCATGCCATCCCCCACGGTTTCCCGCGCCTGCAAGCCTTCGGTGAGATCTTCCAACTGTACGCGGAGCGCCTGGAGCAGATCGACCCCCTCACGATGCAAGGCGATGATCCGTTTTTCCATCTCCCCCAACTGCTGTTCCATGCCTGTCGTTTCCACAGCGAATTGGCGGGAGAAGTCGTTAAGCAGGGATTCGATGGATCCCCGCAACCGAATCCCCTCCTCGCGTAACATTCGCCTGACGCCTTCCTGAAAGGCCTCGGCAGCCCCTAGAGTCTGTTTGCGCTGCTTGTTGACATCGTTCAGTGCCCATTGACGATTCTTGGACAAACGCTCCAATGCCGCTTCTCGACGCTGGAACTCCTGGAGACGCGTTGAAGAGAGTTGTGAGATGCGTTGTCCCACCTCTCTTTCCACCCGTTCCACTGTGGTCGCACGGATCTCTGGGAGGAGTCGCAGATAGAGGTTCCACTCGGTTTCCAATTTTCCCAGGGCCAAACCACGGGGTTTGGTCAGAGTCATGGCGCGATTGATTGCGCCAAGTTCGTTATGAAATGTTTGTTCGATGCGCGTCAGCGCTTCTGTGAACACCTCCGGTTGCGTGATTTTTTCCGCCTCATCCAGACGTTGCGTGAACCTGGACAGCAGTTGATCGCTGATTTTCTGGAATTCGCTCTTTTCGGTGCGGGTTCGGAATGTGCGCAAGTCGTTCTGGAAAGCCTTGCGCCTGGTTTCTGCACGTTGAGAGAGCTTTTCCGCCAAAGCAAAGGATTGTTTCAACTCGGCTTTTTTTTCACGGACCTCCTCCCCATCCTGGGAGGAGTCACGAAAAAAACGTATTGCACTTTGTGTGAACAAATTTTCCAGCACGGCACGAAAATCCCGATAAGCCAGATTCTCCCGGAATCCCTCCCGTCCGGCTTTTTCTGTCAACATGACATTTTCCGCGTGTCCGATGGCTACATAACCGAACATGCGGCGATGCGTCCAGAACCAATCACTAGCAGAGCGTGATCGACGGTGTTCAATGGAGAGCCAATCAAGATCCCAGGTTCCATAGGGGAGGACACGGATGCCATCCCGATAGACATACAATCCACCAATTCTATTCAGTCGTTCGGTCATCCACTGATGGCGATCTTTTGTGAGCCGTGTCTCATCAGTATTTCCCATAACGTAGGCGACCCGGAACCGAAACGGACCACAGCGGATCGGCGCCCCTTTCCCCTCGGTCCAGTTGCACACGAAGGGGATGGGTTCTCCCCGGTAGAACCGGATGATCCCATTGAATTGTCCGGTGGCATCGAATGCACCATCGAGCAGATGGTCGGCTTCGTCGAAGTCATCTACATCGAAGAATTGTTTTCCGGTGATGTGATCTTCAATTTCGCCGTCCGGTCGATGATCCCGAAAGGCGGTGGTGATTACCGGGGGATGGGAGGGGTCCATGGTGTTGGCAAAACCGAGCAACAGTTTTTTCAACGCAGTTTCGCTTTTATCGCGCTGATCATCGATGTCCCGATCCAGTTCTGGAGCTGTGGGCAGACAGATGAACCAGGTACCATGGCACTCTCCTCGAAGATCCAGGGCATCGCTGCGATTCTTGGTGACCGTGAGCGCAATTTTGGATAGATCGATGGTGCCGAGTCGTTCCAAAGGAGCCTGTAACGTTTCCATGACCCCAGTGCCCAGTTCGGCATGCAAGGCATCCAGATTTTCTTCGATTTCCCGGATCATCTCCCGGAGTGTGTTTTGATCCGGCATCGTGCCGCCCGGTAAGGTTTTCACGGGGACATGGATTTGTTGCACATCAAGGGTTGGCTGTTCAAACAAACCCCAATGGACCAGTGCGACAACAGTATCGGATGCTCCCTGTGGACGTATCGGGCGCGAGATCAACAGGGTGAGCGGGGCAATCACCGCCACGGCAAGCCGACCAATTCCTTTTTCGCCCATCAGAACGCGGCGTTTCAATCCTTTGGGACCGGTCCATGGGTGTTGGGTGGGATCGTTGGCACCCAGTCGACTTTCGGTTCCAAGGGTGAGCCAGCGGTTTTCCACCTCTTCACGGGTCATACCGAGACCATCATCCCGGATCACCAGCAGACGACGAGAGCGGTAGTAATCCACTTCCACCCGTTCTGCATAGGCGTCGTGGGCATTTTTGAACAGTTCGTGCAAAGCTGTGGGGATCCCCGCGATCTGCTGGCGTCCCAGCATGTCCACCGCACGTGCGCGCACTCGCAGTTTGGGCATGATTCGTTCACTCCGGGGAAGTCATTGTTCCTGCAATCGGATGATCAGTGGCCACACCTCTTCGGTTTAGCCATTCAGTCGCAGGTAGGAAGCCGCGGGCCATCCTGTGCGGAAAGGGTGTCAAGCAAGGATTCTGCCAATACTCGCATCATGCGTGGTGGTACGGCATTGCCGATTTGTCGGGCAATTTGCCCCATGGAACCGATAAATTGGTAATCATCTGGAAATGTCTGCAACCGGGCCGCTTCGCGAGGGGTAATCGAGCGGTCCTCTTCAGGATGAGCAAAACGGCCCCGGGTGAGATCCGTGCAACCCGTGGTCATGGTAGGGGCTGGTTCATCCCAGGCCATCCGGCCATAGGTATCTGAAAATGCATGCGGACTGACTTTTTTATGACACTTCAACTGCAATTCGGGAGGCAATGCACTCCGGCTGCCACCGTTTTTGGGAATGTGACGCAGGCGGGTCAAGGTGATGGCCTGATGAGATCGATGAAGGTGCAGAGGATCCACTCCGGGCTCGGCATGGGATGATGGAGGAGGAAGGTTGCCGATGACTTGACGCACGTTGGATCGTTCGTGTCGAGGTAATACGCGGAAATCCGGACATCTCCCCACTTCGCTGCGTATCGCACAGAAAATGGTCCGTTTGCGTCGTTGGGGAACTCCCAGATCATAGGCATCCACTTCAACCGGATCCGTGAACGTATAGCCCATGCGTGACAGTGCGGAGAGAAAGCTGGGCAGAATCGGGGTATTTTTTAATCCAGGTACGTTTTCGACGAAAATCCCTCGGGGCCGGAGTTTTTCCACGAACGGAGTGGTGGCAAGCAAGAGAGCCGTGCGATCATCCAGATCGGAACGTTTTCTGTTTTGACTGCTGAACGGTTGGCACGGGGCGCAAATGACCAACAGATCAAGCACTCCGTCCACATGAGGCAGTAGCCGTTCCGGGTCAAGTGTGCGGATGTCTTCGTTGAAAAGCTGGACCGTGGGATGGTTGGCGTGATAGGTCTGGCACGCGAGAGGATCGTTGTCTACAGCGGAGACAACCGTGAAACCTGCTTGTTTCAAACCGAGTGTCACTCCACCTGAACCACAAAACAAGTCTACGGCCTTGAATGGATTCAACGTGGCATTTTCAACGTTCATGCACGGCCTCGGAACAGATTTGGAGGTAACACGTTGATCAGGCGTCCCTATCCGATCAGCCTTTTCATGTTACCAGTTTTGATGGAATTCGGCAATTCACATGAACGGGTTGATCAATATTTGCAGGTTTATTGCAGATAAAACTCTTGAAGCATTCCAAACCGTGACTATTTTGAGATGTTCACCATTGAAAAAAAAGAGAGGGTCTGGGGGATTCCTCCCAGACCCTCTCTTTTTTTTCAATGGTCGCGATCAATCCCCTTTGAGGATGCGTCCTTTTTCCCGCGACCATTCCCGTTCGCGAATGGTTTCTCGTTTGTCGTAGAGCTTTTTGCCCCGTCCGACCCCGACCTCCAGTTTCACCCGTCCATCCTTCCAATAGGCCCGCAGCGGCACCAGGGTGAGTCCTTTTTCCCTGGTGATGCCGATCAGACGGCGGATTTCCGAGCGATGAACCAACAAGATGCGGGTGCGCAACGGGTCGTGATTGTTGAGATTGCCGTGGGTATAGACCGAAATGTTGGCATTGAGCAAAGTCAACTCACCCTTCTGGATGATGGCGAAGGAGTCGCTGATGTTGATCTTGCCCGCCCGCACGGATTTGACTTCCGTGCCGACGAGCACGATACCCGCCTCGAAGCTCTCCAGAATTTCGTAGTTGAAACGCCCCTTGCGGTTTTCGGTGATCGGCTTGGTGCCCATCTCCTCATGCGTCCGGGAGCAGACCCAGGCGATGCAGGGTGGCACGCAACATGGCCTGGTTGGGTTCGGAAAGCCAGGTCAGCGGCAACCGGATTTCGGGTTGACACAGACCGAGCATGGCCGCAGCCGCCTTGACCGGAATCGGATTGGTTTCGCAGAAGAGCTGTTGATTGAGGTCAAGCAGCGCCTCGTGGAGTTTCAGGGCTTTGGCGGTTTCGCCCTGCTGCCAGGCCTGGTAGATGGCGACCATTTTGGCCGGAGCCACGTTGGAGGTGACCGAGATCACCCCTTTGCCGCCCACGGCCAGGAAGGGCAGGAAGGTGGCATCGTCGCCCGAGAGCAGGGTGATGGCTTCGCCGCAGAGTTTGCGGATGGTGGAAGCCCGTTCCATGTTGGCTGTGGCCTCCTTGAGGCCGACGATGGTATCGGTGTTGGCGAGCCGGGCCACGGTGGGCGGCAGCAGGTCCACACCGGTGCGTCCGGGCACGTTGTAGAGCACCAGGGGGATTTTGACCTGTTCCGCCACGGCGCTGTAGTGCTGATAAAGTCCTTCCTGGCCGGGTTTGTTATAATAAGGTGTGATCAGCAATGCGCCATCGGCGCCCACCTGTTGAGCGAAGCGGGTCAGTTCGATGGTCTCTTGGGTGGAGTTGGAACCCGCGCCGGCGATGATCTTGACCCGGCCAGCCGCTGCCATGACGCAGAGGCGGATCACCTCTTTGTGTTCCTCGTGGCTCAAGGTGGCGGATTCGCCGGTGGTGCCGCAGGGAACCAGGCCATTGACACCATTGGCGATTTGGAACTCCACCAATTGGCGCAGGGCTTCGCTGTCTACCTGCTGGTTGCGAAAGGGGGTGATCAGGGCCGTAAAGACCCCTTCGAAGAGAGTGGACATCCTGGCGCATGCTCCAAGGAGGTGGATTTCATGGTTGGTTTCCGACATTATCATTCTATACCGGAATTGTCGGCAGGTCACAAGGAAAGAATGGCCAGGCCGGTCAGCAGACCGGAATCTGGTCAGCGGGGTCCAGGGGCGGGCTTTGTCACCGGCGCGTCACCTTTTTGGTCTGGTCAGCGGGGTCCAGGGGCCATTGGCCCCTGGTGGGGTCCAGGGGCGAAGCCCTTGGGACTTTGACTTTGGCCTTTGGCGCGCTTTGCCACCGGCGCGCCCTCCGGTCGCCGCAGGCGACGCCTTTAAACCTTTAAACCTTTAAACCTTTAAACCTTTAAACCTTTAAACCTTTAAACCTTTAAA
>JADFWP010000007.1:18667-77436 GCA_015234115.1 Magnetococcales bacterium
ACCTGCCCAGCCTATTCAAACGCCTGTTGAATCTCCAGGAACTGTTCGAAATTGGCCAGGAACAGATCCACCAGACGGGGATCGAAATGGGTGCCGCGATCTTTTTTGACGATCTCCAAGGCCTTTTCGATGCTCCAGGCCGGCTTGTAGATCCGCTTGTGGGTCAAGGCGTCAAAGACATCAATCAGGGAGGTGATCCGGGCGAAGATGTGAATCTCCTCCCCGGCCAGCCCCTTGGGATAGCCGGTGCCGTCCCACTTTTCGTGATGCTGGGCGCAGATGACCGCGCCGGTGCGGATGATCTCCTGATCGCTCGCGCCCAACACCTGCTCGCCAATCTCGGTGTGGGAACGCATGAGGATCCACTCCTCGTCGGTCAAGGCGCCGGGTTTGTTGAGAATCGCATCCGGCACGCCGATCTTGCCCAGATCGTGCATGGGCGAGGCCATGCGCAGCAACTCGCATTCATCCGACGACAACCCCGCCAACTGCGCCAGCAAACGGGAATTTTCCGCCACCCGTCGCACATGCTGCCCCGCCTCGCCGGAACGGGTCTCGATCACCTCGCCCAGCGTGAAGGTGACATCCTTCTGGGTCTTGATGATCTCCCGATGCAACAACAATTGCTCGAAGGCCGAAGCGATATTGGCGGAAAACAGATCGATCAGATCCCGGTCCACTTCGCCCAGACGACGATGGACATCCAGATAGATCAGATTTTCCAGGCCGTTGCGGGCCGGGAAATAGCCGATGAATTCGTGCTCGGTGAATTGATGCCCCCGTTCGCGCAAGGCCCGCCAGGTCAGGCTGACCACGGACGAGGAGAGCGCCTCGTCCACCGGTTGGCCGATCAGTTCCGCATAGGCGCCCGAAGCGGCATGGATGCGGATCACCCCATGTTTCACGGCGGCGGCAAAGGCATCTGCGGGTCGTCCACTCGATTGGGCCTCCAGCAGGCGTCCGAACTGCTCCAGAATCCCCTGGGCCAGATGACCCAGCGAGTGCAGTTCGTAAAGAGAACCACTGGCGGCAATGATGCGCCGCATCCCCTGATGGGTCCGTTCGATGGTGTCGAGCAGCTTGAAGGTGCGCAGACTGGCCGTGACCGCCGTGATCAACCCCTGATTGCTTAAATTGACCTTATCCTTGTAATCGTTGATGTCATAAGCGGCAATCACCTCGGCTTCCGGGGCCAGGCCAGGCTGACCGGTGCGCAGGATGATCCGCACCCAGGGATTGTTCAACTCCTCGCGGATGTAACGGACCACCTCCAGCCCTTCGCGATCGCTTTCCATCACCACGTCGAGCAGAATCACCGCCGTATCCGGATGTTCCTGCATCAACCGCCGGGCATCGGCGCCGGAATAGCCGTGAATGAAGGCCATGGCGCGACCGTCGAACACCAGATTCTTCAGCACCAGCCGGGTCAGGGGATGGAGATCCGGATCATCGTCGATCACCATGATCTTCCAGGCATCTTCGGGCGCAAGCGGCGGTGACGGAGCCACACGAACCGGAGGCGGTCCCGAGAACAACGGGTCTGAAGGTCGCGCGGCTTGAGACATGATGCAACACTCCTTGTCAGGCTGGGAATTGAATCCGGAACATCGTTCCCTCTCCTGGGGCACTGCTGGCCTCGATGGTTCCGTTGAGCCTCTGGGTCACCAGATTGTAAACGATATGCATCCCAAGTCCACTGCCCCCCTGATTGCGCTTGGTGGTGAAAAAGGGTTCATAGATCTGCTTGAGCGTTTCGGCCTCCATGCCCTGGCCATGATCCCGGTACTCCAGGAAGACGGTCGCGCCGTTCCGGGTCAATCCGGCGACCAGCTCGATGCGTCCCTCCTGATCCGGCGCAAAGGCGTGCAGCAGGGAATTGAGGATAAAATTGGCCACGATCTGTGACAAGGCTCCGGGATAACTGTACAGCACAATCCCTTCCGGACACACGATGGAGACCTGGTGCCGGGTGGTCTTGAGCTTGGGTCGCAGGGTGAAAACCGTCTCTTCCAGATAGGACTTGAGATCGAAGCGCCGTTTCTCCTGACTGGTCTGATCCACGGCCACCTGCTTGAAACTCAGGATCAGATCCGAGGCGCGCTTGAGATTGGCCTTGATCAGCCGGGTGGCCTCGCTGACGTTTTCCAGGAAGTGATCCAGATCCTCCCGGCGCGGATTGCCATGATGATAGAGGGAGAGAAACTTGACCGTCTCGCTTTCGAGATAGGTGACGGCGGTGAAACTGGTGCCCACCGGGGTTTTGATTTCGTGGGAGATGCCGGCCACCAGTCCGCCCAGGGCCGCGAGCCGTTCGGACTGGATCAACTGATTCTGGGTGCTTTTCAGGGTGGAGAGATGGGTGCTCAGTTCGCTGGTGCGCTCGCGGACTTTTTCTTCCAGGGAGAGGTTCTGGTGCCGCAGGGACTCTTCCAGGTTCTTGCGCTCGATCATGCTGCCCAGGGTCTGGCACATGGCCAAAAGCAGCCGCTCCTCTTCCGGCGCGCTGGCCTGACCCGGCGCCAGATAGAGGGTCAACACCCCCAGCAGCCGCTCCCCGGAGAGGATCGGCACCGCATAATGACCATGAGGCGCCATGGCGGGAAAGGTGATGTCGTGGCGTTCGTCCACGCAATCGGCATGGATCAGGGTGGCGGCCAGCGCGGCGCGCCCGCACAGACAATGCCCGTGGGCGACCTCGCGACACAAGGTGAGCAGGCGATCGTCCAATCCCCGCTGGGCCACCATGCGCAGCGTCCGACGCTCCGGCTGATCGAGGAAAATGGCCCCCTTGGCCTGAAGGGCCAGCCACGGCACGGACAGAATGAGTTCCAGGGCCAGTTCAAGCTGTTTGACCAGCGTCACGCGACGATAGGAGATGTCATGCAACCCGTTGATCATGCGCTGATAGGTCAGATAATCCCTGGACTGCTGTTCGGCGCGGATGCGCTCGGAAATGTCCCGGAACACCACGACCGCACCCAGGATCCGGCCATGATCGACGATCGGCGTCGAGGTGTACTCCACCGGAAACGATCCTCCATCCTTGCGCCAGAAGCATTCATCGTCCACATGCTGGGTGGCGCCCTCCCGGATCGCGGTGAAGATGCGGCACGCGGCGCGGGGATAGGGGGTGAGGTCAACGCGGGTGTGATGCACCAGATCGTGCAGGGAGTGACCGATGATCTCTTCGGGCGCCCGGCCGATCATGCGGGCGGCGGCCGGATTGATGAAGGTGGTGCGGCCCGAGGCGTCCAGGCCATAGATCCCCTCGCCCGCCGCTTCGAGCAACAGCTTGTTGTGGCTGCTGACCCGTTGCAGATCGTTCTGGACCGCGATCCGTTCCTGGAGTTCACGGGTGATCGACTCCTGGGCCAGGGCCATGGCGTCGGCCACTGCGCTCACCTCGTCGCGTCCCTGCGCCCGCACCCGTTGCAGGGCGTCCCGGATGGCCGGGGTCGGATCGAATCCCCTGGAAAACTCCTGCGCCACCCAGCCCAGGGTGGTGATGCGCCGGGTGATGGCGATGATCCATCCCCCGAGGGTCTTCCAGAAGAGCCAGGAAAGCAGAAAAAACAGGGTCAGCCCCGCGATCAGAATCTCCTGCACGGCAAACAGCGGTGTGGCGTAATGGCGGATCACCAGCCGTGGCGCGTTGGAATCGTTGTTCGGGTTCCAGGACAGGGAGAGCAGATCGAGCCGTTGATCCTGCTGCCAATAGGTGCCGTCCTTCAAGGTCTCGACGGCGATCGCCAGATTGCCCAAAGAACTGGCCACGACACGTTGATCGTACAACAGAAAAAGATCGGTGTAGGGCTGAGTGTTGCGGAACAACAGTCCGTTTTCGATCGGCACCATCAGGATCAAATCTCCGGATCCCAAAGGACCAAGCCAGAGCGGCAAGGCGAACCAGCGATGAAGAATACCGTTGGAAGGCAGCACCAGCCAGCCATGGTCGCCACTCAGAGGAAGCTGCTCCGGCAGGCCAAGGGGGGTGGAGGCGCGGGAAAACAGCAGCCGCCGTGTTCCGTCGGTCACGAGAATGGCCGAAAACAGCGGATTGGATTCCCGGTACAACGCTGCGCGCAGCCGTTCCCAGGAGGGGTCCGGCGCGGCAAACAGATCGAGCATTTCCAGCCGGTTGTGGAGGCGGATCGCCTGTTCCTGCCACTCCTGATCGAGCAATCCCAGTTTTTCGGCGTGAAAACGCTGCAACGTGGCCAGGTTATGGCGGGCGGCCTTGTTCATGGCCGCGTGCTGGAACCACAAGGCGAGCAGCGCGATCAGCGCGACCATCAACAGGGTGATCAGCGCGAAGCGTGCCGCAGCCTGACGGGGCAGAATCTCGGTGGGAGTCCTGGACAAACCGGATTCACTCCTTGCGCCCGGCCCAGCGGTCGTTGATGAGATCCTCCATGCGGATGGCCGTGGCCTCCGGTGTGCTGGCATGGAAGAACCGGTTGGTCTCATCGATCTGCTTTTGGGAAAAAGCGCCATCCTTGCTGAACAGGCGGGGATATTTGTGCAGGCAGAGCAGAATCTGCGCCCGTTCGTCGGCGTCGTTCACCCCGAGACGTTCCACCAACTCCTCGGGGGTGTGTCCGGCGATCCAGCGCAGGGAGCGACCCAGGGCGGCAACGAGCCGTTTGACCTTTTCCGGTTCCTGGGCGACCACATCCGGTCGGGTGGCGAGCGCCGCGTGCAGCACCTGCGCTCCGATGATGTGGCGGGTGGTTTCGGGTTCGGCGAGATTGACCAGAAAGAACACCTTGCCCTGAGCAAGCAGCGACGAGGCGAACGGTTCCTCGGAGACAATGGCATCCACCTGACCGGCATCGAGCATGGCGGTTCGTTTCGCCCACTCCTGGCCCGTGGAGATCACCCGTGCGTCACGGGGTTGCAGACCGTCGGAGCGCAGCAGCAGTTCGAGCAGTTGCTGGGCCACGGTCTTGGCATTGACCGCGCTGGTATGCACGCCGATGATCCGTCCTTTCAGATCGGCGATGCGTCGCACCTCTCCTTGCAGCGCCGCGCGCACGATCAGCACGAACTGGGGCACGTCGGAAACCGCCGCCACCCCCACCAACTCACCCCCATGGGCCTTCAGGGACATGAGGGCCGGAAAACCCACCACCGAAAAGTCGCTGTTGCGCGACACCATTTCCTTGATGGCGATGCCGCCCCCTTCGACATGTTTCAGTTGCACCTCCAGCCCTTCGTCCCGATCCGCGCCGATCCGTGGCACCAGATCGATGGGCAGATAGGAGAGATTGCGCGGTCCCACCACACTGACCACGGTCTTGATGGTTGGACCCTCCGCCGCCATGGCGCGCGCCGGAAGGATCGCGCTCCAGACCAGGAGCAGCCCTGTTGCCCAAACGCGCCAGGAAGGGATCATCGATCAATGCCTCATGGGTTCAAGGTGTGTCAATTTCTGCATACCTTCATATCCTAGCGCAAATGCTCCCCACCGTCCACACGAATCAATTCCCCGGTGATGAAGGGGTTATCGATCAAAAACAGCAGCGCGGCGGTGAGGTCGTCGAGGTTTCCGGCCCTGGTCAACGGGGTTGCGGCGCCGATCCGGGCAAACCGTTCCGCGGAGTCTCCCGGAGCCGGCAGAATCGGCCCCGGTCCGATGGCGTTGACCCGGATCGCCGGAGCCAGTTCCAAAGCCGCCTGACGGGTCAGGGTCCAGAGCGCCGACTTGGCGGCCGAATAGGCGGCATAGCCGGGTCGGGGATGATGGGCGTAGCGGTCGATGAGTTGGATCACCTGTCCCGGCATTCCGGACGGGAGGCGTCGGGCAAAGTCGCGGGTCAGCAGAAACGGGGCGGTGAGGTTGATGGCCAGATGGCGTTCCCACTGGGCATGGGAGGTCTCCCGCAGGGCGCCCTGTTCGAAAATGGCCGCATTGTTGACCAGCAGCGTGATCGGCTGTTGTCCCAGCAGCGTTTCGGCCCGGGCGATCAGGGTGCCGGTCTGGGTCGCGTCGGCCAGATCGGCCTGGAGCACCTGGGCCTGGCCGCCCTGGGCGAAAATTTCCGCCCGGAGGGCTTCGGCTTCGGCGTGGGAGGCGTGATGATGGATGACCACGCTCAGACCGCGTTGGGCCAGGGCGCGCACGCAGGCGGCGCCGATGCGACGCGCCCCGCCGGTGACGAGCGCGGTGGAGAGGGCTTGGGGATCCATGGCAACTCCCGAAAGAAATGACGATTTTGCAAAATGGTCGCGGCTTGTCGGCCAGAAGTCAAGCCGGGATCACCGACGTTCAGGGTGCAATTTTTCTTGCAGGGGCAAGGAAATGGACAGTGGATCGCAGACCGGTCAGCGCAGGGAGAGGCAAGCACAATCATTTGATTTGCATACAATTGATTCCACAATCACCATGCGGCACAAGGGTTGCAAAGTCTGTTTTCGTGAGATTGAAATCATTCAACACAAATCCCTGGGAACCAGACCCGGCAACACGAAGGAAACCAGACGATGAGAACCCAAACAAACGCCCTGTCCTCCCCCGGAATGGGCCAGGTGGTGCGCTTCGTGCCTCCAGCCGAATTCAAACGGGAGGCCAATGCCTGGATGACGGATGTGACCGATCAACTCCAACGGGCGGAACGACACGGCGGAGATCCGGCATTGACCGATCATGTCTCCCGCTCGATGCAGGCCTTTCATCGCATGGCCGAATTGCGCGGCTTGCACGAAGTGGCGGATCTGGCCCTGAGCGTCTCGCGGGCGCTGGAACAGACTCCGGGCCGGAACGAAACCGCCAAACGGGTGGTGGCCTTGTCCCTGGCAGCCATCAGCCAGATCCAATGGATGCTCAATCCGTCGGTGGAAGGGGCAGGACGCAATGCACGACGCATTGTGGATGGGTTGTTGCGCCATTGGTGAACATGTTATCCTCTGCCAAAACGCTGGATGGGCAGAGGATATCATGGGGGGAGCACGGGCAAGAGATGAACGAAGAAATTTCCGACGCCATTTCAGAATCGGTGCGGGATCTGTTGCACCGTTTTCTGTCCATGAGGCTTGTCTCCGACCCGCAGCCGGTTCAGACGCCGCCCGACAAGCCCGACGAGGCGCAAATCTGCGCCGTGGTCTGTTTCACCGGTGCGTTGCGGGGGGCGCTGCTGGTCCAGGGATCGGCCCATACCGCCTGCCTGCTGGCCGCCTCCCTGGCCGGGAAATCCTTTTCCTGCCTCGATGACGATGCCCTGGAGGTGGTGGGCGAATTCGCGGATCTGATCGCCGGCGGGGTGCGCAGTCGCCTCTCCTCCCACGGCGAAATCCGCATGGCCCCCCCTCTGGTGGTGATGGGGCAAGAGTACACCCTGCACAATGCCCGCATCTTTTGCAGTGCCCAACAGTTTTTTCAGATCCAGGGGGGACGGTTCCGCGTGGAATGTCTCTATCTCAAGGATTGCGCGTAAGGCGTGAACCCGGTGTCCGATCCGCCCAAAGGCGTCGCCTGCGGCGACCGGGGGGCGCGCCTGCGGCAAAGCGCGCCAAAGGCCAAAGTCCCAAGGGCTTCGCCCCTGGACCCCACCAGGGGCCAATGGCCCCTGGACCCCACTGACCAACGACCCATCCCGAAAGGGATGCGGTTCAGCCTTCTCCCGGCAACGCCAGCTTGCTGAAATCCGCGATCCGCCCAAAACTCCCGCGCATCGCCGCCAGCAACGCCAGCCGGTTGCGACGCACGACCGGATCCGGATCCATGACCAGCAGATCATCGAAAAAGCGATCGATGGGCGCACGCAACGTGGCGAGAATCTCCAGAGCGGCGCCATAACGCTGCGCGTCGAGCAGCGGCGCGATGGCCGCAACCACACGCGTCACCTCGGCATGCAACGCGGCTTCGGCGGGTTGACGCAACCCCTCCGGATCGATCCGCTCGCCGACTTCGCCCGCCGGCGCCTTGGCCAGAATGTTGGCAATGCGCTTGTTGGCCGCCACCAACGCCCCGAACGCCTCGCGACTCTTGAAGTCGTGCAGGGCCGCCACCCGCGCCGCGCCATCGGTAAGATCGTCCAGACTCAGAGTCTGCACCGCCTCCACCAGATCGTGGGTGAAATCGCGCCGCAGATGAACCTCCAGACGTCCGTGGACAAACCCAAGCACCGCCTCCACCGTGGTCGGCCCGTCCCGATCCAATACCCCCTCCTCATAGCCCGCATGGGCCAGGGCAAGCACCGGACGCAACGGCAGGGCGAGCCTTTCATCCAGAATCATCCGGATCACCCCCAACGCCGCACGCCGCAAACCGAAGGGATCCTTGGTGCCGGTGGGAACCAGCCCGATGCCGAAACACCCCACCAACGTATCGATCTTGTCGGCCAGCGAAACCAGACGCCCCAGCACGCTGCCCGGCAACGCATCGCCCGCGCCCTGGGGACGGTAGTGCTCCTGAATGGCCAGAGCCACACGGGGATCCTCTCCGGCATGCCGGGCATAATGACCGCCCATCATCCCCTGCAACTCCGGAAACTCCCCGACCATGCCGGTGACCAGATCGCACTTGGCCAGCAACGCGGCCCGCTCGGCCAGAACGCGCAGCTCCGGCGCAAGGGAGCCGGCCAGAGCGGCGGCCAGTCGGGCGATCCGGCGGGTCTTGGCGCCCACGGTGCCAAGACGGGCCTGAAACACCACCTTGTCGAGGGCGGGCAGCCGGTCCGGCAGGGGAATGCGCCGATCCTCCCGCCAATAGAAGGCGGCATCCTCCAGCCGGGCCTTGAGCACCCGCTCGTAACCCCGCACCAGCACCGACGGATCCGGCGCCTCCAGATTGGCCACCGCCACAAAACAGGGCAGCAACGCCCCCTGCGGGGTTTTGACCGGAAAATATTTTTGATGATACTTCATCGAGGTGGCCAGCACTTCGGCGGGGATTTCCAGGTAATCGGACGCGAAACGCCCCACCATGGGCACCGGCCATTCGGTCAGACCGGCATTTTCCAACACCAGTCCCTCGTCCAGCACCGCCTCTCCCCCCTCGGCCTGGGCCAGCCGCGACACCGCTTCGCGGATCACTCCGGCCCGCTGATCCAAAGAGAGCATCACCCGGTTGGCCGCCAGCGTGGCCTGATACGAAGCCGCATCCTGCACCGCAAAAGCGCCGGGAGCCATGAAACGATGACCACGGGTTTCGTGCCCCGCCACCACGCTCTCCGAGGCGCGGGTCGGCAACACCGCGCCATCCAGCAACGCCACCATCCAGCGAATCGGACGAACGAACCGGGTCGCGCCACTTCCCCAACGCATGGATTTGGGCCAGGGAAAAGCGACCAGCAACTCGGCCATCAGCGTGGGCAGAATCGTCCGCGCATCACTGCCCGGCGTGCGGATGGTGCAGGCCAGATGAATCCCTTTCGGGGTTTCGAGCCGCTCCAGAGCCGCCACCGTGGTTGCGCAGGAGGCGGCAAACCCTTCGGTCGCCTTGGTGGGGTTGCCATCGGCATCAAAGGCCCGCTCCAGGGCCGGACCACGCCGGATTTCGACGCGATCGGCCTGACGGGACGCAATCCCGGTGATCGCCAGGGCCAGACGACGCGGCGTGCCGTGACACCACTGCAAGGCGGTCCCGGCTTCGGTCAGACCCGCCTGCTCCAGGGTGGTCATCATCGCGCTGCCGAAGTGACGGATCGCCTCGGTCAACATCCGGGAGGGAATCTCTTCGCAGCCGATCTCCCACAACAAATCGCTCATGGCCGTCCTCCCCGCTGGATGAGCGGATGTCCCAACGCCGCCCGTTGTGCCGCAAACCCTTCCGCCGTCACCTTGGCCATGGCCCGCACCCGACCGATGAAACGTGCCCGCTCCGTGACGCTGATCGCGCCCCGCGCATCGAGCAGATTGAAAACATGGGAGCTGTGGATCACCTGCTCATAGGCCGGACCGGGCAGATTCCGGGCGGCCAGGGCCAGGGCTTCGTTTTCGAACATGTCGAAGAGCCTGAAAAGATTCTCCACGTTGGCGGCCTGGAAATTATACCCGGAAAAATCGGCCTCCTCCTGCTGGTGGACATCGCCATAGGTGATGCCCGGCGTCCAGATGAGGTCGTAGACGTTTTCCTTGCCCTGGATGTACATCGCCAGCCGCTCCAGGCCATAGGTCAACTCGCCGGAGATCAGGGGCAGATCGATCCCGCCCACCTGCTGGAAATAGGTGAACTGGGTCACCTCCATGCCATCGAGCCACACCTCCCAGCCCAAACCCCAGGCGCCCAGGGTCGGGCTTTCCCAGTCGTCTTCCACGAAACGAATGTCGTGGGCGCGCGGATCGATGCCGATGGAGGCCAGCGAATCGAGATAAAGATCCTGGATGTCGTCCGGAGAGGGCTTGAGGATCACCTGAAATTGATAATAGCGTTGCAGCCGGTTGGGATTCTCGCCGTAGCGTCCGTCCGTGGGACGGCGCGATGGCTGCACATAGGCCACGTTCCAAGGCTCCGGACCGAGCGAGCGCAAAAAAGTGGCCGGATGAAAGGTGCCTGCCCCCATCTCCATGTCGTGGGGCTGCAACAGCACACACCCCTGGCGGGACCAGTAGGTCTGCAACGAAAGAATCAGTTCTTGAAAGGTCACGGTCCACTCCTTGTGGCGCGTTCCGGAATGAGGGATGATCAGAGGGGTCAAAGGATTTTATGTACCCTGTTCGCGACCCACTCTTCAAGGAGATTTCTTTGTTTCCCATCTCCATCTATGGTCTGACCATCCTGGTGGCCCTGGTGGCGGGGTCTCTGCTGGAGGCATTGGCCTGCTTTTTCAACCGGCGGGCGTGGCGGTCACCCCAGGATGATCCGATCATGGCCTACGCCCGCGCCAAGGCCGCTTTGGATCTCGTCGCCTCGACCAGCAAACTGGTGGCGCTGGGAATCTGGTGGCTGGCGGGAGGATTCCCCTGGCTCGACCGGTTGGTCGCCACCTGGCATCTGGGACGCCTGGGCAGCGGCGTGGTCTACGTCGGCATTCTGCTGGTGGCCTTCAAGCTCTTTTCCCAGCCTTTCAAGGTCTACCACACCTTTGTGCTGGAGGCCCGTTTCGGTCTGAATGCCACCCCCTGGGTCACCTTTGTCACGGATCGGGCCAAGGGATTTCTGCTCTCTCTGGTGCTGGGTGGACCGTTCCTGATTTCGGTGCTCTATTTCTTCAGCAGAAAAGGGGAGTGGGCCTGGCTCTACTTCTGGGCGAGCGCCTCGTTGTGCGTGGTGTTCATCCAATACCTCGCCCCGGTCTGGCTGATGCCGTTCTTCAGCCGTTTCAGGCCGTTGCCGGAAGGAACCACCAGTCAGGCGATCCGGGCGCATCTCCAGCGGGTCGGCCTGGACTGTGCCGGGATTTTCCTCATGGATGGCGCCGGACGCGCCACCCGGGCCAGCGTCTTCGTGACCGGATGGGGCCGGAAACGGCGCGTCGTGCTGTTCGACACCCTGTTGCAGCGCCATTCCGATGCCGAGGTGGTGGCCCTGCTCGCCCACGAGGTGGGTCATCACCGGTTGGGTCTCCTCTGGCGGGTGACCGGGATCGCCGTGGTGCAGATCGGTCTGTTGAGCGCCCTGCTGGCCGTGGCCATGGACCAGCCGGAGTTGCACCGGGATTTCTTCATGGAGCGGCTGACCCTGCACGGAGGGTTCATTTTCTTCATTCTGCTGGCCGTGCCGCTCGATCTGCTGACCAGTCCGCTGCTCAAGGCGATCTCGCGTCGGCATGTCCATGCCGCAGATCGTTTTGCCCTGGAGACCCTGGCCGCGCCGGAGAGCCTGGCCGCCGCCTTGCGGCGCGTGGCCGAACAGGAGCCGAACCGGATTCCCCCGGCCCCCTGGCAGGTGTTTTTGCACGAAACCCAGCCACCGCTTTTGTGGCGAATCGAAGCGATCGAACGCTGGCGTATCGTTGGGAAAGATGCTATACAGCCCGCTTCCGATCCTGATGCGGCAGGGGGTCGCGTCGGTTGATCGCATTGCCAAGGAGACACTCCCATGCTGGATAACGACGAAGAAAGGAAAGAAGACGTGAGCGACAAGGAAATCAAGGAACCCAAGGAGACCAAGGAACCCAAAGAGGCCAAGGAACCCAAGGAACCCAAGGAACCCAAGACCATCAAGATGAGCGAAGAGGGCTATCTCAAGGAGTTGGCCAAGCTGCATGTCGAACTGGTCAAGTTGCAGGAGTGGATCCGGGTCAAGGGTCTGAAGGTGGTGGTGCTGTTCGAGGGACGGGACGCGGCAGGCAAGGGTGGCGTGATCAAGCGCATCACCGAGCCGTTAAGCCCCCGCATCGTCAAGGTGGTGGCCCTGGGCACGCCCACCGAGCGGGAAAAAACCCAGTGGTATTTCCAACGCTATGTGCCCCATCTGCCGGCTGCCGGCGAGATGGTTCTGTTTGACCGCAGCTGGTACAACCGGGCGGGCGTCGAGCGGGTGATGGGCTTCTGCACCGAAGACGAGTATCAGGAATTCCTCCGTTCCTGTCCCGAATTCGAGCGCATGCTGGTGCGTTCCGGGATCATTCTCATCAAATACTGGTTCTCGGTCAGCGACAAGGAACAGGAAAAACGTTTCCTGAGCCGCACCAAGGATCCCACCAAGCAGTGGAAAGTCAGCCCCATGGATCTGGAATCCCGCATGCGCTGGGAAGACTATTCCCGGGCCAAAGACGCCATGTTCGCCTACACCGACATCAAGCAGGTGCCCTGGTATGTGGTGGATGCCGACATCAAGCCCCATGCCCGTCTCAACTGCATCAGCCATCTGCTGAGCCAGATTCCCTACGAGGATCTGCTCACCACCAAGCAGCCCATGAAGCTGCCGCCCCGCAAGAAATCCTCCGGCTATGTCCGTCCGCCCATCGACGAACAGACCTGGGTGCCTGCCAAGTATCACGGTTGATCATCGGGAAACCGGGAGAGCGATCTCCCGGTTCCTGACCATCGCATACCCCTCTTCAAGTCCCAAACCAAGGAATGAAAAATCGCCATGTCCTGGGATCTGCTCATCCTGTTGTTGCTGATCGGCGCGATCTGGGGAAGCTTTCTCAATGTCTGCATCCATCGCATCCCCCTGGAAGAGAGCATCGTGCGACCGCGCTCCCGCTGTCCCGGCTGTCGCCACACCATCGCCTGGCATGACAACATCCCGATTCTCAGTTGGCTGATCCTGCGCGCCCGGTGCCGCCACTGCCAACAGCCGATCTCGCCCGTCTATCCGCTGGTCGAACTCATCACCGCCCTGCTCACCGTCTCCACCTTGTACCGCTTCGGTCTCACCCCGACCGGCGTGGCGCTCACGGCGTTGGGATACGCGCTGATCACCCTGACCATGATCGATTTTCATCACTATATTCTGCCGGATGTCATCACCCTGCCCGGCATCGCCATCGGCCTGCTGTTGACCGTGCTGCCCGGAACCGCACCTCCCCTGGCCTCCTGGCAAAACGGGTTGATCGGAGTGACCGCCGGCGGTGGTGGATTGTGGCTTTTCGGCTGGATCTTCCAGAAAATCACCGGCAAGGAGGGCATGGGACTCGGGGATGTCAAACTCACCGCCATGCTCGGGGCGTGGCTCGGCTGGCAGGCGTTGCCCCTGACCATCTTCGGTGCGGCGGTGATCGGCAGCGTGGTGGGAATCGGCTGGATCCTGCTGTCGGGTCGTGATCGCTCGCTGCCCATTCCGTTTGGTCCCTATCTGGCCCTGGCCGCCTGGGGATATCTCCATCTGGGTCCGGCGATCTATGGCTGGTATCTGGGCCGTTCCCTGGCCTGGTTCTGATCCGGCCCAAAGGCGTCGCCTGCGGCGACCGGGGGGCGCGCCTGCGGCAAAGCGCGCCAAAGGCCAAAATCCCAAGGGCTTCGCCCCTGGACCCCACCATGGGCCAATGGCCCCTGGACCCCACGAACAAACGACGCCCCTCAAAACGCGCAACTGCCGAGGTCTGAAAAAAACATGCTCTACATTCTGGGGATCACCGGCTCCATCGGCTGCGGCAAGTCCACCATCACCCGCCTGCTCGGCACACGAGGCGCCCGCACCCTCGATGCCGATCAACTGGCCCGCGCCGCCCTGGCCCCCGGATCGCCGCTCCTCTCCCAGGTGGCCGACCGCTTCGGCGCCGACCTGCTCGCCACAGACACCCCAACCCCAACCCTCAACCGCACCCTGCTGGCCGAACGGGTCTTTGCCGACCCGACCCGACTGCGCCAACTCGAAACGCTCATCCACCCCTACGTCTTCCAACAAATGGCCGCCACCCTGAACGAATGGGCCACCACCCCCCCACCCCACCCCATCACCATCGCCGCCCTGGAAATCCCCCTGCTGTTCGAAACCCACTCGGCCCACCTCTGCGACGGCATCCTGGTGGTGGCCTGCGGAGAAGAACAAAACACACGCCTCGCCCAACGCCCCAACATCCCGGCAACACTCCGACAACAGATCATCGCCCAACAACTGCCCGAATCATTGAAATGTCAACAGGCCCACTGGATCCTCGACAACCGCCACGATCCCGCCACCCTGCCCGCCCGACTCGATCCCATCTGGCAGGAACTCCATACCCGCCCGCCCCCGACCAACCCGGCCTGGCCCACCCAATGGCACCCCTGGCTCCAGCCGTAAAACGATATTTTCATCAGGACGGGATTTTATGGTTGACTTTCACAAAATTGTCACCTAAATTAACGCAAATCGACCGCAACAGAAGTTTGTCAAAGCATGGCACGTGTCGGAACGTGCCCAGATCGTGGATCGCCCGCATCTCACTCCCGACACCCGATCAGAAACACCAATCCCGACTCCATGACCACGCACCTGTCCGTGCGTTTTGGTAAAAAAAACATCGAAAACGACTCGCCCGGACCTTCCTGGTCGCTCTTCTCAATCGCTCCTGGGATGACCGGACTGAGCTGTTTTCCACTTTTCTCAATTCCTCAAGACCGTATTCATCAGCATGCCAAAAAAACGCATACAACCACAAACCGATCCCCTCCTCGATCCAACGGATATGGCGCAACCTCCTTTTCCGGGAGAAGACGAGGGTGCCCCTGCCGCACCTCCGGCCCATGGCCGCCGGGAACATGCTTCCCAGGAAGGAGGCAGCGCCACGCGACCGGATCGCCAACCCATCACCCACCTGAGCGATCTGAAGGCGCTGCCGGTCACCACCCTGTCGGAAATGGCCTCGACGCTGAATGTGGAAGGCTTGATGGGAATGCGCAAGCAAGAACTCATCTATGCCATTCTCAAGGCCGAAAGCACCAACAACAACGCCCAGATCTATGCCGAAGGGGTGCTGGAAGTGTTGCAGGACGGCTTCGGCTTTCTGCGCGCTCCGGATACCAACTATCTGCCCGGCCCGGACGACATCTACGTTTCGCCTTCGCAAATCCGCCGCTTCGGGCTGCGCACCGGCGATGTGGTGGAAGGACAGATCCGCTCCCCCAAAGAGAGCGAACGCTATTTCGCCCTGCTGCGCGTGGAAAAGATCAACTACGAAGATCCGATCAAGGCCCGCAACAAAATCAACTTCGACAACCTCACCCCGCTCTATCCGGACGAACGGCTGGTGATGGAACTGCCCGACTCCTCGGCCAACAAGGATGCGGGCACCCGGGTGATCGATCTGCTCTGCCCCATCGGCAAGGGACAACGCGGCCTGATCGTGGCCCAGCCCCGCACCGGCAAAACCATGCTGATGCAGAGCATCGCCCACGCCATTGCCGAAAACCATCCCGAGGTGATCCTCCAGGTGCTGCTGATCGACGAGCGGCCCGAAGAGGTCACGGACATGAAGCGGTCGGTCAGGGGCGAAGTGGTCTCCTCCACCTTCGACGAACCCGCCACCCGCCATGTCCAGGTGGCGGAAATGGTGATCGAAAAGGCCAAACGGCTGGTGGAACACAAACGCGATGTGGTGATCCTGCTCGACTCCATCACCCGTCTGGCGCGCGCCTACAATACCGTGGCCCCCTCTTCGGGCAAGGTGCTGTCCGGCGGTATCGACGCCAATGCCCTGCAACGCCCCAAACGGTTCTTCGGCGCGGCGCGCAACATCGAAGAGGGCGGCTCCCTCACGATCATCGCCACCGCCTTGGTCGAAACCGGCTCGCGCATGGACGAGGTGATCTTCGAGGAGTTCAAGGGCACCGGCAACATGGAGGTGAGCCTGGATCGCAAACTGGTGGAACGGCGGATTTTCCCGGCCATCGACATCGCCCGCTCCGCCACCCGCAAAGAAGAATTGTTGATCGACAAGGACGATTTGAGCAAACTGTGGGTGCTGCGCCGCATCCTGCTGCCCATGGGCGCCCAGGATTCCATGTCTTTCCTCCTGGACAAAATCAAAGCCACGAAGAATAATGCAGAATTTTTCGCCAGCATGAACAATTGACGGTCAAGGAACGAGACCCATGAAAAACGACATCCATCCCAAGTACAAAGACGTCACCTACACCTGCATCGGCTGCGGCCACGCCTTCCAGACCCGTTCCACCGGATCGGACCTGACCCTGGGCGTCTGCTCCGAATGCCACCCCTTCTACACCGGTAAACACAAACTCGTGGATACCGCCGGTCGCGTGGAACGCTTCATGCAAAAGTACGGCAAACAGCAGTACACCGGCAAAGCCGCGCGGGCCTGATTTTTCCTTCCGGTTTGAACAGGATCCAAAGCGGGGTTGACCAGGTGTCAGCCCCGCTCATCCACTCCCATCTTGCTTCCGTTTGGCCATCGCTGACAGATCAACTATAAATATTATTGATTTCGGTCAATTATATATCTAAAATCAATATCATGGCGTGTCCGGCACCAAGCGTATCTCCAGACGACAACCAAAAGCATCGGCATAACGGCGCAAGGTGGCGATGGATGGCGAATGCTTGCCCTTGCCGCCGCCCGCTTCCAGCCGCGCAATGGATGGCGTGCTGCTCCCCATCCGTTCGGCAACTTGCCGCTGCGTCATTCCGGCGTTCTTGCGCGCCACCAGCAGTTCATCAACCAGGCGGAATTGCTCATCCAAGGCATCGTAAGCGGTTTTGAATTCCGGGTCTTTCATCCATTCGGCAACCATTTCGTCATGGGTTTTCATGGCGCACCTCGTTCAACCGGCTTCTGGCAATCTGCAAATCATTTGGTGGGGTCTTGATGCGAACATAGACGGCCCTCAAGCCGACCGGCCACGGATCGATTTCCAACCGCACGGATTCTCGAATATAGGTGATTTCCCATTCCATGGTTTCATGTTACCAAATCTGTTAAGAATCCTCAAAAAAATGTGTCTCTTGCTACAGGCAGACCGCCTGTTCGTTCAACGGTGTACCCACCCAACGTCGCCAGACAAGGAACGTCCAGTGGATTTCCTTGGACGATCCCGGATCCGATCGGATAGAGTAGGAAGGAGTTGCCATCCAGCCAGGAGATGAAGGCACGCTGCCACCACATGTCAACACGCCCGAGTAAAAGTCCCTTGAACCAACCTTCCGGAGTCCATCCATGCTCTCCACCTACGAAGCCCTGTATGATCACGGCCACCTGACTTGGCTCGGTGAAACGCCGAGGTCGTTTCAAGGGCGGGTGATTGTGACGTTCATGGAAGATTCTTCTTCTGTCCGTGATCCTTTGCCGAGCCTGCCACCATCCACCCAGGATGAAGAAATCAAATCATTCATGCAGGAGATGTACGGTGCCTGGGGGCAGAGAAGCTATGAGGAGACCAAGGCGCTCATTGCGCAACGTCGTGTCGAGGACTGGGGCATCGAGGCGGGGTGACGGTGAAATATCTGTTTGACAGCAATCCGCACGCTTTGGCAAAGGCGTCGACCCCGTTGCAACAGAGAATCCGCCATCGGAATCCGGGCACGAGATTGATCAACGGGCCGGAGCCGGAGCAGACTGGTGCATCTCCTGGACGGCTGGCGGGAGAGGATAGGCAGGCGGTTGGTTCATTTTCATAACGGCGAACATCGCACCGATGATCAAAGCCGTTTGGGCAACGAACATCCCGGCAGTCCATTTGATGGTGTCGGATTTGGAGGCTTCGATCTCCCGTTTCAGATTGGCTTCCACCGCAGCCAGTTTGAAATCCAATTCCTGTCTGGTGGCCAATCCGTCCAGGCGGCCTTTCACCTGCTGATCATTGCGGTCTGACAGGGCGGTGAATTTTTCTTCGGTCTGCTTTTCGCGTTTGGCCGCAAGTTCATCCACACGGGCATCGATCTGTCTGACGACCGTGGCCAATGCCTTGGCCTGGGCCTCGGCATGCGCGGGAAGAATTCCGGCGGTTTCCAGTTCCTTCACAAAGGCCAGTGTGTCAAACGGAGCGGAGGTGGCGCTGTGCATGGCTTCTTCCTCTTTGGCTGGCGGCAAGCTTACGCATATTCTATCCGATCTGCTCCGAGGAAATCAACTTGACATTCCAGGCCGCACGCCACCCAAACAGCCGCTCAATGGTCAGAGGCGCCGCACTGTGAGCTGTGGCGTCGGGCGAGGCTTTTGCTGATCCGTATCGCCAAACCGCAACCAGTTCGGGATATGGCGTTTTTGGCCCAGGCGTCGCCTGCGGCGACCGGAGGGCGCGCCTGCGGCAAAGCGCGCCAAAGGCCAAGTTCGCCCCTGGACCCCACCAGGGGGATAATCCCCCTGGACCCCTGTTAATGGAACGACGCATCCCGAGATGGATGCGGTTAGCAAACAAAAACCAGGGGAGCCGCAGCTCCCCCGAGGCTCCCGTTTCTACAGCACCGCATCCGCCCGTCCCACCAGCGCCGGTTTTTTCAGCTCCTCGGGCAACTGCTCGCCCAGTTTTTCCATCATGGGTTTGGTGATGAGATTATAGAAAAGCTCCGCGCGCACGCTCTTGACGCCAGAGGCCGGCAACGAGTAGTTCAAGACCCGCTTCTCGCCCGGCTTGAGACGGGAATCGGGACCGATCTTGGTGGCCTGAGGCGGCATGACCGGCTGGCCTTCGTTGTTGAGCAGTTTCAGGATCAGGAAAGCCTGCGGATCCTCCTTGTCGGGATTCTCCTTGAAGTTGCTCCAGACCACTTCGCCCTTGTCGTTGAGGGCCGTGACCTTGAGCACCATGTTGCGGAACGGCGCGCTGTTGGGCATGGTGTGCAGCAGGGTGTTTTTCAACGTGATCGCAGCGGCGATCTTGCCGTCATCCTCCCGGGCGACCAGGGTCAGAGCCACCGATTTGCGCACCTTTTCCGGATCGTGTCCGCCAAGAATCTCGTGGCTGGCAAAACCGTTGAGCACCGGCATGTGACAGGATTGACAGGTGGGCGCCACGACATCGCGGGTCTCCTTGACCTCCTTGCCTTTGACCTTGGTCTCCTTGACCTCCTTGCCCAACAACAGATCGCCAATGGTGCAGACGGCCACCTTCTGGGGATTGACCATGGTCTGATGGCAACCGAGACAGATCTCGGAACTCTTGAACAGAGCCGATCTGGCCTGATGGGGAAAAGCGTTGACCTTGGGCTCCGCACCGCCACCGGGTGCCGGAATGGGTTGCTTGCCGTGGAAGGCCCCTTCCGGACCTTGCAGGCTGTCTTTGGAATAGTCATACGCCGAAGCGCCGAGTTGCGGTTTGCCATCCTCACCCTGCACCCCCTTGAAATGGGTCATGGTGTGACAGGCGACGCAGTTGACCCCTTCGGCATACATGGGTTTGGCATCGAGTTTGGTGGTCTTGTCCCGCGCGGCGATGGGCGCATGACATTGCAGACAGGCCGGGAAGGATTTGGTCACCTTGTGGGTCACCCCCTCTTCCGACGGATCACCGGCCTCCATGCGATAGACTGCGCCATGAATCGGATCGGTCAGGGCGGTGCTTTTGGCATGCATGGAGTTGGACCATTGCAGAAAAATCTCTTGATGACACGCGCCGCAATTGGCCGACGGGACGTGCTTCAAGGGGGGGCGCTCGCTTTCGGCCGGAGGTGTGTCCGAAGCCCAAAGCGAGGCAGCGGTCATCACGACACCCGCCACCATCCACCCCAATCCCTGTTTTCCCCAAACGGCCATTTCCAAACCCTCCGATCAAAAGGTGACAAATCAAACTCCCGCAATCCATGATAGCAGACTGCCGGGACCGACACCATGACACAATAAGGAGTCCTGGCGCAGCGCGCAAGATTGTACCACATCGTTCCAGGATGGATTCTGGCAGCAACGGCAACCGTTTCGAGAAAAATACGCTGGAAAGAAAAGAGGGGTCTGGGGGATTCATCCCACAGGGTTTTGACTTTAAACAAAAATTTTAACTATTTTTTTGTTTAAAGTCAAAACCCTGGGAGATGAATCCCCCAGCCCCCCTCTTTTCTTTCAAAAGTGTCACCAAACCGGTAACTGCCGTAAAAAAGAGTCAAGAATATTCCCGGAACAGACGATTCATTAAGTATCTGCCAGACAAAGGAGATTCACCGATATCTGCATCGACAAAGAAGGCGAGGCCAAAATGATCAGCATATCCCATCCGGTTTTATTGCAACTTTATCGTCGCGTGGATCGGGCGCGTGCCGTCCGGCAGGTGGTGGAACCGGGCACCGGCGTACAGGCACGGATTTCGACCAACCGACCGGAAATTATCGGACAACGTTCGGGTGACGGGGAAACGAACGATTTTCAATCGTTCTTTCTGAAAGCCCTGGAAAAACGCGATTGAACCGCACCCGGTTGCGGGATGGAGTTCTCCAAAATGACCCAATGGTCTGCCTGGCTTGTCGCGTTGTGCATGTTGCTGGTATCGGGCGCAGCGGGACCGGCACGAGCGGATGTGATCATTTTGATTCATGGCTATTTCAGCGGGGATGACGCCTGGAGCCGCAGCGGCATCACCAGCGAACTGGAAGCCGTGGGGTGGGAATCAGGCGGTGGAGTGACCGCAACCGGCACAGCGGGTGACGTTCGTTTCCGCGCCAGCGCACCGAAAGGGGCTCAAGCCTATTATCTGGCCGATCTGCCTTCCGAAGCCCCGCTGATGATTCAATCCGCTGCCTTGAAAGAGATTCTGGCCGCGATCCGTGCGCAACGCGGCAAGGAACGCACCATTCTGGTGGGCCATTCCGCCGGCGGCGTGGTGGCGCGACTGCTGATGGTCCAGGAACCGACGCTCGGCATCGATACCCTGATCACCATTGCCACGCCCCACCTCGGCACCGACAAGGCCGAAGTGGCGGGACTCATCGCCAGCACTCCCCTGGCCATGATGGCTCCGGTGATGGGGCTTTCGACCCTCAACCGTTCCAAATCCCTCTACGACGATCTCACCCGCGAGCGTCCCGGCACCCTGCTTTATTGGCTCAATCGTCAACCGCATCCCAAAGCCAGGTATGATTCCATTGTACGGCGCGACTCGTTCGCCCTGTTCGGGGACAACACGGTCCCGACCTGGAGTCAGGACATGGGCAAGGTGGTGGCCCTGCACGAGCAGGCGCGACCTGCCGTGACCATCGGCAACGATCACGCCCTGGAGCGTGCGGATGGGGTTGCTCTGGTACGGTTGCTTAGAGAGGTACACTTTTGAAATAAAAGAGGGGGTCTGGGGGATTCATCCCCCAGGGTTTTGACTTTAAATAAAATATTTTTAAAAATTTTTTATTTAAAGTCAAAACCCTGGGGAATGAATCCCCCAGACCCCCTCTTTTTTTCAATATTTTCCCTTGCAATGCGCCCCGGTGAATGCTTATGTTATCATTTCGTCCGCTCCATTCCGAAAAACAAGGAATCCATCCATGTCTCTCTCGTTCAAGCATTGTATGGTGTTGCTTTTTGCCTGGTTTGTGACCGCTCCATGGATTGCGGGACCGGCTGTGGCTGCTTCCAATCATGTCTCCTTCGCGGTGACCATGCTGGAGGCAAGTCCCAATCCCCTCAATCAACAGTTCAGACAACTGATCCAGCAAAAACGATTCAACGAGTTGCAGGCCTTGATCCTTTCGGGCGTGGACATCAACACCATGGATCCCAAACGGGTCAGCCCGATCCATGTGGCGGCCTATCTGGGAAGTGTGGAGGCCATGCGCATGCTGATCCAGCGCGGCGTCAACCTGAAGGCAACGGTTTTTGGCGGCTGGTCGGTCATGCATTATGCGGCCTTTGGTGGCCATGTCGAGTTGTGCAATCTGCTGGCCGCCATGGGGGTGCCGCTGGAAGTGACCGATATCGGGGGTGAGACGCCAGTTTTTTACGCCATCGAATCCGGCTCTCTGGAGACCGTGAAATGGTTCGTTGACCACAAGGCCAACCTGAAACACACCAACAATCACCAGGAAACCCCGTTCAGCGTGGCGGAATCCTCCGGCAATCCGGAGATCGTCGCCTACATGAAAGGCCTTCAGCCTGCCAAGCCCTGAAATCACGAAGAATCCCAGGGGACGAACAGGTCAGGGTGACATGCACTGAGCAGGAGACGAGCATGGATCACGAGCAGAATTCCAACACGAATCCGGATTCCCGGGAAGGCGACAATCCGGATGCGCGTTTCAATTTCGTCGTTTCCGCCGCCGTGACATTGCTGGCCACCCTGCTGGGGGTGTTCAATGTCAAGGATGGCAACATTGCGCAGGCCATGAGTCAGGAACAATCCAAGGCGGTGGATTCCTGGGCCTATTTCCAGGCCAAAAGCACCAAACAGCATGTAGGGGAAAACACGCTGCAATTGATGCAGATCGAGCAATCCCGAGCCGGAAATACGGCAGCGTTCAACGCCGCGCTGGAAGAGAAAATCGCGGCGTTGCAGGCCCAGATCAAGGTCTGGAACCAGGAAAAAGAACAAATCAAAAAGCAGGCGGAAGAACACGAAAAAAATTATGAAAGTCTCAACTACCGTGACGATCAATTCGACATGGCGGAAGCCAGCATCGACATCGCCATTGCCATGCTGGGGGTCAGCAGCCTGACCAACCGACGCTGGATGGCCATGCTGGCGGGCGTATTCGGCGGGTTCGGAATGCTTGCCGGAGTGGCGGGCTTCTTTGAATGGGAGTTCCATCCCCAGGTGATCGCCCAGTGGCTGGGTTGAGCAGACACCACTTTTGAAAGAAAAGAGGGGGTCTGGGGGATTCATCCCCCAGGGTTTTGACTTTAAACATAAACATTTAGAATTTTTTTTGTTTAAACTGCGCCCCTTTCAGGATCATGCGTTTTTGGCTCAAAGGCGTCGCCTGCGGCGACCAGGAGGCGCGCCTGCGGCAAAGCGCGCCAAAGGCCAAAGTCAAAGTCCCAAGGGCTTCGCCCCTGGACCCCACCAGGGGCCATTGGCCCCTGGACCCCACTGACAAATGACACATCTCGAAATCGATGCGGTTTAAAGTCAAAATCCTGGGGGATGAATCCCCCAGACCCCCTCTTTTTTTCAATGATTTGATTTCAACGCCTTTCCAGACGGGCATGCAGGGTTTTCAAACGCGGCAAAATCTTGCGCGCACCCGGCCCGACCAGAACCACAGCAAGATTTTCCGAACGCAGCAACTGCGCGGCAAAATCGGGCAGTCGGGCAGGATCGATCGCACGCGCCTGTTGCCAGGAATAATCCAGACTCTCGGCAGCGTCAAACAGTCGATCCGCCACATACCGTTCGATCAACTCCGCCGGGCGATCCAACGTGACCAGCAGACCGGCACGCCAACGAATCAACAACCGCTGCCACTCCTCCGGGGCGGGAGGGGTCTGGATCAGGGTGTCGAGCTGCTCAAAAAGCAATTGAAACGCTTCGTCCAGATGATCCGGGGACAAACTGGCTCCCACCTCCAGAAATCCGGCATCCGAATGGGTGGTGAAGGCCGACCATACGTCATAGGCCAAACCACGACGCTCCCGCACCACCGCTTGCAGACGCGAAGAAAAACCATCATCCAGCAGCCGACGCAAGGCAGCGGCCTGATAAAAGCCCGCATCCCGAAACCCACGGGTGCGGAAAAACAACGACAAGGAAAACTGGGAGCTTTGGTCGTCGATGGCCACCCAGTGGGGACCGGCGGGCAGATGACTGGGAGGGGCGGTCGGCGTTCTCGGTCCCGCCGGCAGATGACCCAGCGTGGCATTGGCCAGGGCAAGGACCTGCTCCGGTTCGATGGGACCGCAAAAGGCCAACGCCATGTTGCCGGCCCGGTAGTGACGGGCCAGATAATCCCGCAAGGCGGGCAATTGAATCCGTCCCACGCTCTCCCGGCTCCCCAGCACCGAACGGGCCAGGGGATGACCAGGCCACAAAGCCATGCCGCCCAACACCGAAGGAACCGCCAGTTCCCCCTGATCGTTTTCGTCTTCCCGCATCTCTTCCAGGATCACGCGCCGTTCGGTTTCGATATCCGACAGCGCCGGCTGGGTGAACATGTCGCAAAAGGCGGTAAAACCGGTTTGCAGCCACTCGGGAGGCAGGGTGATCCAATAGGCATTGGTCTCCTGACCCGTGGCCGCGTTCATGTCGGCTGCCATGGATTCGATATGGGCGTGAAAACGGGTCGGATCCGGAATGGCGGTGGTGCCCTTGAAAAGCATGTGTTCCAGAAAATGGGCGATTCCGGCCTGCTGGGGATCTTCAAAGCGGCTGCCGGCCCGCACCATCAGGGTGGCGCCCACCTCGTGCAGCCACGGCATGGGGAAAACCCCCACGGTCAGGCCGTTGTCGAGTTGGAACAGTTGATGTTGCGGATCCGGAATGGCGTCAAACATGAAGGGCATCCTTGCAAGGAGCGGTTGAAAAAAAACGATTGAAAGAAAAGAGGGGGGTCTGGGGGATTCATCCCCCAGGGTTTTGACTTTAAAAAACAAAACTTTAAATTTTTTTGTTTAAACCATGCCCATTTCGGGATCATCCGTTTCCGGCTCAACGGCGTCGCCTGCGGCGACCAGGAGGCGCGCCTGCGGCAAAGCGCGCCAAAGGCTAAAGGCTAACGTCCCATGGGCTTCGCCCCTGGACCCCACCAGGGGCCATTGGCCCCTGGACCCCGTTGACGAAGTACACATCTCGAAATGAGTGCGGTTTAACAGAAACCCGAAGAACAAATCCCACCCGCCCCTCTTTATCAATGGGTTGAGAAAATCATGCCATCCGTTCACGCGACCGGAACAGCCAAGCCCGCCACATATTCTCGCATTTCTCCACTTTCATCGCATGAAGATTCACACGCACGCTCCAGACATACGTCATCGAACCGGTCCATGGTCTGTTGATCCACAACACCAACAGCAAACATATCGGATATGGTTTGATGGATGGCCTCCAGAGCCTCACTCTGATACGACTGACGTTTGCTCATCACATGACACCTCCAGCAGCATTCCTGTTTCAAGCATGATCTTCAGATCGGCAACGGATCTCGAAAATAAGATTTCTGCCAAATCCTTGAATGCACGCTCTTCGACCTGACTGATGTTCTCCTGCCTGTTTTTGGCAAATCCATAAACAAAAAACACCCGCTCACTTCGGCGATAAAGGATGATGGCACGATATCCACCGGACTTGCCCGCATCCTCCCTGGCAATACGCTGCTTGACGAGACCGCCACCATAGTCCGCATCAATTTTCCCGTTTATGATCTCTTTCACCACTTCGCATAGCCTGATATCGGATATATGCTCCTTATTGGCAAATTTTGCGAACCATTTATTTTTATAAACCGCGATCATTCCAAGATACACACAATTTAAAGAAAAGAGGGGGTCTGGGGGATTCATCCCCCAGGGTTTTGACTTTAAAAAACAAAACTTTAAATTTTTTTGTTTAAACCATGCCCATTTCGGGATCATGCGTTTCCGGCTCAACGGCGTCGCCTGCGGCAAAGCGCGCCAAAGGCCAAAGGCTAAAGTCCCATGGGCTTCGCCCCTGGACCCCACCAGGGGCCATTGGCCCCTGGACCCCGTTGACTCTCATGCGTTCAACGAAACGACACGCGCCGCAAAACGCCGGGCGCGGGCCGCACGACTGGTGAAAATCACCGTCGCCACGCCGTGAACCTCGGCAAAATGCCGCAAACTCTCGACCAACCCCTCCTCGCCCGCGTCGGAAAGCATGTTACCCGGCTCATCGAACAGCATCAATTGCGGACGCGCCGCAAACACCGCCGCCACCGCCACCCGATAACGCCCGGCAGCCGACAACCAGGACCACTCCCGATCCCATAACCCGGCCTCCACCCCGGCCCAACACAGCGCCTCTTCGGTCCGCACCCGCAACGCCTCGCCCGCCAGCAGCCCGCGCGCCGCCGGAGTCAACTGCACCTCCTCACGAGGGGTGGCACACAAAAACCGCAAATCCGGCACCCGGAACACCACCCCGATGCCACCCGCCTCCCCTTGCCAGACGACCTCTCCGGCCTCGGGCGCCAACAATCCGGCCATGACCCGCAACAACCGACTCTTGCCCGCCCCCTCCCCGGCCAACACCGCCACCGACTCACCCCGCCCGACCTCCAGCCCGATCAGCGGCAACGGCGCGATCTTCACCCCGCGCAATGACAACAGCATCCCGCTCACAACACCCCGCCCCGCCCGGCCAGACGGGTCACCGCCTCCAGCAAAACCCGCGCCCGGTAGGGCTTGGTCAAAAACTCATCCATGCCCGCCGCCAATCCCCGTTCCATCTCCTCCTGCAACGCCCCGGCGCTCACCCCCAGAATGGGCACACGGGCAACCGTCGCGCCCAACACCCCGTCGCGAATCTGCCGCGTGGCCACGATGCCATCCATCTCCGGCATCTGCACATCCATCAACACGACATCGAACGAGGCGTGCGCCAGCTTGTCCAAGGCATCCAGACCATCCACGGCCTGCTCGACCACATGACCCACACGCCCCAGAATGTGCGCTGCCAGAATCCGGTTGTCCACCCCGTCATCCACCACCAGCACCCGCAAGACGCGACTCTCCACCAACGGCGCATCGGACGACGCCACCTTGACCGCTCCTGCGCGACACGGCTGAAAACGGGCCAGAAAATGAAAGGCGCTCCCCTGATTCTCCCCGCCGCTCTCCAGCCACATCCGGCCATGCATCAACTCCACCAACTGCCGGGAGATGGTCAATCCCAACCCAACCCCCCCGAAACGGCGCGTGGTGGAGAGATCCGCCTGACTGAAACGGTCGAAGATGATCTCCTGCTTGTCCAGCGGAACACCCACACCGGTATCCGCCACCGTGAACTGCAACTGGATCGGGAAACCCTCCAGCGCCGGTTCGCCTCCGGCCACGACAACCCGCACCCGCGCCTCGCCAGCCGGCGTGAACTTGATGGCATTGCCCACCAGGTTGACCAGAATCTGCCGCAAACGCAACGCATCCCCGCTGACGCATTCCGGCACGCCGGGATCAATCTCCTCGTGCAGGGCAAGTCCCTTGCTGCGGGCTGTGGCCGCCAGGATTTCACAGGCCATGCGCACCACTTCGCGCGGCTTGAAGTCGGTATATTCCAGCTTCATCGCCCCGGCCTCGACCTTGGAAAAATCGAGAATATCGTTCAGCAACGCCAGCAATGAATGGCTGGAACGCAAAATGATCTCCACATACTGGCGCTGTTCATCGGCCAGTTCGGTGGCCGAGAGCAGATCGGCCATGCCGATCACCCCATTCATCGGACTGCGGATTTCGTGGCTCATCACGGCCAGAAAGGCGCTCTTGGCCTGATTGGCCGCTTCGGCGGCCTTGCGCGCCCGTTCCAGCGCGGCGACCTGTTTTTGTTCGGTGATGTCGCGGGAACTGGCCAGAGCGCCGATCACCTGACCCTTGCGATCCTTGAGCAACGACGCGGACATGAAAACCGGAAAGGTGGTGCCATCCTTGCGGCGTCCGGTCAGTTCGCCGATGAACTTGCCCCCGGCGTGAATGGTGGCAAACATCCGCTCGGCCTCGGCCGGATCGGCACACAGCAGCGCGGCGGGTTGCCCTGTGACCTCATCCATGCCATAGCCGTAGGTCTTCTGCGCTGCCGGATTGAACACCACGATCCGCTGGGAGGGATCCACGGTGAGAATCATGTCCAGGGCGCTGTCCACCAGACTGGCGACATACTCCTCCTGACGCCGGACCACGGCATGGGATTCGCGGATGTCGCGCCGCATGGCATCCATGGCTGCGGCCAGACGGCCCATTTCGTCTTCGCTCGGAATCACGATCACCGATTCCATGTCGCCTTGGCCCAGGGCCTTGGCATGCCGGTCGAGACGACGGACCGGATCGGTGACGTTTTTTTTCAACAGCAACGACAGCGAAAAGCCCAGCAAGAGAAAAATCCCCAGAAAGGCCGCAATCAGCCGATGCATCCGGGCTGTGGCAGCCTGATCGGCATGCCGGGTCGAAAGTCCCAGTTCGACCACGCCGATGGGTTCGGTGTCGTCGGGTTCCACCAGCACGTTGGCGCGAAAAAGCTGCACCGCGCCGTGATCGCTGGTGAAGGCGACCGGATCCGGAGCCTGGGCATGGGCGACCACCCGGCCATTGATATCGAGAATACGCACAAAATCAACATCGTATTGGGTGCGGGTCAGCCGCTTGACGTAACCGGCGAGGATGGTGTCATCCAGGGTGAGCAGAGGTTCGATGGAAAAAATCGCCGCCGCTTCGGCCAGTGACGTGCCCTGGCTGTCGATGCGCTCCTGTAATGCCCGCTGTTCGGTGGTGATGGTGTGCCAGCCAAGCAGCACTGTCGGAATCGCCAAGAGCACCAGCGTCGAGCCGATCAACTTGACATCCAGACGCAACCGTTGCCAAATGCGCGTAAAGACCATGTCCGTGCCACCCTCGTTCATCCCGTTGTCGGGCTTTCGATCCACTCGCTGCCCCCACTATGACACGCCCTACCCAGACAAAACAAGCGAAGCGATAAACACACCCTTTTCAAACGCGCGAAAAAGAGGTAATTAACATAACTTACCCGAAAGCGGGCCGCGCACCTGCCGGCACACGCCTCCCAACCGGAGGAACAACCGGATCGCAGCTCGACGATGCGCGCCGATCGGGAACAATCCGCAAGTATCAATCATAGGGACAACCTGCAACACAAGGAGAACGGAATCATGAGTGGAAAAGTGGCATTGGTGACGGGTGGCGCTGGCGGCATCGGCACGGAAATTTGCAGAACGTTGGCCAAAGAGGGGTATCGGGTGGTCACCACCTGTGCTCCGGTCTTCGAGTGCCCCAATCTGGACGCCTGGAAGGCGGCCATGCAGGCGGAAGGACTGAACATCACTGTGTACGAGGCCGACGTGGCGGATTTCGAGTCCTGCAAGCAGGCGGTCGCCAAAATCGAAGCCGAAGTCGGACCCGTGGAAGTCCTGGTCAACTGCGCTGGCATCACCCGCGACAGCGTGCTCAAGAAAATGACCTCGGATCAATGGAACCAGGTGATCGGCGTCAACCTCGACAGCGTGTTCAACATGACCCGCCAGGTCTTCCCGGGCATGTTGGATCGTGGCTATGGCCGCATTGTCAACATCGCCTCGGTCAACGGCCGCAAGGGTCAGTTCGGTCAGGCCAACTACTCCGCCGCCAAGGCCGGCATGCATGGCTTCACCATGGCCGTGGCCCAGGAAGGCATCCGCAAGAACGTCACGGTCAACACCATCAGCCCCGGCTATGTGGCCACGGAAATGGTGAAGAAAATCCGTGAAGACGTGCTGCAAACGATCATCGCGCAAATCCCGGCCGGTCGTCTCGCCGAACCCACCGAAATCGCACGGGTGGTTTCGTTCCTGGCGAACGAACAGTCCGGATTCATCACCGGCGCCAACATCGATATCAACGGCGGTCAGTTCATTCACTGATCGTTATCCATTCACGGGCGACCACGAGAGGCCAACTTTTTGTCATGGATGAGACCCCGGTTCGCATCATCAAAAAATACGCCAACCGACGCCTGTACGATACCGAGCAGTCGGCCTACATCACCCTGGACGGGGTGCGGGATCTGGTCATGAACCGCATCCCGTTCCAGGTTCTCGACAACCGCACGGGCGCGGATCTGACCCGACTCATCCTGTTGCAGATCATCAGCGAACAGGAGGACAAGGGCCACCCGGTCTTCGACTCCGACGCCCTGCAAATGATCATCCGCTTCTACGGGGATACGCTGCAAGAGGCTTTGGGCGAGTGGATGAAACAGAGCCTCGATGCCTTCATGGATCAAAGAACCTTCTTCCAATCCGCTCCGGACCCGTTGAGCCTGATCACCGAAATGGGACGGCGCAACCTGGAGATGTGGCACTCGCTTCATGGGGGCATCTTCTCCCTGACACTGGGCGCGCCCCCGAAAAAAAAAGAGGGAGACCCCTCGGAACAGGGGTGATGCAAAAATCGCATCACCTCCAAAAAAAATCTTTGACATAGCCCCATCGTTCCTTTATGCTGCATCGCACCATTGTTGCATTGCAGCAATCTGCAACGACATGTGAACCCAATCGACAAGGACCAAGCCATGGACAATAACAAGGTTGCTGAACGCATGACGGAATTGACCAAAAAAATGATGGACTCCATCTCCGATCTGCAAAAAATCAACGACCGCACCGTGCAGGAACTGACCAAACAGCAGCTCGAAGCGGCTGAAGGATTCATCACCGCCGGTGCCAAACAGCTCAAAGAACTCAGCTCTGCCAAGACCATCCAGGAAGCGGTCTCCACCCAGGCCGATATTGCCACCAACCTCGGCAAAATGATGGTGGACAACGCCAAACGCACCATGGAAGTGTTGACTCAGGGACAGAACGAACTGAAAGACCTGATCGAGAAAAACATCACCAAACTGGTGGAAGAAGCGAAAGCCGGCTTGGAATAAATCATCTTTATTCCATCCGATGTCGGGGCGACCTTTAGCGTCCGACGCAAGGTGGGACAACAGCCCCGCAGTCACGGCGCAGGGACGCGCCGTCCAAATTCTGTCCGTTCATCACGGACGCGACAAAGCTTAAGTCATTGGATTCGTCAGAACATCTTGGCAAGTTTTTAAATAATTCGTCATCCAAGACCGTTTTCTGATCAATCCCCATCAAGGAGTTGAGCATGAACAACAATCCGTTTTCCACTGATTGGATGTCCGGGTGGCAAAACCTGCAACGCAAGATGTGGGAAGACTGGTCCGATGTGACCCAGAGCAACTGGACCAATACCTGGCAGACCGAAAACCCGATGAACTTTTTCCGTGAAGGGATGAAAAACTGGCCCAATCCATTCATGGCCCCGACGCAGACGCCCGAAGCCATGGCCATGAAACACGCCATGGGTTCCATGGAGGAGTTCATGCGCATGGGACGCGAAGTGTTCAAACTCTTCCAGGGGATGTCGGAAGCCGGCAACATGACCCAGGAGTGGACCTCGCAACTCGACAAGGCGATCCAGCAGGCCAAATCGATGTTCGGCCAGGGCAGTGAATCGCTGTTCGGCGCCATGAACGCCATGGGTGGCATGGGCAATCTGGCCGGCATGGGCAAAATGGAGGACATGACCGCCTTTTTGAGCCGTCCGATGAAGGCGTGGACCGATTTTCTCGGCTCCAATCCGGCTTTTTCCAACGACACCATGCGCGCCCTGCTGGCCGGTGGACAAGTCACCGAAGAGACCCTGAGCCGTTTTCTCTCCGTGCCTGGTGTGGGCTTCAACCGCGAAAAGCAGGAGAAAATCCAGGAAGGAATGCGTCTGACCCTGGAATATCGCAAAGCCTTCGAAGAGTTCCAGAAGGTGATGAACGAATCGTCCAAGCGCGCCCTGGATCTGCTGCATCGCAAACTGCTGGAAATGGGTGCCGAAGGCAAATCCTTGCAGACCATGCGGGATCTTTACGTGCTGTGGGTGGACTGCAACGAAGAGGCCAACGCCGCCACGGTCAGCAGCAAGGAATACAATGAAATCAATTCCCGCATGGTCAACGCCATGATGCGGGTGCGGCGCAACATGGCCGAAATGATGGACAGTTCCCTGGCTGCCGTGAACATGCCCACCCGCCGTGAACTGGACAGCGCCCATCGTCAGATCAGCACGCTGCGTCGCCGGGTCAGTGAACTGGAAGATGTGCTGCACGACCTGAAAGGCAAGGATGCCTCCGCCGAAATCCGCGCCATGCGCGATGACATGGAAAAACTTGGCGTGCGTCGTCTGCGCGAAGAGTTGGCCGAGTTGAAACAGCAGCTCGAAGAGGTACTGACCGCCCCGACCGTGGAAAGCGGCGCGGAGTCGGCAGAGAAAACGGTCATCAAGAAGACGGTGCGCATCGGCAATACCAGCAAGCCTGCCCAGGCTGCTGCCCCGGTGGCCGCCGCTTCTGCCCAGAAAGGAGAATAATCCATGTTCCCGTTCGCCATCAATCCCGAAAAGGCGGTGGAGGAGCTGGCCCGCTTCAACCAAAAGCTCGCCGCCGGAGTCAAGACCTTCACCGAAGTCGGTCCGATCGAATCCGGCATCAGCGCCAAGGAAGCGGTCTTTCGTGACGACAAGGTCACGTTGTATCACTACATCCCACGGGTGGACAATCCCCACCGGGTGCCGGTGCTGGTGGTCTATGCACTGGTCAACCGTCCCTACATGACCGACATCCAGGAAGACCGTTCGATGATCCGGGGTCTGCTGGACGAAGGCATGGATGTCTATCTCATCGACTGGGGCTATCCGGATGCTTCGGACCGGTTCCTGGGGCTGGATGACTACATCAACGGCTACATCAAACATTGCGTGGATTTCATCCGCACGCGCCATGACATCTACCGGGTCAACGTGCTGGGCATCTGTCAGGGTGGGGCGTTCAGCCTGTGTTTCACCTCCCTGCATCCCGACCGCGTGCGCAATCTGGTCACCATGGTCACCCCGGTCGATTTCCACACCCCGGATAACCTGTTGAGTATGTGGGTCCGGGATCTGGATATCGATCTGCTGGTGGACACCCTCGGCAACATTCCGGGGGACATGCTCAATCTCACCTTCCTCTCCATGAATCCCTACCGGCTGACCGGTCAGAAATATCTGGACATGGTGGATCTGTTGGATGACAAGGTGAAACTGAAGAATTTCCTGCGCATGGAAAAGTGGATCTTCGATTCGCCGGATCAGGCGGGAGAGGCTTTCCGTCAGTTTGCCAAGGATTTCTTCCAGAAGAACGGGTTGATCAAGGGCAACGTCAAGATCGGCGAGCGGCGTGTGGATCTGGCCAACATCACCATGCCGGTCCTCAACGTCTATGCCACCAAGGATCATCTGGTGCCCCCGGATGCCTCCAAAGCCCTCAAACAGTATGTGGGCAGCTCGGATTACCAGGAAGTGGCCTTCAATGGCGGCCACATCGGCGTTTATGTCAGCGGACGCTCCCAAAAAGAGATCCCGCCGGCCATCGCCAACTGGTTGAAGGAACGGGGTTAATCCCCGTGCAACGCCCGGTTCCGGTCGGACGCAAGGATGCGTACTTCCGGGACCGGGCGCCAAAAAATCATTGAAAGAAGGGGTCTGGGGGAAGAATCCCCCAGACCCCTTCTTTCTTTTCAATGGTTGCGATTCCTTCGAGTTCCAGCAGGAACTGTTTCGACTTCATCCCCCCCAGGCCACTGTAACCGCGCAGATCGCCATTGGCTGCCACCACCCGATGACAAGGCAGCAGAATGGGAATGGGGTTGGCCGCCAGGGCACCCCCCACGGCGCGCGGTGCCGAGCCGATCCGTTGGGCAAGCATGCCATAGGTGATCACCTGACCAGCCGGAATCGCACGCAAAGCTTCCCAGACCCGTTGCTGAAACGGCGTGCCGGAGGGTTGCAAAGAAGGGAGATCTTCCAGGGAGGGAGCCGTACCGGAAAAATAGCGCTGCAACCACTGGGCAACCTGAGCAGTCAAACCGGGATCTGCCGGTTCTCCGGGAGGCGCACTGGCAAGCGCCGTGATGGCATGGCCCTGGGTATGCAGCCAGAAAGAACCCACCGGAGTGGCGAAATCACGCATTCGATCCTTCCAGAATCAAACCGCATCCAATGTCAACGGGGTCCAAGGGCGAGAGCCTCTGGGACTTTTGCCTTTGGCGCGCTTGCCGCAGGCGACGCCTGTCACTCTCAAGATTCAACGTCCCGAAATGGGTGCGCGTTAAGAATCATACCCTGTCCACTAAAATATTTCGAACCATTCCCAAAGAAACAGCATCCAATCGATTATCGTTCGTCCATAACTCATCACAAGCATGATGTTTGGCAATCGCCAAATGCATGGCATCGGGCGTCTTCAGGCCATATCCGGCTCGCAATTCAGCAGCCCGAAGATAGACTGGATCCGGTATGGAAAGTCTTTGACACGTCTCAAAGAAACGCTGAAATCTCCTCACCAGATGATCCTGGCCAAGCCGCAGGGGAAGAACCATGGCTTCAAGTTCCACCAAAGCACTGAAACAGACAATCCCCGCTTTTTGCCCCAGAATCTGTCTGATGACCGGCGCATGGACGGGATGCTCCTCCACCAAATAAATAACAATACAACTATCAAGATAAAAAAGGCGACTCAATTCCACCCCTCTCGTTCCTCGCGAATCTGGGCTTCCATCTCTTCGGCGCTCAAACGATCCGCAACCGACAAAGGATTCTCCTCCAGGAATCTCAATATGGTTCTGTGGCTTCCTTTAGGTTCCTCCAACCGTTCCACACACTCCTTTTCCAAAGGATCCAACACGGTGAGAATGGCCCGATGTCGCCCCGGCAACAGAATCGGCTCCAACAATCTCACCTGCCCCTTCTCATCGACCTCCGCGTGGACCGCTTGCAGCATGAGCGCATCTCCTTGAATCCGAGGATCAACTTTCAAACCCATCCATTGAAAGAAAAGAGAGGGTCTGGGGGATTCCTCCCCCAGGGTTTTGACTTTGCCTTTAAAAACAAAACATTTTTATAAAATTTTTATTTTTAAAGGCAAAGTCAAAACCCTGGGGGAAGAATCCCCCAGACCCTCTCTTTTTTTTTCAATGGTTTGGATCACACGTCCAGATTGACCACGTTCAATGCGTTGGACTGAATGAAATCCCGACGTGGCTCCACCGCATCCCCCATCAACGTGGTGAAGACCGAATCCACCTCAATGGCATCCTCCACCCGCACCTGCAACAAAATGCGAATCGTGGGATCCATGGTGGTCTCCCACAACTGCTCCGGGTTCATCTCACCCAAGCCTTTGTAACGCTGAATCGACAACCCCTTGCGTCCCTCGGCCATCACCCAGCCCAACAACGCCTCCAACCCGGCGACCGCCACCTCGGAAGCCCCCTTGCGCAACCGGGCACCCTCCCCCAAACGCCCCCCGACCCGCGCGGCCAACTGCGCCATCTCCCGGTATTCGGGCAAACGGATCAACTCGCCATCCAACCGGGCCTCCATCGGCACCCCGTGCACGGTCCGCACGATCACCAACGCATACCCCTCTTCGGCCTCCGGCTCGACCCGCACCGCCAGACGACCCGCACCATCTTCCAGCTCCAACACGCCACGCAGCCGCTCGGCCAACGCCATCGCCTGCCCGTGCTCGGCCAGACCTTCGCCACTCACCCGCACCCGCTCGACCGCCGCTGCCACCACCCGCCGGTCATAACGACGCGACAAACGATCCAACAATACCTGATAACGCCGCGCCTCCCGCACCACCACACCCAACTCCTGGGACGACAACGGCCCCTCGGCGGTCACCAGCTCCACCCCTTCCAAGCCCCCCTCCAGCAACACCTCGACCAGCGCCTCCTCATCCTTGAGATAACGCACCGACTTGCCGCGCGCCAACCGGTACAAGGGCGGCTGGGCAATGTAGAGATAGCCCCGCTCGATGATCTCCGGAAATTGCCGGAAGAAAAAAGTCAACAACAACGTGCGGATGTGCGAGCCATCCACGTCCGCGTCGGTCATGATGATAATGCGATGATAGCGCAGCTTGGCAATGTTGTACTCCTCGGCCCCGATTCCGGTGCCAAGGGCCGTGATCAAGGTGCCCACCTCGGCAGAGGAGAGCATCTTGTCGAAGCGGGCCTTTTCCACATTCAGGATCTTGCCCTTGAGCGGCAGAATCGCCTGAAACTTCCGATCCCGCGCCTGCTTGGCCGAACCGCCTGCCGAATCCCCCTCGACCAGATAAAGTTCGCTCAAGGCCGGATCCTTCTCCTGACAATCGGCCAGCTTGCCGGGCAGGGAGGAAATCTCCAACGCACTCTTGCGCCGGGTCAATTCGCGCGCCTTGCGGGCCGCCTCGCGCGCCGTGGCCGCCTCCACCGACTTGGCGAGAATCCGCTTCGCCTCCTGGGGATGCTCCTCGAAATAGGTGGTGAGATGATCGGCCATCACCCCTTCCACCGCCGTGCGCACCTCGGAGGAGACCAGTTTTTCCTTGGTCTGGGAAGAGAACTTGGGATCCGGCACCTTGATGGAAAGCACTGCCGTCAACCCCTCGCGGCAATCCTCACCGGTCAGGGTGGCCCCCTTGTCCTTCTTGAGCAGACCGGTGGACAAGGCGTATTGATTCAGAATCCGCGTCAACGCCGAACGGAAACCGATCAGATGCGTCCCACCATCGCGCTGCGGGATGTTGTTGGTGAAACAGTAGACGTTTTCCTGATAGGAATCGTTCCACTGCAACGCGGCATCGACCTGGATCACCCCTTTCAACTCGGTGAAATAGATCGGCGGACTCATCAACGGCGTCTTGGTGCGGTTCAGATGCTCGACGAACGAACGGATCCCGCCCTCGTAATGAAAATGATGATCCTTTTCCGTCGCCTCTTCGCGGATGTAAATGTTCACGCCCGAATTGAGAAACGACAATTCACGCAACCGCTGCGACAGGATGTCGAACGAGAAGACGATATCGGTGAAGACCTGACGGCTGGGACGGAACGTCACCTCGGTGCCGGTGCCCCTGGTCTCGCCGATGCGCCGGATCGGCGCCACCGGATCCCCTTCGCGATACTCCTGATACCACACCTCGCCATTGCGCTTGATGGTCAATTCCAGATGCTCGGAGAGGGCGTTGACCACCGAAACACCGACCCCGTGCAGACCGCCCGAGACCTTGTAGGAGTTCTGATCGAACTTGCCGCCCGCATGCAAGACGGTCATGATCACTTCGGCGGCGGAGCGTCCCTCCTCCTGATGGATCTCGGTGGGAATGCCACGACCGTTGTCGCGCACGGTCACGGCACCATCGATGCGCAAGATCACGTCGATCCGGTCGCAATAGCCGGCCAAAGTCTCGTCGATGGCATTGTCCACCACCTCGAACACCATGTGATGCAGACCCGTGCCATCGTCGGTATCGCCGATGTACATGCCCGGTCGCTTGCGCACGGCCTCCAGACCCTTCAAGACCTTGATGCTGTCTGCGCCGTACTCACCCGCCGCGTTGGCGGCCAGGGCGTTCTCTTCCGCTGTGGTCATGACTTCGTTTGCTCCATGCTGACTTGAAATGTCCCTGCAACCGCATGGCAGGCCATCATCGGGCCGCCACCGGTCCACGGGATCTCTCCGGGTTCCCGGGCCGCCACAAACACCTGTCGCCCCTGGCCGGACAAAAGCGCCATCAACCCCTCGGCCCCGGCCCGATCCAGCTCGGCCACCGGATCATCCAGCACCAGCACCGGGGGTTCGCCCAACAACTCTTCCAACCATTCCGCCTCGGCCAGTTTCAGGGCAAAGGCAAACCGCTGCTGCTGGCCGCGCGAGCCATACCGGGCCACCGGATGACCCGACAGTTGCAACAACAAATCGTCCCGCTGCGGCCCGATGCCGGTGGTGCCCGTCAACCGGTCCCGCTCCCGCCGCTGGGCCAGCCCCTCTTGCAGCCGGTTGGCAACCCGCTCGATCCCCTCGCCCTGCGCGAGAAAGAGCGCCAGATCCCCGGCCAGACTCAGCCCGCACCGCTCGGGAGCCAAGCCGAGCCGCTCCAGCAAAGGAGGCAGCACCCGCGCCAACTGGCTCACCGCCCGCTGCCGCCGCCCGGCAATGCGCGCGCCCAGAATCGCCAACTGTGCCTCCCAGGCATCCAACTCCCGCCCATCCCGGCTGACGCCGTTTTTCAGGAGTTTCTGCCGCGCCCGCAAGGCCGTTTGGTAATCCGCCGACTCCACCCCGTGACGCCGATCGGCCCCGAAAATCATCCAATCGAGAAAGGCACGCCGTTCCGCCGGTCCGCCCCGCACCAGAAGCGGGGTTTCCGGGGTGAAAATCACCGCCACCAGCACCCGTTCCATGCGCGATACCGAAGCGACCGGTTTGCCGTCGAGCCGCACCACCTGCCGTCCCGCCTCGCCCAGCACCTCCAAAGAGCGGCTCATCCCGTTGCTCGACACCCGGCCCTGCACCCGGAACCAGGGCTGCTCCCAACGCCGCAACACCCCGGAGGCCACCCGCCGGAACGATCGCCCGGTGGCCAGCAGACCCACCGCCTCCAGCAGATTGCTCTTGCCCTGGCCATTGTCGCCGGTGATCCGGTTGAATCCCGACGCAAACCGGAACTCCCCGACGGCGATGTTGCGAAAATCCTTCAGGGCAAGCCATTCCAGCACCATGGCCCGAAAAATCACACCCGCATGGGCATCAGCACGAACATGGCATCCCCGCACGCCGGATCGTAGACCAGCACCGGCGATTCGTCGTCCTTGAAGGAGAACTGGGCGGTCTCGCCCGACATCACGGTCAGAATCTCCCGCAGATAGCGGGCATTGAAACCGATGTTCAAGGTTTCGACGCCTTCGTAGACCACCGCCATCTCCTCTTCGGCCTCTTCCTGTTCCGGATTGACCGAGACGATGCGCATATGGTTTTCGTTGATAATCAGGCGCACGCCGAGGGTTTTTTCGTGCGACAGGGTGGAGATCCGTTTCACCACCTGATGCAGCGCCTCGCGGGCAACCGTCAAACGCACGGTATTGCCGGTCGGCACCACCCGACGCCAATCGGGAAAACGCCCCTGCACCACCTTGGAGACCAGCGACAGATCGGATTTGAGCAGTTGCACATGGCCGGCGCTCAGAATCAGATCCGGGGTCTGGTCATCCTCTTCCAGGAGTTTGCGGATTTCGTAGACGGTCTTTTTCGGCAGGATCACCTCGCGGCTGTCAGGCAGCGGGAACTCCAGGGGTTGTTCCACCATGGCCATGCGGTGGGTATCGGTGGCGACCATGCGGATCCGGCCCGGCAGTTCCGGCTCGTCGGCGGCGGTCACCTGGATGAACACGCCGTTGAGCACATAGCGGGTCTCGTCCGTGGACATGGCGAACTGGGTCTTTTCCAGCATGGTGGCGAACTGATCGCGGGAGATGGCCAGCCGGAACTCCCCTTCGGGTCCGGGGATGTTCGGAAACTGCGCGGCAGGGAGCGTGGCCAGATCGAAGCGTGCCCGGTCGCAGGTCAAAAGCAGCCGCTCCCCCTCCTTGCGCAGCCGGATCGCCTTGGCGGGCAGCTCCTTGACCACATCGAACAGCACTCTGGCGCCCACGGTCAAGGTGCCATCCACCACGGCCTCGACCGGCGTGATGGTGCGCACCGACACCTCCAGATCGGTGGCCGAAACGGTCAGTTGACCCTCCGCCACCTCCAGCAGGGCGTTGCCCAGGATCGGCATGGTGTTGCGCCGCTCCACCACGGTCTGAATGCGCGCCAGGACTTTCAGAAAAGGGTCGCGGTCGATAAAGAATTCCATATTGCCCTGCCCTTGATGAATGAAGAAACGAACCGACCGGCCATCATGGCAAGGATCACTTGCGCAGCATGGCGGTCAGAGTGGTGACCACCTGTTCCAGATCGCCATCCACCTGCTGTTGGGAGGCGATCTTGTCCACGGCATAAAGCACCGTGGTGTGATTGCGATTGCCGAACTCGAAGGCGATATCCGGATAGGAATATTTGGTCAGTTGCTTGCACAGAAACATCGCCACCTGACGGGGATGGCTGTAGCGTCTGGCCCGTTTGTCCGAGCGGATATCCAGAGGCCGGATCTTGTAATAGGCGGCCACGGTTTCGATGATTTTTTCCATGGAGATCTGGCGTGGTTCGTTGCGGCGCATGGTGCCGCGCAGCGACTCCTTGACCAGGGCCATGGTGACCGGCTCTTTTTCCAGGGAGGCGAGCAGAAAGACCCGGATCAACGCCCCCTCTAACTCCCGGACATTGGTCTGGATCGCCTCGGCGAGGAAAAAGGCCACATCGTCTTGCAGATCCATTCCCTCCTGGGCCGCCTTTTTTTTCAGGATGGCCATGCGGGTCTCCAGGTCCGGGGGGTGGATGTCCACCACCAGTCCCTGGGAAAAACGGGAACGGAGCCGTTCTTCGAGGTGTTCGATCTCGCCGGGAAAGCTGTCCGAGGAGAGGACGATCTGTTTGTTGGCCTCCTGGAGGGCGTTGAACGTATGGAAAAACTCCTCCTGGGTTGCCTTCTTGCCGGCGATGAACTGGATGTCGTCGATCAGCAGGACATCGACCGAGCGGAAATTTTCTTTAAAGTTGTGCACCTGCTTGAAGCGCAGCGACTCGACCAACTGGGTCATGAACTTTTCCGAGGTGATATAAAGCGTCTTGCCATCCGGACGCGCACGCAGCAGGGCATTGCCGATGGCGTGCAGCAGATGGGTTTTGCCGAGTCCCACGCCCCCCTGAATATAAAGTGGATTATAAGCCGTTGCCGGGGCATCCGCCACCCTTGCCGCAGCGGCGTGTGCGAATTGGTTGCAACTGCCCACCACGAAATTTTCGAAGGTGTAGCGTCCATCGACCCCGGAGCGGGCAGGAGCGGAGGGGCGCGCCACGGGTTCCGGGCTGGCGGTGGCGGCAGCGGGTTCCGGGGGGTTGGGATCGACGATGAACTGTATGGCGCACAGACGGCCTGCCGTGGTCGAAAGGGCCGATTCCAGCAGGTTGCCATAGTGGTCGCGGATGTAGACCGCGGAAAAATCGTTGGCCGCCAGGATTTCGAGGCGTCCATCCCCCCGTTCCCGTCCCAGGCGCAAGGGTTTGAGCCACATGTCAAACACCTGCGGGGCGACCTGTTCTTTGACCAGGGCCAAAGCCGTTTGCCAGATTTCCATCAGTTCCATGGTGTGGGTCGGTCGCTCATCGGTCGGGATCCAGGGGTCTTGGGCGGCATGCATATCCCAAGCATAACACAAACCAACCCGCAGACGCTACTGCCGACCGGCAGGAATCATCAAGGATGAAGGGGTGCGGCAGTCCGGAATCAACCCATCGAAAAAAAGAGCGGGGCTGGGGGATTCATCCCCCGAACCCCCTCTTTATTTTTAATGATTCAACATCTCCAGCGCCCGCGCGGTGACCGCCTCGACGCTCAACCCCAGGTGCGCCAGGGCCTGCTCGCCCGGCGCGGAGAGACCAAACCGGTCGATGGCGATCACCTCTCCCGCCTCTCCGACCCAGCGATGCCACCCCAATGACGCCCCCGCCTCGATGGCCAGCCGCAACCCGGCAGAGAGCACCGACGCCCGGTACTCGCGGGATTGCCCGGCAAACAACTCCCAGGAGGGCATGGAGACCACCCGCACCCGGCCATGACCCGCCGCCGCCAGCCGCGCCCGCACCTCCAAAGCCAACGCCACCTCACTGCCGCTGGCCAGCAACACCAGTTCCGGTTCCCCGTCGCACGCCGCCACCACATAGGCCCCACGGGCCACCCCTTCCGGATTGGGCGGCAACAACGGCAGATTCTGCCGGGAGAGAATCAAAGCCGTCGGACCGCGCCCGCTCACCGCCAGCCGCCAGGCCGCCAGGGTCTCGTGACCATCCGCCGGACGAAAGACCGTCAGACCGGGCAGCGCGCGCAAACCGGCCAACTGCTCGATGGGTTGATGGGTCGGCCCATCCTCTCCCACCGCCACGCTGTCGTGGGTCAGCACATAAATGACCCGCGTCTCCATCAGGGCAGAAAGACGCATGGCACCGCGCATGTAATCCGAAAAAACCAGGAATGTGGCGCAATAGGGAATCCAACCGCCATGCAACGCCATGCCGTTGACCACCGCCGCCATGGCATGCTCGCGCACGCCGAAATGCAGATTGCGCGCACCACCCTCCCGCATGTGGGTGTTGTTGGAAGGGGCCAGATCCGCCGAACCGCCGATCAGGCTGGGCAGATGGGGCGCCAGGGCGTTGATCGCCATGCCCGAAGCCACCCGCGTGGCCAAAGGCTTGACGCCAAAATCGACCGCGTTCAAACCCGCGTCCCACCCCTCGGGCAACACCCCGGCCAACGCCTCCCGGAACCGGGTCAAACGCTTTGGATCTGCGGCCTCGGCAGCCGCCACCCGCGCCGCCCACCCCTGGGACCACTCCCGCCCGCGCTCGATCACCCCGGCCCGATAGACATCCAATGCCGCAGGCACATGAAACGCCTCGTTCGGCCAATCATAAAACGCCCGCGTCGCCGCCAGCTTTTCGGCGCCCAGAGGCGAACCATGCACCCCGGCCGATCCGGCCAGCGGCGAACCATGCCCGATCTCGGTGCGCACCCGGATCAGGGTGGGACGCTCCGTCTCGGCCCGGCCCAGTTCGATGGCACCGGCAATCGCCTCCAGATCCTCCCCGTCGGCCACGGCCAGCGTCTGCCAGCCACAGGCGCGAAAACGGGCCTCCACCTCTTCGGTGAAAGCCAGATCCGTGCTCCCTTCGATCGAAATGCGATTGTCATCATACAAAACGATCAGTTTCCCCAACCGCTGATGACCCGCCAACGACACCGCTTCCGCCGCCACCCCCTCCATCAGGTCGCCATCCGAAGCCAGCACATACACATGGTGATCCACCAAAGACGGCGCGCCCGCCACCAAGAAACGCTCCGCCAGCAACCGCTCGGCCCAGGCCATCCCCACCCCCATGGCCACCCCCTGACCCAGCGGACCGGTGGAACACTCCACCCCCGGCGTCAGGCCGTGCTCGGGATGACCCGGCGTGCGACTGCCCAACTGCCGGAAATTCTTCAACTCCGATACCGGCAGATCGTATCCCGACAGATGCAACAAGGCATACAGCAGCGCCGAACCGTGGCCCGCCGACAGAATGAACCGATCCCGGTCCGGCCACCCCGGATCCGAAGGATCATGACGCAAAAACCGGCTCCAGATCACATGAGCCATGGGCGCCGCCCCCAAAGGCAGGCCAGGATGGCCGGAGCGGGCCTGTTCCACCATGTCCACCGCCAGCATCCGCAACGTGGTGACGCACAATCTATCCAGATCAAGATTCATGAATGGATCCCAATGATATGAGAAATAGCGATACTTGAAACCGGCCATGTTCGATTTTTTTCAGATGAGACCTGAACCAATCCGTTGTACCATGAAAAGCCCAGGGACGAAACCGCTCGTGTGACAGGTACAAGATCCCGAAGGAACCATTCCGAAGCATCCTGACCTGCGCGGGGGAGCGCAAAATAGTGCGATGAATCCGATCCAACCTCTGCCCTGCCGTCTGCCATGGCTGCCGATCGGCCTGCTTTTGACCACCCTGCCGACCATGGGCATGGCCGATCCGACCCATACGCCTCCCACCGAAATGGAGGCGCTGCTCAACATGGATTTCAAGGAGTTGGCCGCAATCCACCTCACCTCCGCCACGCGCCAGGAACAAAAACTGGTCGATACCACGGCGGCGGTCACGGTGATCGACGCCGAAGAGATCCGCCGCTCGGGCCTGACCTCGTTGCCGGAGCTGCTGCGACGGGTGCCGGGGCTGAATGTGGCACGCATCAATGCCGACAACTGGGCGATCAGCGCACGCGGCTTCAATGCCCAGTTCTCCAACAAGCTGCTGGTGCTCATGGATGGCCGCACCCTCTACACCCCGCTCTTCGCCGGGGTGAACTGGAATCTCCAGCAGGTGCTGTTGGCCGATGTGGAACGGATCGAGGTGATCCGGGGACCAGGGGCCACCATGTGGGGCGCCAACGCGGTCAACGGGGTGATCAACATCATCACCAAAAAGGCCGCCGATACCCGAGGCACGCTGCTCTCCGTGACCGGCGGCACCACGGAGACCATCCAGGGCGCAATCCGCCATGGCGATCAGGCCGGAACGTCGCTGGATTACCGGATCCAGGCCAGAGGATTCGAGCACGACGCTTTCAAACAGGCCAACGGCAGCCGTTCCGGAGACGACTGGCATGGACAACAGGGCGGCTTCCGCGCCGACTGGCACCGCTCGGCCCAGGACGAAGTGACCTTCGACGGCGATCTGCACGAAATCACCGAGCAGCTCTCCCCAGGCAGCAAACAGGGGGGCCATCTGCTCACCCGCTGGACCCGCACCCTGCCCGACCAGCGCAACTGGTCGCTGCAATTCTATTTCGACCGCAACATCGACACCACCTTCGAACAGACCACGATCTACGATCTGGATGGGCAATACGCCATGCGTCACGGCGATCACGCCCTGCTCTGGGGCGCAGGCTATCGACTCACCACCATGGATCTGGAAAACACCCCCGTGATCCAATGGCTGCCGCCGGTCCGGAACGACCAGACCATGAACCTCTTTGTCCAGGACGAAATCACCCTGAATCCGGACTGGAAACTGACCCTGGGCACCAAGGTGGAGCATAACGATTACACCGGCGTGGAGTGGCAACCCAATGCCCGGCTGCTCTGGCGCCTCTCCGACACCCGCGCCGTGTGGGCCGCCGTGGCGCGCGCGGTGCGCACCCCGTCGCGGGTCGATGCCGATTTCCAACTCGCCGCCCCCATCGGACCCACCACGATCCTGACAGTGAACGGCACGCCGGAGATCCGCTCCGAAACCCTGCTCGCCTGGGAACTCGGCTATCGCGCCCAGCTCAAACCCGAACTCTCGCTGGATCTGACCGCGTTCTACAATCAATACGACCAGCTGGTCTCGATGGAAAATCGGCCACCGACCTTCATTCCTCCGACCCTGACCCTCCACCAGCACTACGACAACCAGGCCCTGGCCAGCACCCATGGCCTGGAAACCGCCCTGGACTGGCGGGTGAACGATGGCTGGAAACTGCGCGCCGCTTACTCCTGGCTGCACATGAACCTCGAACTCACCGCAGGCAGTACCGACACCACCACCCTGGCCACCGCCGGCGACAGCCCCAGACATCAATGGCAACTGCACTCGTTTCTCGATCTGCCCCACGACCTGGAGTTCGATGCCGCGCTCTACCATGTGACCCGACTGCCCCATCCCGCCATCCCGGCGGTCACCCGACTCGATCTGCGGCTGGGATGGCGCGCCACGCCCGCATTGAACCTGAGCCTCACCGCCCAGAATCTGCTCGACGACCGGCATCCGGAGTTCACCGGCACCAGCATCACCGCAAGCGAAGTGCCGCGCGCGCTCCTGGCCCGCATGGACTGGAACTTCTGACCGCCCATGAACCGCCTCCGCCACCGGCTCCGCTTCCTGCTGATGCTGCCGCTCCTGACCCTGGGGAGCGGCGGACCGGCCACGACGTGGGCGGAAACCGCCTCGGAAGCCCAGGTCAAGGGCGCCTATCTGTACCATTTCACCAAATTCGTCACCTGGCCCACCTCGGTCTTTGCCGACGACGGGGACGAATTTCACCTCTGCGTCCTGGGCCAGGATACCCTGGGCCCGGTGCTGAACGCCCTGACCCAAAAGAGTGTCGGCACCCATCCGATCCTCATCCTGCACCTCACGGATCCCAAAAACGCAACCAACTGCCATCTGCTCTTCATTTCACATTCCGAAGAGGATCAGCTCCCCGCCATCCTGGAGGCGATCCAGGGCAAACCGATCCTCACGGTCGGCGACCCGCCGGAATTCGCCCGCAATGGCGGCATGATCCACTTCATGCGCATCAACGACACGCTGCGCTTTGCCATCAATCAGGAAAACGCGCGACTCGCAGGACTGAAAATCCACGCCACACTGCTCCAGGTGGGCCATGTTCTCAAGTAACCGTCTCAGCACCTATTTCAGGGATCTGTCGATCCGCAAAAAGCTGATCCTGATCATGACCCTGCTCTCCTGGGTGACGCTCATCCTCTCGACGCTGGCCTTTTCGCTCGCCGAATACTTCCAGGAACGGGATGCCCTGGCCAAAAACATCACCACCCAGGCGGAAATCATCGCCATCAACAGCCGCGCCGCGCTGGCCTTCAACGATCCGGAGACCGCCCAGCGCGTCCTGAGCGCCCTGCAAGTCAACCCCAATGTCCATGGCGCCGCCCTGTTCACCCCGGATGGCCAGCGGTTCGCCACCTTCATCCGCGCCGATCATCCCCACAAAGACGATCTCTTCCTGGCGTCCGCCAATCCCATGGAACGCTCGGCCCTGTTCGCACACGACGAACTGCTGCTGCGCCAACCGATCTTTCTGGACAAGGATCTGCTCGGTTCCATTCTCATCCACGCCCACCTGGATGAACTGGAAGAACAGATGTTCGCCCGCTCCCTGCTCATTCTGGGGGTTCTCTTCCTGACCCTCTCTCTGACCTTTTTTTTCGCCCTGCGCATCCAGCAACAGATCACCCGGCCCATCGAATCGCTGCGCGCCGCCGCCAGCGCCATTGGCCAGGGACGCTTCGACACCCCGATCGAAATTCACTCCAAAGACGAAATCGGGCAACTGGCCGGTGCCTTCCAGCAGATGGCCACGGATCTTGCCCGGGAACGGGCCGCCCTGGAACGGGCCACCCGCGCCAAATCGGAATTCCTGGCCAACATGAGCCACGAAATCCGCACCCCGATGAATGCCATCATCGGCCTGACCGATCTGGCCCTGCAAACCCCGCTGGAGGCGCGCCCCAAATCCTTTTTGAACAAAATCGCCAGCTCGTCGCGCGCCCTGTTGCGCATTCTCAACGACATCCTGGACTTTTCCAAAATCGAGGCCGGCAAACTCGACCTGGAACAAATGCCCTTCCAGCTCCATGAAGTGGTCACCCACATGCACGATCTGTTCGACATGCAGGCCGCCGACCGCCGCATCACCCTGCATTTCGACCAGTCCGAGGATCTCTATCCCGGCATGCTGCTGGGGGATGCCCTGCGACTGGAACAGGTGCTGCTCAACCTGATCGGCAATGCCTTGAAGTTCACGCCAGGCGGGGAGGGTACCGTCACCTTGACCATCACCACCCGCGCCGCAACCCCGGAGTGGGTCGAGTTGGAATTCGCGGTGCGCGATACGGGCGTGGGATTGGACGCAGATCAGATCAGTCGGCTCTTCACCCCTTTCACCCAGGCGGACAGCTCCACCACCCGCCAGTTCGGCGGCACCGGACTGGGCCTGGCGATCTGCAAACGACTGATCACCATGATGTCCGGGACCATCCAGGTGGAGAGCCAACCGGGCCAGGGAAGCACATTCCGTTTCACGGTCCGTTTCACCCCGGCGCCCCACCACGACGGCTCCCGCCACCCCTCCCACGCCCCAACCGGCCCGATCGACCCGGCAACCGTGATCGCCCGCGTGAAAGGAGCGCGCATTCTGCTGGCCGAAGACAATGCCATCAACCAACTGGTGGCCGTGGAACTGCTGCAATCGTTGCAACTGGAAGTGGTGGTGGCCGCCAATGGCCGCGAGGCGCTCCAGCAGGCCCTCGACCAGCCTTTCGATCTGGTGCTGATGGATCTGCAAATGCCGATCCTCGATGGTTATGCCGCCACCCGCGCCATCCGCCAGGAGTCCCGTCTGGCAGAGCTGCCCATTGTCGCCATGACCGCCCACGCCATGAACGGAGACCGGGAGATTTCCATCTCCCACGGCCTGAACGACCATTTGACCAAACCCATCGACAAGCAGCTCCTTTTCGCCACCCTGTTGCAATGGATCCGCCCCAGAGAGGGCATCGGCCCCACCGCCGGATCCACCCCGCCGCCCGTCGCGCCGTCGCCCCGACCCGACACGCTGGACGGGGTGGAGCTGACCACCGCCCTCGAACGGATCAACGGCAACTGGCCGCTGTTGCGCCAATTGTTGTGCGCATTTCGCGAAGAGTACGCCGAAACGGCAAAAAAATTGCATCAATGCTTGACGGAACCGGATCAAGAGGCCCAGGATGAAGCCAGACGCATGATCCATGCGATCAAAGGAATGGCGGGCAACATGGGTGCCATGGCCGTACATGACGCGGCGCGGGAGTTGGAAAACGCCATCAGGCAGGGATCCTCCGCATCCTGGCCCGAGCTGCTGACCCGTTTCGACGCCGAACTGACCCGGCTGCTCAACGCCATCGCCGCCCTGCCCGAGATCGAATCGCCCGCCGCCGCACCGCGCCTGCAGGAGGTGGATTCCAGGCAGTTCATTCCCCTGATTCAGGCGCTCTCCACCGCGATCTGCGCCAATGATTTTTCAGCCTTGAGCCGCCTGGAACTGCTCAAACCGCTGCTGACGGACGGAGAAGCCGGAGTCGCCCTGGGACGGGTCGCCCAGGCGCTGGATGACTTCGATTTTGAACGGGCGCGCGCCGAACTGTTCAGGCTCGCCCAATGTCTGGGAATTCCCGACAAGGAGTGGTCATGAACGACAAACCCGCACGTTCCCGCATTCTGATCGTGGACGATCTGCCCGGCAACATCAAAGTGCTGGCCGAACTCCTGAAAGATGAATACGACATCTCCATGACCACCCAGGGTCAGGATGCCTTGCGCCTGGCCCAAAATGGCACGCTGGAATTGATCCTCCTGGACATCGTGATGCCGGATCTGGATGGCTTCGAAGTCTGCCGCAGATTGCGGGAAAATCCCCGCACCCGTGGCATTCCGGTCATTTTCGTCACCGGTCAGGGGGATACCGAAGACGAAGCGCGCGGCTTTGCCATGGGTGCGGTCGATTACATCACCAAACCCTTTTCCGCCCCCATCGTGCGGGCGCGGGTCAAGACCCATCTCGGCTTGAAACTGGCGCGCGAGCAGATCGAAAAAAGCAATCAGGAGATCCGCCATCTCAACGACAATCTGGTGGCCGTGCTCTCCGAGCAGAAAAAAGCCAATGCCCTGCTGGATCGGGCCAACCAGTTCATCCGTTCCACCTTTGGACGTTACATGTCCGAGGATGTGGTGGCCACCATTCTCGACTCCCCCGACGGGCTGCGGCTCGGCGGTGAAAAACGCGAAGTGACGGTGATGATGTCGGATCTGCGCGGCTTCACGCTCTTGAGCGAGCGGCGCGCGCCGGAAGAGGTGGTGGCCATGCTCAACCGCTATCTGGAGATCATGACCGAAATCTTGTTGCAGTATAATGGCACGATCATCGAATTCATGGGGGATGGGATTCTGGCCCTGTTCGGCGCGCCGATCCGGCGGATGGATGATCCGCAGCGGGCCGTGGCCTGTGCCCTGGCCATGCAGTTGGCCATGGAACGGGTCAATACCGAGAATCGGCGGCGCTGTTTTCCGGAATTCAAGATGGGGGTGGGATTGAACACCGGCATGGTGGTGGCCGGCAACATCGGCTCAGACAAGCGGACCAAATACGGGGTGGTGGGCAGTGCAATCAATCTGACGGCGCGCATCGAATCCCTGACCGTGGGGGGGCAGGTGTTGATTTCCGATGCCACAGCCCAAGCCTGCGGTCCGATTCTGGCCATCGAGCAGAGCTGGGAGGTGATGCCCAAGGGGGCCGGCAAGCCTTTGACCATTCATCAGGTGAGCGGCATCGGCGCCCCTTACGGTCTGCACCTGCCGCCGACGGAGGCGCTTCAACTGCATCCGCTCACCCCGCCGCTTAAGGTGCGGGTGCGGGTCATGGAGGGCAAGCATGCCGGGCTGGCCGAACACACCGGCACCCTGATCGCCCTCACTCCCCCCATGGCCGAACTGCTCTCCGATCTGCACGCCGAACGGCTCACCAATCTGCAAATCGAGCTGTACGACGAACAGGGACAGAGAATCACCCGTGATCTCTACGCCAAAGTGCTCACCGAAGACGACGGCCAGGGCCGTCAGACCATTCACTTCACCTCGACACCACCGGAGGCGGAAGAATTTTTTGAGAAAGTTTGCCAATCCCGCCCCCTTCCGGAGACCCATCATTGAGAAAAAAGAAGGAGTCTGGGGGATTCTTCCCCCAGGGTTTTGACTCTAAACAAAACATTTTAACAATATTTGATCTCCTTCCGGAGACCCTCCATTGAGAAAAAAGAAGGGGTCTGGGGGATTCTTCCCCAAGGGTTTTGACTCTAAACAAAAATATTTTTAAAAATGTTTTGACTTTACACCACAACCATTCCGGGATCATGAGTTTCTGGCTCAAAGGCGTCGCCTGCGGCGACCGGGGGGCGCGCCTGCGGCAAAGCGCGCCAAAGGCCAAAGTCCCAAGGGCTTCGCCCCTGGACCCCACCAGGGGCCATTGGCCCCTGGACCCCGATGAATCTCCTACTCTTTTTTCTCCTGCTCCAGAATCACCCGCGCGATGTGGTTGGGCGCGATGTGATAGGCCGACATCCGCATGGTGTACAACCCGCGCCCTGAACTCAACCCGTTGAGCACATTGCCATAATCCAACACCTCGACCATCGGCGCCTCGGCGGCGACGATCTGACCACCACCCCCCTTGGGCGTCACCCCGAGTACCCGTCCCCGACGACTGTTGAGATCACCGATCACATCCCCCAACACATCATCCGGTACCGTCACCTCCATGGACATGATCGGCTCCAAAAGCACCGATCCCGCCTCGGCCAACCCTTTGCGAAAAGCCATGGAACCCGCTGTCTTGAAGGCATGATCCGACGAATCCACCGAATGATGACTGCCATCCACCACCGCCACCTTGACATCCACCACCGGATAACCGCCAATGATCCCCTGCTCCATGGCCTCGATCACCCCCTTTTCCACCGAGGGAACGAATTGCCGGGGAATCACGCCACCAACGATGCGATTTTCGAATTCATACCCGCCATCACGGGGCATGGGTTCGATCTCCAACCAACAATCGGCGAATTGACCACGACCGCCAGTCTGTTTCTTGAGCCTGCCCTGCACGCGGGCCTTTTTGGTGATGGTCTCGCGAAACGGCGGACGGGCCATCTTCAAGGTGGCGACCGCTCCGTACTTGCGCTTGAGCCGATCGAGCACCACCCGCAAATGGGTCTGCCCCATGCCCGCAAGAATCAGTTCATGGGTGGCCGGATCACGCCGCAACCGCAAAGTGGGATCCTCCTCCACCAACTTTTCCAGTCCAGCCGCCACTTTTTCTTCGGTTTTGGCATCTGTCTCCACGGCGAAACTGTGCGTCGGCTCCTGAAAACGCACACGATGATAACGAATCGGATGATCCAACGCGCACAAGGTATCCCCGGTATGCACCCCGTCCAGCTTGGCAATCGCCCCCAACTCCCCAACCCCGAGACGGTTGACCGGAATCATCTCCCGTCCCTGCAACCGGAACAGCCGTCCCCCCTTCTCTTTCTGATTGCTGGTGCCATTGAAAAAGGGCTGTTCGTTTTCGAGCACACCGGAAAACACCCGAATCACACTCAACTTGCCGGCAAAAGGATCCATCACCGTCTTGAAGACCACTGCCGAAAAAGGATCGGTCACCACAGGCGCACGGGAGACGACCCGTTCGGGATTTTCCGGATCCACGCCGTTCAGCGGTTTGATCAGCGCCTTGTCAAGCGGACTGGGGAAATATTCGGCAATGCCGTTGGCCAGCGACCGCACGCCGATGTTGGCCGCCCCGGAACCGCAATAAACCACCAACAACCGCCGGGTGATCACCGCCTCGCGCAATACCCGATGCAAAACCTCCTGTGCCGGCTCCTCCCCATCGGCAAGATAACGCTCCAACAGTTCGTCATCCCCTTCGACGATCTTTTCGATCAACTGGGTACGGTAATATTCGGCATCCTTGCGGGCGCTTGCGGGCAGTTCGATCTGACAAAAAACCCCATCGCGGGCAGACCACGCGGTCATGGGAATCAGATCAACGATGCCGCCGAAATTCTCCCCCACGCCGATGGGAATGGTGAGCGGCAAGGCGGTCACGCCCAACCGGGACTCGATCACCCCCAGCGCGCGAATGAAATCGGCACGGGGCCGGTCGAGCTTGTTGATGAACCCGATCACCGGCACCAGCGCCTCTTCGGCCATGGCCCAGAGCCGTTCGTTTTCCGACTTGATCCCGGACTCGCCGGAAAAAAGCATCACCGCGCCTCCCACCACCTCCAACACGCTGCGGGTCGATTCGAGAAAATCACTGTAACCCGGCGTATCGACCACATTGAACCAGCGGTCCCGCCACACGCAGTGACCCACATGCGGCGTGATGGTGACGCGCCGTTCGATCTCTTCGGGTTCGGTGCTCGTCACCGTGGTCCCCTTGTCCACATCGCCACGCCGCGCAATGGCCCCGCCATTGAACAACAACGACTCGGCCAACGTCGTCTTGCCCCCACCCCCGTGGGCGATCAGGGCCACATTGCGCAAATGACTGATTTCAGGAACGTTGGGCATGGGTTTTTCCTCGATGTTTCAGTGTGATTATGGAATATCATCCGAGTCTTGCTTGGTTTTGCAACGCAAACTTCCTCCTGTTTCCATCATCCTTCTTTCCAACTTGCGATAATCCGTTGAGCGGATATCCGGTATATTACATCTCCCAGAAACAATTCTGGCATGGAGATGACACCCGGCCAGATCATTCTTTATTTCATCAAAAAACGTTGCAATCTGCTTGACACCATACAATACATCACTTCCTTTCAACTCCACCAAATAGGCCAATTGCAAATCATGCGCAAAAAAGAGATAATCACAACGCATCCCGTTTTTCTGAGAAAAACAGCCATCTACCTGTATCTTGCACACTTTTCGCTTTTCATTATTGGTCAGGAAATAATTCCTGTTATTCTGATCAACTGAGAATCTGGATCGCTCATCACAATAACAATCCCGCTGACATGAATCCACATGCGCCAGCAACCGTTTTCCATTCATGCCGTTGTCTCCAGATCCAGAGTCAGCAGTTGATCATAATCTGCGTTGATCACCCTGGAAACACTGTCAATCTCCTCGGCCCGAATCATTTTTAACTCATCATCCATGATGCTGCGGATCCCGCCATTCTCCACAAAATACGCCGCAACCCGTTTAGGATCCAGCCACAATTTGGGATCCACGATTTTGGCAGCCCCCTCGGGCTTTTTCTGGCCCACAGTGTGGGCAAACAGGAGGTTGTTGGCCGCCGCCAAAATATAGGGGCTGTGGGTGGTGACCATGATCTGATTTCCTGGCACAGCCGACAAAAACAGCGCCATCATCTCCACCACATGCTTTTGGGCCTCGGGGAAAAGATGGGCTTCGGGTTCTTCAAAAAACATCGCCACCGGTTGCTTGTCGAGAATCGCCAGATAGAGCAACTGCACGATCCACAAAGACTCCTGCTGGCCTGAGGAGGCAAAATACAGATCAACCTGCTGCTGATCATTAATGATTAATTTTTCAATATCTCCTTGCAGGCGATACTCACCATGCAAAATTTTCTGAGCGATCAATTTTTCAACCATCTCAAGATATTCCGATAGAACATCGTCCTTTGAAAATCTTTCTTTTTCCTTTCTGGCTGTCGCAAGCCCCGCTCCCAATCTTTTTGAGGCTTGTGACCGTCTTTCAAGGAATGATTGATCAATGCCATTATGGAAAAATCGGTGCCTGAAATGATACGGATCACCGTTGATAAACGAAAGGCGCCCTGCCGGAAAAAAAAGCAGCTCCGATCCACCAAGAAAAATATTATTGATTTTTTTCTTCACAGGTCTCCAAAATTTTTCTCCGTTTTCTGATTCTGGATGCAGGTTAAATTGTTCAGGAACAGAAATTGAATCAATATGAATATCAACAAAACCAATAATTTTATGCAGTTCAGTTGAGAACCTATTGCTAAAATTTATGTCAATTAATTCATTGGTATGCTCTACAACTAAAGACGGTTCAACGCCTGAATTATACGAAAAATAATAGCAAATAGAAGCATTTCTTGTCAAAAAAACCTCTCCAAAATATTTCTTAAACTTTTTTATAATCCTTACAGCAAAATCATAAATCAGGTCATCAGAATTATTTTTCTGTAAGTGTTGCTCTCGAACTTCAAGTTTTTGTTCAGAATAATCATAAAGCAGATCAAAAAATTCAGCATGCAACATTCTAAAAAGATAAATCAATTTACTTATCGTACTCTTCCCACTCGCCTGCGGCCCGATCAAAAAGATCGCATCGTGAATCTCCATCTCCACGTCGATGATCGGTCCGAAATTCTTGATGTGGATCTTTTGCATGACTCAACCCTCTATACTCACGCCCAAGACAAATTGCTTTCTAAACCACACGCATTTCGAGATATATACTTTTGAAAAAGAGGGGGTCTGGGGAACTCATCCCCCAAGGTTTTGACTTTAAACAAAAATTCTGTAAATATTTTTAATTTAAAGTCAAAACCCTGGGGGATGAATCCCCCAGACCCCCTCTTTTTTTTCAATAGTTTCCGTATAAAAAGGGAGACGGGATGAACTTTGACCAGAGGGCTGAACCAGCCATCCTGCTGATCGGGGCCGGCGGCTTGGGATGCGCGGTCGCTTTGGCGCTCGTCCAGGCACTCCCTGCCGGCTGCCGCCTCACCCTGGCAGACCCGGACCGGATCGCCCTTTCCAACCTGCACCGCCAGATCCTTTACCACACCCACGATCTGGGCCAACTCAAGGTGACACAAGCCGCACTTCGTCTGTCGGAAAACCGGGCCGACCTGACAATCACCCCCCTGGTCACCCGACTCGACACCCCGGAAACCATTGGCGCACTCGCCCGACAACACACCGTGACCCTGGACGGATCGGACAACTTCACCACCCGCTTTGCCGCCAACGATGCGGCCATCCGCTTTGGCTTTCCGCTGATCCATGGCGCAGCCTCCGGCTTTGCCGGACAGTTGATGACCATCGATCCGGGCCGCTCGGCCTGTCTGCGCTGCCTCTTCACCGCTCCCCCCACGGTCGAAGGGACAACCTGCCAGAACGAAGGGGTGATCGGCCCTCTGGTGGGCGAAGTGGGCTGGCTCATGGCCCTGGAAACGGTTAAACTGCTTACGCAAACCGGTCAACCGCTCTGGAACCGCCTCCTGACCCTGAACGCCCTGACCGGCAAACGCCGCGCGGTTTTGCTGCGACCCGATCCGCGCTGTTGGTGCGGTTCTGAATCCTTCGTGAATCACTCAGGGAGAGCATGAGCCAAAACGAAAAACTCTGGCTGGAACAGATGGTTGAGGCCATTGTGGCGGTCGCCAACCCCAAACAGGTGATCCTGTTCGGTTCCCGCGCCCGCAACCAGGCGCAACCCGATGCCGATGTGGACCTGCTGGTGATCGAATCCGAACCCTTCGGGCCACACCGCAGCCGCTATCGGGAGATCGCCCGCCTGGAACAGGCCATGGGGTCGATTCCATTGGCCACGGATATTCTGGTCTACACCGAAGAAGAGACCGAGAAACTGCGCTCATCCGCCAATCATGTCGTGGCCCATGCCCTGCGTGAAGGAAAGGTACTCCATGCCCGATCTTGAGACGACACGGCGCCTGTTGTCCGCTGCACGACGCGATCTGCAATCCATTGGCAACATGCTGGATCGTGAAAAATTTCCGGATGAAACCTTCGGGCTGCTGGCCCAACAAGCAGAAGAAAAATGTCTCAAGGCTTGGCTGGCTGCTCGTGACCAACCGGTTCCAAGAACTCACAATCTTCGTTTATTGATCATCCTCTTGGAACAGACCGGAGTGGTCGTGCCTCAAGAATGGCACATGCTAGAACTGACCGCTTTTGCAGTTCAGTTTCGTTATGATGCTTGCGATACAATGGATGAACCGCTGAATCGTCCGATGATTCTGCAACACATCACGGAACTGTTTTCCAATGTCACGGTACTGCTGGACACACTGGCAGAGTCCAGCAATCCCGGTTAAAATCCTCCCCGCTCCCAGGGGATGACAAAAATAAGAATCTCTGCCGCGCGCCCCCTGCAACACGGATCCGCGCGGTTTGTGCCACTCCGACCCCGGATCCGCCCCACCATGAGAAAAAAAATCTACGCCAACATCACCGAAACCATTGGCCACACCCCGCTGGTACGCATCAACCGGTTGAACGGGGCCATTCCGGTAGAGATCCTGGCCAAGCTGGAATATTTCAATCCCATGGGTTCGGTCAAAGACCGCATCGCCCTGGCCATGATCGAAGAGGGAGAAAAAAACGGTCGAATCGATGCCGAAACCGTGGTGATCGAACCCACTTCGGGCAATACCGGCATTGCCCTGGCCGGAGTCTGCGCAGCCAAGGGATTGCAACTGATTCTGACCATGCCCGACTCCATGTCCAAGGAACGGCGCAAGCTCTTTGCGCTGCTGGGCGCGCGCGTGGTGCTGACCCCGGCCAAGGAGGGAATGCGCGGCGCCATCCACAAGGCCAAGGAAATTTTGAAACACGAGAAAAAAGGGTTCATGCCCAACCAGTTCGACAACCCCGCCAATCCCCGCATCCACGCCGCGACCACGGCCCAGGAGATCCTGGCCGATACCGATGGGCAACTCGATCTGCTGGTGGCCGGGGTCGGCACGGGAGGTTCGCTCTCCGGCATGGCCCAGACCATGAAACCCCTTCTGCCCAATCTGTGGGTCGTGGCCGTGGAACCGGCCAACTCCCCGGTTCTCTCCGGCGGCATGCCCGGCCCGCACAAAATCCAGGGACTCGGAGCCGGATTCGTCCCGCCGGTCCTCGACCGCACCTTGATCAATGAGGTGGTCCGGATCGGCGATGATCTGGCGATCGAAACCGCCCGCAGCCTGGCCAGCGCAGAGGGGATCGCCTGCGGCATCTCGGGAGGGGCGGCTTTGGCTGCCACCCTGAAGGTGATCGCCCGCCCTGAATTTATCAACAAACGGGCGGTGGTGATCATTCCCGATCTGGCGGATCGTTATCTCTCCACGGATCTCCCCCCCGCATGACCCCGGAATCCATGCCCCCGGAGTGGGCCGAACGCTACTCCCGCCAGATTTTATTGCAAGAGATTGGCGGCGAAGGACAGATGCGCCTGACCCGCGCCTCGGTGGGAGTGATCGCCGGGGCCGAGGCTACGCCTGCGACCCTGCTCTATCTGGCGGCAGCGGGCGTGGGTCGCTTGCGGATAGCCGATGACGCCACTCCGGCCACGGCCTTTGCCCTTGCCCAGGCCCAGGCCAACAATCCCACCATCACCCTCGAAACCCTCCCGCTCGATCCCGACCACCCCCGCCCATGGCTGGCCGGGTTGGATCTGGTCATCGATCTCAACCAATGCTGGCCCGTGCTGCTTTCGGCCTGTCTGGAAGCGCAGATTCCGTTACTCACCACCTGGATCACCCCGGATGGACGAGGCTGGATCGCCGGATCCCGCAACAGAAGCGATGCCACCCTGCCCTGTCTCGCCTGCCACGCTCCAACCCGGACCGCCACCCTGGCCACCCTGCCCGCGCCCTGGCTGACCCTCTGGCGCGGTCTGGCCGGAACGTGGCTTGCCACCGAAACCCTCAAAGCCCTGCTCGCCATCGGGGATCAAAGCATCTGGAGCCACCCCCTCTCGATGGATCCGTTGCAAAGCGATCCCCGACGCCATCCGGTCCAGAAAAACCCCGCCTGCCCGCTCTGCGCCCGCCAACGGGTTGCCGTCACCGCGCCCGACACCACCCCCGCCGAGTTGCCGCACACCGAAGAGCAAACCATCGACATCACCCAAGAACAATGTCCGATGACCTTTGTCAAAGTAAAACTGAAACTCGCCACCATGGCCCCCGGACAACCCCTGCGGGTGCGCCTCGCGGCTGGAGAACCACTGCTCAACGTCCCCCGCACCCTGCGGGATCAGGGACATCTGGTTTCCGAGCCTTGGGAAGAGGAGGATGGAACGTTCGGTTTGCTGGTGACGAAAGCGGGTTGATCTGGAGAGGTTGGAAATCGGGCCGAAAAGCTGCGGAGGGAATGGCGGCCTTCGCCGGGTCATTGCCTGTCGACGAAGACCCCGTCCAGGGAGTTGGCGAAGACGAAGTTGTCGCTCCAGACCTCAATCTGTTCCAGGTCGGCTGCCTTCACTTTCTCGGCTACCCAGTCGGGTGTTGGACCGAATTTGCGGCGCAGCAGTTTCAGAAGCGTGTCGGTTTTGCCATCATGAAGGCCTCTCTGTTCGCCGATCTGGATGCCTCTTTGTTCGCCGATCTGGATGCCCTTCTGTTCGCCGATCTGGATGCCTCTCTGTTCGCCGATCTGGATGCCTCTCTGTTCGCCGATCTGGATGCCTTCCTCTTTTCCCTCGATCCTGCCTGCAACCCAGGTGGACTCCACCATGCTGGCCTGGAAATGCAGATCCTCCTGATAGCGATCGTAAGCCCTCCGTTCCTCTTCCGAGAGTTTCAAGATATCCAGAACTTCTTTGGCCCTCTTCAATCCTCGGGCGGTAAAATTTTCACGGATGTCTGCATTTTTAAGGAAATAGATCCATTCATCCAGGGTGTCGCGTGCCACGTCATTGAAACGGCTCACCTTGATCAGATAAAGCTCCGGAAAGATTTCCGGAACCGTTTGACGGTTGAACATTTTCTTCTGGCTTTCGCTCAAAATGAGTTCTTCTCGCGTATGCAAGCCTTTGAACGATGTCGCGCCATGATAGATATAATCACCCCCTATTCCAAGATCAAAATAGAGAATACTGATTGAAATGACCTTCTGAACCTTGATGTAGGGATCTCCTTCGCGCACATGCTCGGTGATTGTCTTGGAGATTCCATAGATCAGGCGTTGCAGGTAATCGTATTCACGTTCGTATTGCAGTTCGATCAGGATG
>JADFWP010000080.1 GCA_015234115.1 Magnetococcales bacterium
CGATGGTGCATCATTCAGTCGAAGCCGGGAACCCTGGGGAGAAATGGACGCTTACGAAACATCCTCGCTAAACGTGCTTCCACCCAGCTATAATGTGAATGGTAATTGTAATAAAAGACACGTTCAGCACTTTCCCAAAGAGAAGATTGTCGTTCTTGAAAAATCATATCGCACAGATGGCGTCCCAGTTCCTGTTGAAAATGAATAATGACTGGAAGGTTGTCCAACAACCCAACCCGTACTGCTGGAATCGAATCACTGGCAAAGAGCTTAATTAACGTGACGAGTTCCACGGGTAAATTTTGACCGGCTTCAAAAAGTTTCGCCGTCAAACGGGCCGCTGCTCCAGCAGCAACTCCTCGTGCAGAGTTGATGCTTTGACTCCGCAACCTAGAATCATCCTGTCCATTCACAGGATCAGGATTATGGATGGATACAGCAAGCAGTTCCGTCAACCGCTCCACATCATCCGGCATCATCAACAGGTTTACACATGCTTCCAGGACTCGTGCACCGGTCGCACCACTCATCAACCACTCTTTGTGTTGCTCCAACAGGTCCAGCAGATGGCGCGCCAAGGGTTCACCATCTGGCAACGGTTCTACGGGCTTCCAATCGCTTGAACTTAAATTACCAAAACGGTATTGCAGGTGTGCGGCAACTCCATCAATTATGGATTGCATATATCCCTTTTCAAGACTTTCTTCTGACAGAAATGGCAGATAACGCACAGGATTATTGGAAGCCGCATTTCTCAGGACGGATACCATTTCCTCCTTGCCACCAATCAGAAAATCTCTGGAAAACACTGATTGGCGATTATAATTCTCATAGTAGCGCAAAAGTCGGATCTGCCCAGCAAAAGTGAGCGTCTCGAATGTTTCCAAATCAACTGGAGGGCGGACCCAACCACCCCCGGATTGAATCTCAGGGACTGGCAATGCATGTCCTACGAAAGTGACATGTAGGTCGAGGAATGCTTGGACCTCAGGGGTCCGAAAAATACAGGGAATCCAGATAAGTCGATCATAATAATTAAGCATTTCCCATGTGTAATGATTGCTTTGATTATCCGCTCGTTCAATCAGTTCTAATATAGACTGTTGATAAGCATTCAAGACTCCATGCTCCAAAAAGTGAGCACTGACATTCACCAGCTTTCCAATTTCATAAGCCATACATTGCGTTTTTTCTAATTCCTTGTCCAGCAATTGATATGCAATGCCGACTGTATGGGGTTCGGGCTGACGGGTATAGGCCAAAATCAGGAGATAGCGCAATGCCAGGTTGCGGCATGTCCGTAAACGAAGTTCGTTATTTTGCCACCAGAGTGTATTGTTATCCGCATGAAAGAACAGGGCATTCTCTAAACCATCCAATAAAATCGACAAATCACTGATGTGGGAGGTATCGTTTTCTTTATGCTGGATGCGCCAAGAAGTCTCTTGGATATATTCATCAACCAGCCTGCTTCCTCCCATGCTATCGGCCAAATGGCCAGCCCAATCTTCCAAGGACTCAATCACCTTGTTTAACAGGAGTTCGGAGTCAATTAAACGACTTTTTAGAAAATTCTGATCGTCAAAATGATGCGGCTGACAATGTAAGCTATTTTCAAGATCGTAACTCCCAAAATTACCTATACTCACATTTTTGCAAATGAATGCCCATAAAAGGTCATCCCCCTGGTTAGTTGCGGTCACATAGCAACTGATGGCTGTACCAACTGCTCCATCCTGGGATCCTTCAAAATTCATGATCCGCTCCAGAAGGGTTTGACAGCCTGGCGTATGCCAATGGATAAATTTGCTCAAACTATAAGAAAGATTCATCACCAACCGAGACCCATCAGACTCCCGTTCTAACATCTTCAGCCACAATGCCACGCACTCAGAGGGAAAACGATTCATCCATACATCCAGGCGACTGCATAATTTCGACTGCCAGAGATCCTGGTCTTTGCTCCCCACAAGCGTCGGCATCAGGTTGTCATGTAGCATACGGAACCATGTGTCATTGCGGGTTTTGTGGAACATTCTTTCAAAAAGATCCGGCTGATTCCGAAACAGTCGGTTGATCCAAGACCAGTCCGCCGGTCCAGGTTCAGTTTCCGCCAAGGTTTCGGCAATCAAGCGACGAATATGATATGGTAAACTTTGATTGTTCAGCACCGTAGTTACATCCCGTCCTAAGCCGGATGGATGCACTGTTGCTAAATGTAAAACATAAGCACGAATAGCCGGACGCACAAAAGGTAACGGGGGGAATCCTCTGACGAATGCGTTCAGGTTACTCGCTTGTTTTAGAGCACCACGCACCAGCAGATTGTCCCGCAGGGTCTGATGGGTAAAGGATAGAGTCTCCGCACCCGAATCGTAAAGTATTCCCTTGGAGATGAGGCGATGTCTGGCGTCAGATGATCCCTGCCATGAGGCTACAGCCAGCCTTTTTTCCCGTTGTTCCATCAACCTCTGAGCCATTTTTTGCAAAGCGATCATGGCATCATCCCCCAATGACGGATCATCGATCACCAGATGACGCAGGAACAGATCATTCAATTGGTAGGCGCTACGAATGACTGACACAGCGGCCACTTGTGCCAATGGATAGAACAAACGAAAATTTTGTGGTACGAGCAGGAGATCACGCAACTCCGATGGTAGAGTTTCCGGATTCACTCTCCAAGTCTCAAGAACAGGAACCACCTCTGTTAGCCAATCCAGTTTGCCGATGGTAATGGTTTGATCCCATTGCCTCCCCCTCAATCTGGGATGATATTCCAGATCAAAAATTCGGCAGGCGGTCACCACACTCAGATTGGGAATTCGCCCCAGTCGATCCATCAAACCCAAAAAGAGTGTTAACGCCCCATGGTCCCTTTGCAAAGAGAGTACATCCAGGGAATCTATGATCACCACCACTTGCCGATTTTCCGCCAAGCGCGCACAACGTCCGACGATGTCGTCAGGCAAACCTCGCGCTTTCAGATCCATTTCCGTGCGCGCGGCGTCGAATTCATCACCTCGGATGAACAGCAAAAGTCTCTCTGGCTCCAGCTCCAGCTGCTCCACCAGATCCAACAACACGCAAGTCTTGCCGGAACCAGGCCCATCCGTCAATAATATAAATTTTATTTTGTTTTTGATGGCCTCATGCAAGTCAGCCACAGCTTGACGATGGAAGCGATGCCCATTCACGTCCCGTTGCCACTGTCTGCCGATCAGAGAAGCACGATTGAAAAGGTCCAAGCTTTCCTGCTCGTTCCAATGAGCGGCGATATAGATCCCTTCTTGCCCCAACTTGTCCAGCACATCATGACGGTTGATGGTGTGCTTGGCGTCACGCAGTTTGGCCTGATGATCTGTGAGCATTTCTTTGAGAATACGCATAGCGTCACGAGCACGAGGAACCAGTCGAGCAAGATCATCCAGGTTGATCCGGTCCCACTCGTCCATACTTCGAGGGTGGGCATATTTTATCCGGTGCGCCAAACCAAAGGTAAATTGTTCATCCAAATTCCAAAGTGTGCATAGTGCTGAAAAAGTGGCCTTCAGGGTGGTGGTTGGCGCATTTTGATCAAAAGCGGCATAATCTGGATAAAGGCTGATGCCCTCAGCCAATTTTTTCAATTCACCAAATGGTGACTGGGAATAAAACTCGATAGATGCCAAAGAATCACTCTGCAATTGATCTCGTGCTTTGCACAATTCTTTCTGCATAACGGCATCCTGTATCCGCCATTCCAGATGATCCGGCTGATTCTTTTTTGCCTGAATATAGTGCTTCCTCTGATCCTGGTAGACCACGACCACGTCATCCACAACAACGGCTTGCTCCTGACCAGGCACACCGTTGGAATCCGCTTGTATGAAGTCAATTTTTTCCTCTCCCCGCAACAAACGGATAATCCAATGCAAGGCGAGCAGGAGTTGATAATCATCCCCACGGTGGGAGTAAGTTGCAGCAATACTCATATCGATGTACTCAGATGATTTTCCACGCAGCGCGTAGGGCCATGAACAACATCATGAGCGTGGTAGGTCTCTGCTGGCATGGATTGTGTCAAAATGTGTTCAGCCTTGCCCATAATAACGATAACCAGAATGGCATCTAGTTTTGATCGCGGTAGGAACGCCGGTTTCCCGCCCCCCCCCGCACAGATCCCAGCGGGCATTGTCAAATTGACGAAGCCCTTGAAGTGTACCATAATATAGGATGCCTTGCCCATTATAACGATAGCCAAGATTGTAATCGCTTTCTTGCTTCCAGGGAAGGGGCGCGTTGCCTCGCGGTAGCAAGATCAGGGCCTCCGAGGGCTTCCCTGCTGCACCCATGTCCCTCCAAAAAAAACCGTCCGACCCAATTTTGGCTCCATTACCAAGCTGTTTGGCGGCGGGTTCGATCGATTTTGCTGGACACTAAGACAGATTTACATTAAAATCATATGCATAATTGAGAGGACGACGGTCGTCATGGTCCAAATTTTCATGAATCGGGCAAGAGACGTTAGAACCTCACAGTTGGATGTGTTTCTTGATAAGTCAAAACCGGACTTGGATCAAGCAGCTTTTCGTAAGTACTGGTGATGCTCATTGCTAACCGAACGATCATCGGAATCTGCTCCAGTCCTTCACCGGGAAAACCAGAGAATCCGTTCAAATCGGCGATCATGGCCAGCAAATGGGCGATGGAAACACCTTGGAAGATCGGTGGGAGATACCCATTCCAGGGCCTTCAGATTCTCCATTCTCCAAAAACGTGGCGAAAAATTCACAGAAATTGCTATCGCCACCCAAGAGGGGATCGGAATGTGGGTCCACAGGTATCTGGTCGCGCAGAGGAAATCTTCCAATGCACCACGGGAAAGCCTTTGTAAATCAGGCTGATTGGCGTATGCCGCATCAATTGGCCACAAAGGGCACCTTCGAACGTTTTCTCCAGCCCGCTATTTTCCTGTTACATTTCGTTACAGAGAATGAGTTTGACGGCGTATCACTTGCTCCACCAATACCACCTTTCAAGCCATATCATAGAGTCTCACGAAGCCAGCTAACTGCTGGCTTTTTTTATGTTTTTCCCCTCATGGCCAATCACAAAGCCTCATGCCAACTCATCATGAATGTGAGTAGAAACGGGAGTAAGCTGCGATCCTGAAAAATGGTTACTCACTTGGCCTGGAAATGGCTTGATGTGTCCCATGTCCCATCCAAGATAGAGATTTATAGAGGACTCCAAGAATATGTAAATATATATTTACACATTTGACTGTAAAAAACTGAACCCCAAAAACTGGATTTTCTGCGCTTCATTTGCAGCTCACCTTCAAAAAACGGTGGGACAGGTGGGACAAGTGGGACATTTCAGATAACAACTTGTAATTGGAATATTTTTTCATTATGCATGATGTCCCACTAACGCTTTTTGTAGGTGGGACAAGGTGGGACATTTTGGCCCTTACTCACATTGAACAAGGAGTAACCCCCCATGGCAAAACTGACCGATGCCCTGATCAAACAGACCAAACCAGGTGAAAAAGCCATTCGGTTGCTGGATGAAGATGGATTGGTGATGCTCGTTCAACCATCGGGGGCGCGGTGGTGGCGGTTTCGGTATCGATTCCAAGGGACGGCCAAAATGTTGAGTCTGGGCGTGTACCCCGACACCTCCTTGAAGCAGGCGCGCGAGAAACGGGACGAGGCGCGCCGATTGCTGGCCGATGGCGTGGATCCGGGGGTGCATCGCAGATTGACCAAAAACATGGCTGCCGATGCGGGCCAGGATTCGTTTGAAAGCGTTGCCCGCGAATGGATCGCCAAAGAGTCGGTGGCCTGGGCCAAGTCTCATGCGGATAAAATCATTCAGCGGATGGAACGGGATGTTTTCCCTTGGCTGGGCAAGCGGTCTGTCCGGGAGATCACTGCACCGGAGATTCTGGCCTGTGCCCGGCGGGTTGAAGAGCGTGGCGCGCTGGATACGGCGCATCGATGCAAACAGAACATCGGCCAGGTGATGCGGTATGCCATCGCCATCGGGCGTGCGGAACGCAACCCGGTGCCGGACCTGCAAGGCGCGCTGCCATCGGCCAAGGGAAGTCATTTTGCGGCCATCACCGACCCGGTGCAACTCGGTAAACTGCTGCGCGCTATCGAGGCTTGTTCCGGGTTTCTGTCGGTGCGGTGCGCGTTGCGTCTGCTGCCACGGGTTTTCACCAGACCGGGCGAGTTGCGCAAGGCCGAGTGGTCAGAATTCGACCTGGACGGGGCCACCTGGTCCATTCCAGGGGAGCGAATGAAAAGCGGGCAACCCCACATTGTCCCACTCTCCACGCAAGCCGTGGCTATTCTGAAAGAGATTCACCCCTTCTCTGGAGGGGGTCAGTTTGTTTTCCCAACCCCAAGGAATCGGAACGCACCGATCAGCGACATGAGTTTGAACGCGGCATTGAAATCCCTGGGCTATTCCGGAGAGCAACAGACCTGCCACGGCTTCCGGGCCACGGCACGCACCTTGTTGGATGAAGTCTTGGGATTCAGAATCGAGTTGATCGAACATCAATTGGCGCATGCGGTCCGCGATCCTTTGGGGCGGGCATACAATCGCACAGTGCATTTGTCAGAACGGCGGAAGATGATGCAGGCGTGGAGCGACTATTTGGACTTGCAAGTGAAATGACAAAAAATCGAAGACTACGCTTGCGTCTTTTTGATTGGCTGGCTATTCTGTAAATTGACTGTGGGGGCGTTAGAGGCGCCCCCACAACAGAAAACAATTCACAGGAGTTTCCCGCGAATTGCCCGGACAGGGTAAAGGAAGGCTTTTGCAAGGTTTGCATGTAACGCACGACGCAATGTTCACACAGCGTTTCTAAGATGCGAATGTGATATATCTTGCCTGATTCGTCCCACCACGTCAATTGCAAAATCAAGTCGTAGCTGATTTTTTTTGATGCGATGGGGTCGAGAATCAAAAGCAGTTCTTTGATACGGGAAACTCCACATCCAAACTGATGCTGGAGGTATTAAAAATGAAACAAGAAAAATTCAAAATTCCGCCCTGTTCGACCGCAGCAATCAACCCAAACCCTTCAGATTGCAACAGTCTCGCAATCCTGCGCTTGCCCGACGTGAAGGCGCGCGTTGGAATGAGCGAGGCGACCCTTTACCGGATGATCAAGGCGGGCCATTTCCCACGCCAGATCCAGCTTGGCAACCGTGCCACCGGATGGCTGCTCCATGAGGTGGAAAGCTGGATCCGTGCGCGTGTCGAAAGTTCGCGGCAGGCGTAAGGGAGGCACAAACCATGGAAACACAAACCAGCCGGGGCATTCCCCCCGGTCTGTCAGGCGCGCCACGTTCTGGACTTGACAAAAAGAATCAAAAAATTCAATCGGTTGATGCTGAAACCATCAAGAACCAAACCGATATTGTCGAATGGATCGGCAGGCACGTTGACTTGAAACCAAAAGGGGGCGAGCTGTGGGGATGCTGCCCCTTCCACCAGGAAAGCACGCCAAGTTTTTCGGTGCGACCGGAGGCCGGAACCTGGCATTGCTTTGGGTGCAGCAAGGGCGGGTCGGTCATCGATTTTGTCATGGCGCGTGAAGGGGTTGACTTCCAGGAGGCGCTTGCCCTTTTGGCCGGATCCACCCCAACCCATGCGACCCGACCCGGACGAACCAGCACCAAGCCAGCCAACAAGGCCGATCCCTGGCGCGCGATCCTGCCGGTTCCGGAGGATGCGCCAGACCCCCTCCCGGACCATTACCGTTTGGGCGCGCCAGCCATGCGGTGGGAGTATCGGGATTCCGAAGGCCGGATGCTCTTTCAGGTCTGCCGTTTTGATCAGCCGGACGGAGGCAAGGAGGTGTTGCCGTTGAGCTTCTGCCAGGGACCGGACGGCAGGAAGCAATGGCGCTGGAAGGCGCTTCCGGAGCCAAGACCCCTTTACGGACTGGACCGGCTGGCAGCCAGGCCGGATGCCGGGGTGCTGGTGGTCGAAGGAGAAAAGGCGGCGGATGGGGCGGCATCGATCTTTCCGGAGTGGGTGGCCATGACCTCCCCCAACGGTTGCGGATCGTCGGACAAGGCGGATTGGTCCGTGCTGGCCGGTCGCCATGTCACGATTTGGCCGGATTATGACCCGGCTGGCCAAAAATATGCCGACCAGGTGGAAAGCGAATTGCGCCAGGCCGGGGCGGCATCCATCCATCGGCTGCGGCCTGAAGGCTTTCTGGCCCTGCTGGGTTTGCCGATCCGTGACCGGCTCCCGGATGGATGGGACGCGGCGGATCTGGTGGCCGAAGGGGGCGGGCCAGATCATGGACGGCTCTTCCTGGCCGACCCGGCCAATCGGATCGGCTTGTATCCGCATCAAGACCCGATGACCGGACCGGCAGAAGCCATGCCCACGGTTGCGGATTCTCACGGTAAAAGGCTCCCTTTCGAGTTGGTGGAGGGGGTCAAAGGGCGTCGCAATGGCGTCTATTTCAACCCCCAAACAGATGGAGACGAACAGCCAGACCCAATCTGGATTTGCTCCCCGTTGCGGGTAACGGCCCGCACCAGGGACGCCTTTCAAAGCAATCATGGGCGACTGTTGGAATTCGAGGATCCGGACGGCCACCACCACGCCTGGCCCATGCCCATGAACCTTTTGGCTGGGGATGGCACCGAATTGCGTTCCCTTCTGCTGTCATTGGGTTTGGAGATTGCCCCCAGCCGCAAAGCACGCGATCTGTTGGCCGACTTCCTTCAACGCTCCCGACCCGATGCAACCGCGCGGTGCGTGGAGCGGGTGGGATGGCATGGCGGGGCGTTCGTGTTCCCGGATGCCACGGTGGGAGCGTCCAACGAGCGGGTTTTGCTCCAGACCGGAGACGCGGACCAACAAGGTTTCAGAAGTGCGGGCACCCTGAAAGCGTGGCAACAGGAGGTGGCTGGCCGATGTGCGGGCAACAGCCGTCTGGTATTTGCCATCTGCACGGGGTTAGCGGCGGCGTTGCTTCATTTGACCGGTGACGAAAACGGCGGGTTTGGCTTCACCGGCCAAAGTTCCAGCGGCAAGACCACGGCCCTGGCTGTTGCGGTTTCGGTCTGGGGCGGACCGGAGCGGCTGCAACGGTGGCGGGCCACGTCCAACGGCCTGGAGGCTGTGGCCACACAGCACAACGACACGCTGTTGTGTCTGGACGAGCTGGCGCAAGTCGCTCCCCAGGAGGCCGGAGAAATCGCTTACCTGCTGGCCAATGGCGCGGGCAAGGCGCGTTCCAGTCGGGACGGGACCGCCAGACGCAAGGCCACCTGGCGGCTGCTCTTCTTGAGTGCGGGGGAGGTTTCCCTTGGCCAGCACATGCTTGGGGCGGGCAAGCGTGTCAAGGCCGGGCAGGAGGTGCGTTTTGCCGACATTCCAGCGGATGCCGGGGCTGGTCACGGCTTGTTTGAGGTGTTGCATGGCCACCAGGACGGCGCGGCGTTTTCACGGGTTTTGAACCATGCGGCCAAGAACTGCTATGGCACCCCAGCACGCGCATTCATCACGCATTTGGTGGCGAACCTGGAAGAGTCAAAATTTGCGGTCGAGCGTTTCCGGGCCAACTTTCTGGCCGACGCCCTGCCACCGGCTGCCGATGGTCAGGTGTCCCGTGTGGCCGGACGGTTTGCCCTGGTGGCGGCTGCCGGGGAACTGGCCACACAAATGGGAGTAACCGGTTGGTGTGCCGGGGAGGCATCCCGCGCGGCCAAGGGTTGCCTGGATTCTTGGCTGGAGGCCCGTGGCGGCACCGAACCCCAAGAGAATCAAGCGGCTTTGGCGCAAGTCCGACTCTTTTTTGAGCTGCACGGGGAAAGCCGATTCAGCAACAAGAAAACTCCCGATGAACGTCCCACCATCCACCGGGCCGGTTTCCGGAGTGATGCAACCGATGGATCTACCGAATATTGGGTGCTGCCGGAAGTATTCAAAACGGAGATCTGCAAAGATCTGGATGGGCGGTTTGTGACCCGGTTATTGATCGAGCGTGGCTGGATTCGGCCTGAGTCGGACAAGGTGGCCACGGTCAAGCCGCGTTTGCCTGGCCTTGGGCCGACCCGGTGTTATCACTTCGTTGGCTTGGGTGATCCCACATGAAACCATGGGGCGATAATTTCGGGTATCAGGCGCGTTACTGTGACAAGTGCGGACGCTCCTTTTATCCAAAGCAAGGCTGGGAGGCGCGTTGTTTCCCCTGCTGGCGCGTCGAACAGAAGACATCGGTTGCTTATCCGAATGCATCGCGGGGCGTGGATCCCCGTTTGCCAGACCCGGACGAGTGGCAGGACATGCTGATGCGGCTGGTCAAGCTGTGCCATCCGGATCGGCACGGCGGGACGCAAGAGGCCAACACGGTCACGCGCTGGTTGCTGGAACAACGGGAGCGGCTGGCCAGAAGAGTTTAATAATTTTGGTGCTGGAGGGGGTATGTCTGAAAAAGCAGAAAATTTGCAGATTCGGGGGCGGTTCCAACCGGGTCAGAGCGGGAATCCTGGGGGGCGTCGCAAGGGGGCGGCCAACAAGGTGTCGTTGCGGTCCTTGTTGGAACCGCACGGGGCTGAGGTGATCGAGAGTGTTGTGGAAGCGGCCAAAGGCGGCGACATGCGGGCGGCAAAATTGGTTCTCGAACGGATCTTGCCACCTTTGCGGCCAACTGCGGAACCGCTCCGAATGTCCATCCCGTTGGATGAAGGGTTGGCGAGTGCAGGCGAAGCTATTTTGCAAGCCGTGGTTGGCCAGGACTTTCCCCAAAAATCAGGCAGCTTTTGGGGTAACCATTGATGCAGCATAGGGATTTGACGTTCAGAAAGTGAAACGGGATTTTTTGGGGAGACTTTTTACGGGGTGAAGGGCGCTCTGCGGTGAGGTAGGATGCCGGTTGCGAAGCCAAGAATACCAACCCCATCCGCAGGAGGCCCAACCCCATGATAGCGCAAACTGCCAGCAAATTCCGCTCCCATTTGGATCATTTTTCGGGTCGTCTCTCCCCCGTAGTCCTGCCAGTTGGTGTTGGTGGCAAAACTGACGGC
>JADFWP010000081.1 GCA_015234115.1 Magnetococcales bacterium
TTTAAAGTCAAAACCCTGGGGGACGAATCCCCCAGACCCCCTCTTTTTTTTCAATGGTTTTCTTTCCCGACTCAGATTTTGGTTCGATCCATGCCGCCACTCCTGACTCTGCTGCTGTTGCCCCTTTTCGGCGTGACGGTGATTCTCCTGCTGCCTCTGCGCTGGGTGCGTTGGGGCGCGGTCATCGCCTCCCTGACCGCCTTTGTGGCGGCGTTGGGGGTGGCGGGACAGTTTGTGGTCACCCGCTCCGGTCCGCAACTGCTGGAAAAGACGCTGTGGCGTCCCCAGTCCGGCAGTTATTTCGCCCTGGGCGTGGATGGACTCTCTTTGCCCATGGTGCTGCTCGCCACGCTGCTCTCTTTGGTGGCCATTCTGGCCTCGGGAGGGGTGAAAGAGCGGATCAAACCCTACTACATCCTGTTGTTGCTGCTGGAATGCGCCATGCTCGGGGTCTTCATGGCCCAGGACTGGTCGATCTTCTATATCTTCTGGGAATTGACCCTGCTGCCGCTCTTTTTTTTGATCAATACCTATGGCGGCAAGAAACGCAATCAGGCTGCGCTCAATTTTGTGCTTTATACCATGGGCGGATCGGTCTTCATGCTGATCGGCCTGCTGCTGGCCTACGACGCCTCCCAGTCGCACTCCTTTTTCATGAGCGAAATGAGCGTCGGATTGCGCAATGTGGCGCGCGAGCACCAGATATTGATTTTTATCGGTTTTCTGATCGGTTTCGGGGTCAAGATGCCGATCTTTCCTTTGCATGGCTGGCTGCCTTTGGCCCATGTCGAAGCCCCTGGCCCGGTGAGCATCCTGCTTTCTGGCGCTTTGCTGAAAATGGGTTCCTATGGCCTGTTGCGGGCGGCTGGCATGCTGCCGGATGCGGTGGTGGCCTTGCAGGGGGTGCTGGCGACCTTGGCCATGATCAACATCATCCATGGCGGGGTGCTTGCCTGGCGGCAGATCGATCTCAAGCGGATGATCGCCTATTCGTCGGTCAGCCACATGGGGGTGGTGCTGCTTGGGATCGCGGCCCTGAACAACGAAGGCGTGACCGGCGCCATGCTCCAGATGGTCTCCCATGGCCTGACCGCCGGCGCGATGTTTCTGGTGATCAGCCTGATCTACGAACGGACCCACACGCGAGACATTCGGGATTATGGCTCGCTGACCCGCGTGGCGCCGCAATTTTCATTTTTTGTGGCCGTGGCTTTCATGGCTTCGGTGGGGGTGCCGGGCAGTTCGGGTTTCATCGCCGAGTTGCATGTGATGATGGCCACCCTGGAACGCTGGGGCTGGCCGGCGCTGCTGATGAGCCTTGGCATGCTGGTGAGCGCGGCCTATGCGGTGCGCACCACGGGCATCTTGTGCACCGGACCCGAACAGCCCCGCCTGGGACCGATGATCTCCATGGACCGGATGGAACTGGCCGCAGCCGGCATTCTGGCCGCTTCCATCGTGGCTTTGGGTTTTCTGCCCGCGCCGCTGCTCGACCTGATGCAGGCCTCCTTGACCCGCTTCGGCGATCTGTTCGCCGGACGGTTGTGATCCGGGAGGCGCAATCATGAGCCATTCGCATTCTCATTCGCACTCCGATTCGCACTCCGATTCGCACTCCGATTCGCATTCCCATTCCGATTCCCATTCCGATTCCCATTCCGATTCCCACTCCGATTCCCACTCCGATTCGCATTCCGATTCCCATTCCGATTCGCATTCCCATTCCGATTCCGATCATGCCACGGCGTCCAGCCGCACGGCGCGGATTCTGGCCGCGATCCACCATCTGGAACATCTGGTGCCGGGTCAGGCTTCGATCACCGATTTTGTCCATCACAACACCCTGCATGGTTTTCAGCATCTTCCCTTTCCCCAGGCATTGGCCGAGGCGCGCCGCTGGACCGGGATCTTTGGTTATTTCTCGCCGGAGCGGTTGCGTGGCTTTCTGGCCGAAGGTCGGGTGAGCCGGGAGGATCTGGAGGCAGTGATCGCGGCGGATCCGGCGTTGCGGGCCGGAGAGGCCATGGGTCCGACGCGGCGCGGGGAGGTGATCCGGTTGAAACTTTCCCACGGCATCGCGCCCATCGGCTCGCGTCAACTGGCCTGGGAGCTGGAGGAGCGGGAGGCGTTGCACCGTTGCCAGCCGGGTGTGGCGGCGCCAGGTCTCTCTGCTCCTGCGCTGATCGATCTGTGGCAGGCCTGCCTGGAACGGTTCGGCTTGAGCCATCACACCTGGTATCGGGAGGAGCGGCTCGATCAGGAGAGCGAGGAGGAGTCGCTGTTTGTCCGGGATGGCGCGCCGGGGGAGGAGGATCCCGAAGATCAGCGGCGGATCATTGCCGCCATTCGTGCCGAGGCGGGCCGTTCGTGGCTGGAGCTTTCCGGGCGGGTGGGGGTGGATCTGACCTTGCGGGGTCTGTTGCGTCTGGTGAGCGGCGAGGATCTGCTGGAGACGATCCGGCCCTATCTGTTGCGGTTTTTGGGGGGGCTGCTCGATCTCGGGGTGGCGGCCTGGACCTTGCCGGAGCGGGAGGCGGGTCTGTATCGTGCCTGGAAGAACCGTGCCCGGGGGGAGTTGGCCCTGGCGCTGGAGGATCTGCCCGATTGGGCGGAGCAATTGGCCGATCTGCCGGATGAGGCCATGGAGGCGATTGAATATTGTCTCATCCGGTTGGGGTTGCCCGAGGAGCGTTGGGAGGGGTATCTGGAACGGCTCGCGTTGGAGTTGCCCGGCTGGTCCGGCATGGTGAACTGGCGGTCGCGGCGTCCCGGTTATGGCGGGAGCGCCGCGCGGGTCGATCTGGCCGATTATCTGGCCGTGCGTCTGGTGTTGGAGCGTCTGTTGGCGGTGCGGCTCTGTCGGGCGCGCTGGATGATCGAGCCTTCGTTGCCGACCCTGGGGTGGTATTTTCACCGTTTCCGGGGTGAATTCTATGCGCGGCGCGCTCTTTTTTCCGGCACCCTGTCCGAGGCGCTGGCCACCCGCGCCACCCGGTTGATCCAGCGCGCGCCCGATGATCCGGCCCTGCCCCGCGAGTGGCGCAAGGTGGCGTTTCTGATCTGGTCCCAGAGTGGCGATTTTTCGGGGGAGGGGTTCGGGGCGAGCGGCAAGGCGTGGCCGTTGTTCGTGCTGGCCCAGCATCTTGGGCTGGATGGCGCGGCGGTGCGGCGCTGGGAGCCGGGGGTGGCCGATGGGCTGCTGGCGCTTCTGGAGGAGATTGACGACGAGCGGGCGGGATTTCTCGGATTGCAGGCCTACGAACGCCATTACCGGGAGCAGATTTTCGCCGCGCTGAGCGCCAATCACGGACGGGGCCGCTGGGCCGAGCGCGTCACCCGGCCTTTGGCCCAGGTGATTTTTTGCATGGACGATCGGGAGGAGGGGATCCGACGCCATCTGGAAGAGCGTGAACCCTTGATCGAAACCCTGGGAGCGGCAGGTTTTTTTGGTGTGCCGGTGCGCTGGCGGGGGTTGGATGATGATGCGGTGACCCTGTTGTGTCCGGTGGTGGTGACGCCGGCCCACGAGGTTCACGAACAGCCTTTGGCCGGGGCGGAAACCCGGCTGGATCGTCATCAACGCTGGTTGGCGTGGCTGGCGTGGTGGCGGCGGCTCACCACCCGTGAAAGCCATCGCGGATTGCTGGTGCCGATCCTGCTTCCTTTGTTATTGGCGCCCTGGAATCTGTTGTCCCTGTTGGCCAGAGGCTGGTTTCCCGGCCCATGGGATCGGCTGTTGGCGCGCTGGGCGGGTTGGTTCGATCCCGAGGTGCCAACGGGTGTCACCCTGCTGGCCGGGGATGAGGCTCCGCCCGCCACGCCGGAACAGCCTCGGATTGGCTTCACCCTGGACGAACAGGCGGAGCGGGTCGCGGGTTTCTTGCGGACCATCGGCCTGACCGATGGTTTCGCGCCGCTGGTGGTCATTTTCGGTCACGGGAGCAGCAGTCAGAACAACCCCCATCTGGCGGCCTATGATTGCGGCGCCTGTAGCGGTCGCCATGGCGGTCCGAATGCGCGATTGTTTGCCGCCATGGCCAACCATCCCGAGGTGCGGTTGCGGCTCAAAAGTCAGGGGATCGAGATTCCCTCCGACACCTGGTTCATGGGGGGCGAGCACAATACGGGCAACGAACAGCTCGTCTGGTTCGATTTGGACCATCTGCCCGCCACGCAGCGTCCGGCTTTGGCGCGGCTGAACGATCATCTGGAGGCGGCCCGGCTCGGCTCGGCTCATGAGAGGGCCAGACGGCTCGCCTCGGCGCCCCATGGTCCTTCGGCCAAGGCGGCGCTCGCTCACATGATGCGGCGCGGGGTCGATTTCAGTCAGGCCCGACCCGAACTGGGTCATGCCACCAATGCCGTGGCCCTGATCGGACGTCGTTCCGTGACCCGTGGCGTCTTTTTCGACCGGCGGATGTTTCTGATCTCCTACGATCCGACCCGTGATCCGGAGGGGACGATCGTCGAGGGGATCCTGCTGGCCGCCGGTCCGGTGGGGGCCGGGATCAGCCTGGAATATTATTTCTCCAGTGTGGACAACGAGCGGTTCGGCTGCGGCACCAAGGTGGCGCATAATCTGATCGGTCTGTTCGGGGTGATGGATGGGACGGCTTCGGATCTGCGCACCGGTCTGCCGCGCCAGATGATCGAAATCCACGAACCCATGCGTCTGCTGGTGGTGGTGGAGCAGAAGACCGAGATTCTGACCGCGATCTATCTGCGCCAGGAGCCGATCCGGGAGTTGGTGGGGCAGGGATGGATCGAACTGGCGGCCATGGATCCGGAAAGCGGGGAGATTCAGCACTTTTCGCCGCGCCTCGGCTGGCAGGCGTGGCAGGGGGATGGTCTGCCCTTGCCGGTGGTGCCCGACTCGACCACCTGGTATGCGGGTCACACCGGTCCGCTGCCGCCGGCGTTGATTGCTTTGGACCGGGGACTTGCATGAATGTCCGGTCAGAATTTCAATGCGGGAAGAAGGACCGGATGACCAGTGTGAGGACACTCCCGACCGTAACCGCGATTCCCCATTTGAGCGGTGCAATCTCGGCGATGATTTCCAGTTTGAGTTCCTTGAGTCCGCGATTCAGATCTTCTTTGGTCGCGAGTTGGTCGAGAACCTCTTTCTGGGCATCCGACAGGGCTTCGGCCTGTTTTTCGTCAAACCCGGCACTCTTGAGGGTCCGGACATATCGGAGGGTGTCGAAGGGGATGGCGGTCATGGGGGCGACTCTTTCAGGCACGGGTTGTCGTTGCTGTAAAGAATATACCATTTTTTTGCCACGGGCAACGATGGTGATCGGTGAGGCCTGCGTGCAGATCCTTGTGGATGGGTGGTCTCTGAATGGAGGTTCTTATGCCCTGGCCTGATCGTCTCATCCTGTGGATTCCCTTGCTGCCGTGGGTGGCTGCCCTGTGGATTGGCGTGGGGATGTTGCGTCCTGGCGGACGGGGGGGCGAGGCCGGGGAGCGGGGCACGGCGCGGGCGGCGTTGTGGGCTGTGGGCATTGCCCTGTTGGGGCTGTTGTGGCTCGATGGTCGCGCCTGGTGGCAGGGTGTGCCGGGTCCGCTGGTGTTTGGCAACTGGCTGGCCAGTGGGACGGTGCGGGTGTCGCTCAGTCTGCTGCTGGATCGTCCGGCGCTGGTGATGGCCACGGTGGTGGCGCTCGCCTGTCTGGTGACGTTGCGTTTTTCGGTCGATTACATGCACCGGGAGCCGGGTTTTCATCGTTTTTTCGCGGTGTTGTGCCTCTTTGCCGGGGGGATGCTCTGGATCGCCCTGGCCGGGAACGCCCTGCTGACCTTTGTGGGATGGGAGGTGGCCGGGCTGTCGTCGTATCTGCTGATCTCCTATGCCCGCGAGCGCGCCACCGCCGCCGAGAATGCCACCCGCGCCTTTGTCACCAACCGTTTTGGCGATGCGGGTCTGCTCTTCGGGATCGCCATGGCCTTCGGGGCGGCGGGCACCATCGAATGGCCCGCCGTGTTTGAGGCCAGTCATCGGGCGAGCTCTCCACCGGTTCCTATTGTTTTGGCCGGATTTCTGCTTGCGGCCCTGGCCAAGTCGGCCCAGATTCCCTTTTTTCCCTGGATCGCTCGCGCGCTCGAAGGGCCTACCCCCTCCAGCGCCATCTTTTATGGCGCGTTGATGGCTCATGCCGGGGCTTTTCTGGTGATCCGGCTCGAACCCCTCTTGTGGCATTCCCCTTTTCTCATGGGGGTGTTGCTGGTGATCGGCCTGCTGACCGCCTTGTTGGCCTCGGCCATCGGACGGGTGCAAAGCGATGTCAAGAGTGCCTTGATCTTTTCGACCCAGGCGCAGCTTGGCCTGATTTTCTTCGAGTGCGGGGCCGGACTGTTCGATTTTGCCCTGTTTCATCTGGTGGCCCATACGTTGTGGCGGCTCCATCAATTTCTGCTCGCGCCTTCCTATCTGCAACTGGGCGGATTGCGGGGAGCGCGGCCCGTGCCTGGCTGGCTGGCCCGCAGTCGCACCCTGTATGATCTGTTGCTGCATCGGGGCTGGTTCGATGCCTTGACCGATGCCCTGATCACCCGTCCCACTCTGGCTCTGGCCAAGGATGCCCGGATTTTCGAGGAGGTGGTGGTCAACCGCATGGCCGGGCGCACCCTGCGCGAAACCCTGCTGGCCAGCCGCGCCGAATGGGATGATCCGGATGCTTTGGTTCAGGACAGCGGGGGGATCGTGACCGAAGGGCGGGGCCTGTTTGGACGGCTGCTGGAGGGGGTGGCCAAGGTGCTCTTCTGGTTTGAAGAGAGTCTTGTGCTCAACAGCAGCGGCGATGGTCTGCTGAAGGCCGTGGCCTTTCTGGGCGATTACCTGACCCGCATCGAGGCGTCGCTGGGTCAGCCGCGTTACCTGGTATTGTTGATCGCATTGACCTTTCTGGTGATCCTGTGATGGGCGTGGACGCTTTTCTGCTCGGGTGGGTGCAACTGGTGCCGGTGGTCGGTGCCGTGGCGTTGTTGTTCGTGCGTCATGTCGGGCTGGCCTGGATCATCGCCCTGGGCTGCACCGGCGGCGAACTGCTGCTGGCCGTGCGCATGCTGTACAGGTTCGATCTCCACAAAGAGGGCTGGCAGTGGCTGCAACGGCTGCCGGTGACCGATTGGCTGATCCAGTTGGCGGGTGCGGACGGGATCACGGTCTTTTTCGTGCTGCTGACCGCTTTTCTTGCGCTGCTGGTGGTGCTTTATGGTGGATGGGTACGCCATTTCCAGAATCTGCCGCGCTTTTTTGCCGTGGTGCTCGCCTGCGAGGCGGCCTTGATGGGGCAGTTCACGACCCTCGATCTGATGTGGTTTACCCTCATGGCCACCATCCATACCTTCTGCATCGGCTATCTCTTTTCCGCCTGGTCGCTCTCCACCGACGAACGCACCGCCATTGCGCGCTATCACCAGTTCATGGGAACGAGCCTGCTGCTTTTGTTGGCCGCCACCCTCATGGTCGGCTGGAACCACGCCGAATCCCATGGCGGGGTGTGGTCCTTCGAACTGCCTGTGCTGCTTCAGAACGAACGCTCCCCTTATCTTCAGAGCGTGATCTTTTATCTGCTTTTTTACGGGCTGGCGATCCGGCTGCCGATTTTTCCGCTTCATGGCTGGCTGCCCCAGGTGATGGAACATGGCACGGTGGCTTCGGCCATGGTGTTGCTGCTCGGCGTGAAAACCGGCATCTATGGCATTGTCCGGTTTCTGCTGCCTCTGTTTCCGGATGCGGTGTGGCGCTGGCATGAATATGTCATCACGTTTGCCACGTTGGGGATTTTCTACAGCGCGCTTTTGGCCCTGGTGCAGAAAAATCTGCGCAGACTGCTCGCCTATGCCGTGATCAGCCACACCGGCATGCTGATCATCGGGCTGTTCAGTCTGCACCCTCACGCCTTTCAGGGCAGCCTGCTTTTGACCGGTTCGTTCGGGCTGGCCATCACCACCCTGATGCTGATGGCCGGAATCGTCCATCAGCGCACGCAAAACATGCGGCTGGAGCGGTTGGGCGGACTGTTCGTCCCCCTGCCGCTGATCGGGCTTGCCTTTCTGGTGGCGGCGCTGTCGGTGGTCGGCATGCCTGGAACTCCCGGTTTCGATGCGGTTCATCTGCTGCTTGAAGCGGCCATCGACCGTTTTGGCGCCCTGGTCACGGTGTTGGCCGCGCTTGGCAACGTGGCGGCGGCCTCCTGTCTGCTCTGGGCCTTTCAGCGCGCGTTTCTGGCGTCACCCGGCGCCGGTGCTCCGGCGGTCGCCACCCTGGCACGCGCCACCGGCATCGAAACCGGGCTGGCCGCGCTGTTGATCGCCGTGCAACTTTTTTCCGGATTTCATGCCGATCCCTGGCTCACGCTGGTCAAACAGGCTTCCCAGACTCTGGCCGCACCCTACATGGAACGGGGAGAACGGCCATGACGTTGCTCCATGGGTTGCCGCTGTTGTCGTGGCTGATCGGCTTGCCGCTGGCGGGTGCGCTGGTGGTGTGGCGGATGCCGCAGGGTCATCAGGCCCGTTTCATCGCCGTGGGCGTCGCGGTTCTGGAGTTGCTCCTGGCATGTCTGGTGGTGGCCGGAATGGATTTTGCCAGTGCCGGGTTTCAGTGGATCGAGCATCATGGTTGGATTCCTTCGATTCATGCCGAATACCGGGTGGGCGTGGATGGTCTGTCGGTCTTTTTTCTGCCGGCGAGCGCCTTGTTGTTCCTGATCGTGCTGATTTCCGGCTGGAACCAGGCCAACCGGTCGATGCCGCAGCTTTATTTTGCGTTGCTGCTGCTGCTCGAAGGGGTGACCATCGGGATTTTCTGCGCTCTGGACACCCTGTTGTTCTTTCTGTTCTGGGAATTGACCCTGATCCCGATCCATTTTCTGATCGCCTTGTGGGGGATCGGGCCGAACCGGCGTCATGCGGCGGTCAAGTATACCCTGATCATGCTGGCCGGCGGGGCGGCGCTGCTGGTCGGTCTGCTGCTCGCCACGCTCGCGCATCCCGCGCCTCTCACCTTCGATCTGGTGCGACTGCTGCACAGCCCGCTCGCCCGGGAGAGTCAGTGGGCGGTCTTCTTTTTGTTGCTGTTCGGTTTCGGGGTCAAGATTCCGGTTTTTCCGTTGCATTTGTGGCTGCCCATCGTGGCCATGGAGGGTCCGGTGGCCATGGCCGCGATCATGACCGGCCTGAAACTGGGCGCTTATGGCATGATCCGGCTGCTTTTGCCTTTGACGCCGGATGTGGCGCGGGAGCTTCATTGGCTGCTGTCCGGGATTGCGGTGGTTTCCATGGTTTACGGGGCGTTGTCGGCCATGGCCCAGACCAATCTGCGCCGTCTGCTCGCCTTTTCCAGTCTCAGCCATGTGGGGCTGGTGGTGCTGGGGCTGGCCACCTTCACGCTGGAGGGGGTGCAGGGGGCGGTTTTCCAGTTGCTGCATTTCTCTTTGGTCTCAAGCGGTCTCTTTCTGGTGGCGGGCATGATCCATCAGCGGCTTGGCTCCACCGATCTGATCCATCTTGGTGGTCTGGTCCGGCCTCTGCCTGTGTTGTCGGGTCTGTTTCTTTTTCTGGGACTGGCCGGCATGGGTTTGCCGCTCACCTCGGGTTTTCCGGGTGAATTTCTGTTGCTGATCAGTGCGTTGCATCATCATATCGGTTCCGGGCTCGCGGCTTTGGGTGGGGTGATTCTGGGGGCCGGATATTTTATCGGCTTCTATCGCCAGGCCTTTCTGGGTCCGCTCGGCCCGGCGGTCCCCGCAACCCTGCCCGCTTTGCTTCCCAGGGAATTCGGGATTCTGATGGTGTTGGGGGGCGGGATTCTGGTTCTGGGATGGTTTCCGAATCTGCTGCTCGACGCCACGCGTGCGGCGGCGGCGGGGTGGCTGGGGCGTTGATTGGGGATGACAGGTGAAATCATGACAACTTCAGAAGTGATCAGTCAGCATGTTGCGCGACTTCCTGAGAGCATGCAACGGGCGTTGCTGGATTATGTCCTGTCCCTTGAGCAGCAGTTGCATCCTGCCGATGCCCTGGTTTCACTCAACCTGGAAGAACGGCGGCAGAAATTGGCGCAAGCATTGAAAGAGGCAACCTGCCTGGATCCGTTCCGGGAGATTTCCGATCCGGTTGCCTGGCAGCGGGAGTTGCGCCAGGATCGTCCGTTGCTGGATAGGGAGGGTTGCTGTCATGATTATTGATACGAATATTATTATTTATTCTGTTCGTCCGACCAGCGTCCTGTTGCATGTCTGGATGTTGGAGCAGATGCCTTTTTATTCCGTGATCAGTCGTGTGGAATCTCTGGGATACAATCGGTTGACCAGCGCAGACCGTTTTGCCTTGGAGGCCGTACTCTCTTGCATGAGCATTCTCTATCCAACTCCGGAAACGTTTGAGAAAGCGATCCGGTTGCGGCAACAGCGTAGAATTTCGTTGGGTGATGCCTTGATCGCTGCAACCGCTTTGGAACATCACCAGATATTGGCCACGGCCAATGTGGAGGATTTCGCGTGGATCCAGGGATTGACCGTGATCAATCCGCTGGTTCAACATGGTTGACTGTGCCCTTTTCAAGATGAGGACATTATTGAAAAAAAAGAGAGGGTCTGGGGGATTCTTCCCCCAGGGTTTTGACTT
>JADFWP010000082.1 GCA_015234115.1 Magnetococcales bacterium
CCCATGCCGGGTGGCGCGCCTTTTGATCTGACCATTCATGGCGGGGAGATCTGGGCAAATTGAAAGAGTGGAGCAAAAAAATCCTCAATGCCGAACGGATCGAGCAGATTTTTCAATAATCCATCCCCCTTCACGAGGGAGATCGGCATCATATCAAAAACTTGATGATTGCAATCCCTCTTTGTTCGACATTCAAAACGCACGCATTTCGGGATGCGCACTTTTGAAAAACAAAGAGAGGGTCTGGGAGATTCATCTCCCAGGATTTTGACTTTAAATACAATATGTTATTCTTTTCTTTAAAGTCAAAACTCTGGAAGATGAATCTCCCAGATCCTCTCTCTTCTTTCAATACCGGGTCAGCGCGCCCCATACAGCCGTTCCAGAATGGCCACGATCCGGGTACCCGTTTTTCCATCCCACTTTTCCGGAATCGATCCCTGTTTCCACGCCCCGGCAAACAGCCGATCCAGGGCAGGACGAATCGCAGCCGGATCGGTGCCGAGCAGCTCGTTGGTGCCGACGGTCACGGTTTCGGGACGTTCGGTGCTGTTGCGCAGCGTCATGCACGGCACCCCCAACACCGTGGTCTCCTCGGTGATGCCACCGGAATCGGTGATCACCGCCTTGGCGTGACAGGCCAGATGATTGAACTCCAGATAGGGTTGCGGCTCCACCAGGCACAAAGATTCCGGCAATCCGGTCAACTGTTCCAGATTTCTGGCCGTGCGGGGATGGACCGGGAAAATCACCGGCACCCCCCGTGCCGCCGCGCCAATGGCATGCAACAGGGCCAACAACTGGTGCGGATCATCCACATTCGAGGGGCGATGCAGGGTCAGCAACAAATAACCGCCAGATTGCAACCCCATGGAGGTCCAAAAAGGGGGAGGACGCAGGCGAGAACGGTTGGCCAGCAAGGTATCGATCATGGTATTGCCGACAAAATGAATCCGCGATTCCGCCACGCCAAGATGGCGCAAATTGTCATTGGCCGCATGACTGGTGGTAAAAAAATGGTTGGTGATGGCATCCGTCACCATGCGGTTGATCTCTTCGGGCATGGTCCAATCCCCGGAGCGGATCCCGGCTTCGACATGGGCCACGGGAATGGACAGTTTCTGGGCCGTGATGGCGCAGGCCATGGTCGAGGTGACATCCCCCACCACCACACACAAGGCACTGGGCTGTTGCAGCAGGAGTTTTTCGTAACGGATCATGATGGCGGCGGTCTGTTCGGCCTGCGTGCCGGAGCCGACCTCCAGGTTGACATCCGGCGTCGGGATGTTCAACTGGGTGAAAAACTCCCCGGACATGCGGGCGTCGTAGTGCTGGCCGGTATGCACCAGACGATGACGCAATGGTCGCTCTCCTTCCGGGCGAGCCAGCAGGGCGTGGAGGATCGGCGCGATTTTCATGAAATTGGGGCGCGCGCCAGCGATGATATCGATCAGGGGGGGAAGCGTCATCTCTTTTGGCAACCATTGAAAGAAAAGAAGGGGTCTGGGGGATTCTTCCCCCAGGGTTTTGACTTTAAAAAATAAAATTTATTTTGAAAATAAAAAACAAAAAATATTTTAATCCTTTATTTTTAAAGTCAAAGTCCTGGGGGATGAATCCCCCAGACCCCCTCTTTATTTTTCAATGGTTGGGATTGGCTTTCTCTTCCGCCGCCGGAACGGACAAACGGGAGAAATCCACGGCACCATATTCGAATTTCTTCGCCGCCTCCCACGCGCCGCGCCACTGAATCGGCAGGGTCAACCCCGTATACCGCTCGCTATCCGCCACCGCTCCTTGCAAACCACTCGCCACATCCGCCTGCAGGGCATAATCGATCCGCCGCTTCGGCAAATCCACCTGCCCGGAACCGCTGATCCGCACATTCGGCCCGCGCAACTCCAACTCTCCATGAGACACCACCCCCTCTTGCACCATGAGCATACTGCCCAGGGTAACAAAACGGGTCTCCTCCACCCCCTGAGCCGGCACACGGGCACGGGTGAACTGGGCATGAGCCTGCCGGATCCGACCCACCACATCCACCCCGCTCACCACCCCGTCCCGCACCAGAAATTGCCCCTGACCACGCAACGTGCGCAACCACGCCTCCCGATCCCGACCACGCGCCTCCAGATGCACCACGCCATCCAGAGCGCCATCCACACCGCCCCATCCCCCCAACTCCTGGAACCAGGAGGCCGCACGCACCCCCTCGACCACATGCGACACCTGCAACACCGGCTCCGCTTCGCGATTGTCCCACACCACACGCCCGGCCATGCGCCCACCATGGGCCGAAGCGATGACCGGATCCAGACGCGCCACCCCCCCGGCCACATCGATCACCAACGCTCCGTCGCTCCAGTGCCCACCGGCCAGACTCATCTGCCCGAAACGCACCCGACCGTCGATCACCCGCTCCGGCGCCGGCCAGCCGCCCGGCCATGACCACTCCTGACCCAAAACCAACGGCCGGAAACGATCCAGATCCAGATCATCCACCTCCCAATCGAAACGCACCTCCGGCTGCCGCAACCCCACGGCCAGAGAACCGGTCAGATGACTGGCATCCATGCCCAGCGATAACCGGGAGAGCGTCAACTCCCGCGAGGTCAGCGTGAAATCCACCTCGGCCTCGGCGCCGGAACAGACCTTGATGTCCGTGGTGGAAGGAATGGTCCGACCCAACGCAATCAACAAGGCCCGGAAATCAAACCGCTCGGCCTGGAGCGTACCTTCGATGCGGGACAAACGCTCCCGCGAACGCATCTCCCCCTTGATCCGCAACCCGGCTGGCCCCTCGATCTCCACCCTGTCCAGAGTGACCGCCAATGGCCCGGACTCCACGATCAGGTCGGAAACCACACGCGCCTGCACTCCCGCCGGAGGCAAGGAATCGGCCTTGAGCAACACCTTGAACAGACTCCCGGGCGCCACCCACCGCCCCTTGGCCAGATCCATCTCCATTTTGCCCTGATAGCCCAACTGCCACTCCCGCAACCACTCGACCTCGGTCCACAGATTGGCCGCAAGCTCCATCCGGGACCACTCGGCACGCTGCGCACGCCAGTCCAAAGCCACCTCGGAGGTGAAACGCGCCTTGAAATCCTTGATCTTTTGACTGGCCAACGCCGCCGAGGCATTGACCTCCAACCCGTCGGCCCAGAACCGCCCCCCGGAGGCGGAACGCAGTTGAAACCGGGTATCGGCCCGCCCCGTCAACCCGCTTTTGGCTTCCAGGAAACGAAATCCGGCGGTCACGGCCACCGGACGACCCGGATGAATCGGACCGGTCTTCAGATCCAACTGATCCAGACGACCATCCTGGGCATGCACCGCATCCCGCCAGGTGACGGTGGCTCCGCTCAACTCGACCCCGGCCACGGAGAGGGCCAGCAGACGACTCAACAAGGCTTCGGCAGGCGCGGAGGAGGCCTCGGTCGGGGGTTTCTCTCCCTCGACCGGCATCATCCAGGCATCGAGATTGGAACGCCCCTTTTCATCCCGCAGCAGCTTCAGGTGCAGACCGCGCATCTCGGCCCGATCCACCGCGAGGCGACCGCTCAACAACGGCACGAACTGCACTCCGACCACCAGCGTGGCCACCCGCGCCAACGGCTCTTCGCCGAACGCCGGATCGTCGGCCAAAGAGACCTCCCGCAGGATCAACTCCACACTGGGAAACAACGAAAGACTCACCTCGCCACGAATGGTCAACGTGCGCCCGGTCAGCCCCTTGACCAGGGAGGCGATCGGGGTGCGGTACTGATTGGGATGAACCAGCATCGGCGTGACGATCAAGGCAAGCAGCGCCACCGCACACAACCCGACCACCCATTGAAGCCGTTTCTTGAGCCTGGGATTCATGGACCGATCCTCGCCAGATTGATCGTCGGATCGGACAAGCCGGCCAACGTGAGTCGCAACGCCTGCTCCAAAGACCACTCCGCACGCAGACCCAACCCGGCGGCGGCCTGTTCGGGATCGCCCAACGACCGGCGGATATCCCCCGCCCTGGGGGGATCATGATGCATCTCGCCCGCATGACCGCACAAACGGAACAGCAGTGCGGCCAGTTCGCCAATCGAAATCCCCTGCCCGGTACAGACATTGAACACCTGTGCACCTCCCCCCGCCGCTCGCTCCATGGCGCGCAACAGAAAACGCACCACATCCCCCACGAAAATGAAATCCCGGATCTGACCGCCATCGCCATGAATCCGGATCGGCGCCCGATCCAGGATGTTTCTGGCAAAGATTGAAATCACCCCGGAATAGGGCGAAGCCGGATCCTGCCTGGGACCGTGCACATTGAACAGGCGCAAACCGATCGAGGAGACCCCGTGAACCTGGGCCGCGACCCGCGCATGGAGTTCCGAACCAAGCTTGTCGGCCCCGTAGGCGGTCAACGGCGCCACCTGCGACCTCTCGGACAGAGGCAGCGCCGGATTGTCTCCATAGACCGCCGCCGAAGAGGCGTACACCACCGGAATCGGACCACCTCCCGAAGCCGCATGCCGGGCCGCCTCCAGCACCTGGATCGTCCCGGTGAGATTGACCCGGTGACAGGCCACCCACGCCTCGTTGGCGCGTACCACCGAAGCCACGGCAGCCAGATGCCAACAGCCATCCACCCCTTCCATGGCACGGGCAGCCACGCCATCCGCCGCCACGTCCCCCTCGATCACCACGCAACGGGCATCCAGATTGGCCCGCCTGCCCGTGGACAGATCGTCGAGCACCCGCACCCGATCCCCACGGGCCAGCAGCGCATCCGCGAGATGCGAACCGATAAAACCACAACCACCGGTGATCAACCAGGTCGCCATGCCGTAAACGCCCGCCGCAAAATTACATGAAACGCAGCCGTTTCACCGGCTCGCCTTTGGCCAGATGCTCATCGAAGATCTCGGCCACATCCTTGGGCTTGACTCCGCCATACCACACCCCGTCCGGATACACCACCACCGTCGGCCCCTTGTCGCACGGCCCCATGCAAAAGGTGCCGGTGACCATGACCTGCTCGAACAAACCCCGCTTTTCCACCTCGGCACCCAGAGCCTCCAAGACCGATCCAGCCCCGGAACCGCCGCACGAGCCGCGCGGATGACCGGCAGGCCGTTGATTCATGCAGACAAACAGATGATGCTTGAGTTTCATCGTCCAGATACCCTCCCACGGAATTTTGGGTTGATTGAAGATTGAGGGTTGATTTTGGGTGCCCAATCCCTGTAAGTCAATCGAAAGCGATTTTTTCCCCCAACGGTCCACCCTGGTCCCCGCCTGCAATCCGGACCATCCATCAGAAAATGGAGCAGGTCGGGAATGGGCCTTGCTGTTCGAGAAAATTATGATATGCTAATGTTCGAAGTGAAACACGGGGGAATCGAGCCTGAAACCAATCCCGGTGCCCAAGCCCTTGACCAGGACGGGCGCAGCACCATGCCCGTCGGAAGGCTGTGGACACGGGTCATGAACAAAAGTCCGCGAAATCCTTCGCACCCCTTTCATCGCAACACGAGGAGATGCAATCATGCCGAGTTTTGAACTGAATGGCCGCACCTACGAAACCGACGAGGACGGCTATCTGGCCAACTTGACCGACTGGAGCCAGGATGTCGCCGGCTACCTTGCCAAAACCGAGGGCGTCGAAATGTCCGAATCCCATTGGGAAGTGGTCAATTTCCTGCGTGAATACTACGAAGAATACAAAATCGCTCCGATGATCCGCATCCTGACCAAAGCCATCGGCAAAAAACTTGGCAAGGAAAAAGGCAATACCAAATACCTCTACGACCTCTATCCGGGCGGACCGGCCAAACAGGCCTGCAAAATCGCCGGACTGCCCAAGCCGACCGGTTGCGTGTGATCCTCCCGTCGCGGGCTTGATCGGCACCCAAAATACCCAACCGTTCGCAATCCACACTCCCGAACGGCGTCGAATGGGTTGTCGGCTCTATTTGCCCTCGTGAGCCGACAACCTGTTTTCATGCATCATCCCTTTTCTTGACATGGGGAAAGCTGGATGTTGACCTTCCTCGCCTATATCGTCTTGACCATTTTCCTTTTCGGATTCTTGAGCCGGATCTTTGCTTATGCACGCTCCCCGGCCCCCCTCAAAATCGCCACCACACCCGCACCCACCACACGTCTGGGCGTGATCTGGCGGCTGGTCACCGAAGTCCTCTTCTTCAACAGCCTGTTCAAAGGGGACAAACTGGCCTGGGCCGGAGGAATCGCCTTCCATGGCGCCATGGCCGTGGTGCTGATCCGACACATCCGCTATTTCATCGATCCGGTCCCGGCCTTTTTTGGTCCGCTCCAGATCATCGGCATCGTGGCCGGAATCGCCATGGCCGGTGCGCTGGCCTTTCTGCTGTTGCGCCGTCTGGTCTTCGAACGGGTCCGGTACATCTCTTCCCGCGCCGATTATCTGGTGCTGATCCTGCTTCTGGCCATTGCCATGAGCGGATTGTTGATGGATTTCGTGCTTCGTCCCAACATCGTGGCCATCAAGACCAATCTCATGGCCATGTGGGGTTCCGTAACCGGGCTGCCGCCGTTGAACTCCCTCGGGGATGTGACCTTTTTGCTCCATCTGCTGCTGGTCGGGGCGCTGCTGGTGATCTTTCCCTTCAGCAAGCTCATGCATGCCGGCGGCATCTTCTTCAGCCCGACGCGCAATCAGGTGGACAACCCCAGAGAGAAAAAACATGTCAACCCCTGGGCCGCACCGTAAGCACCCATCGCCACTCTTTGTGGTCGGCCCCTGTGGTCAAGAATTTGAACCCGGTCTTTTCGGCGCAATGATCGCCACTTTCACTCAGGAGTCCTCGCGTGGCTGACTATCATGTTCCCGTGGTCGCGGACGACATCAAAACCCCCTCCTTGCAAACCGGGACCATGGCCCATCTGGCCCCCTATCCCGCCACGGCCAAGCACATGGATCCCATGGGCTTCCCCGGAGAACGGGTGGAAAACTGGCAACAGAAAGGGGTCGAAAAACTCGGGGAACTGCTGAAGAAATACCGCTCCTTGCAGGTCTATCTCGACATCTGCGTCAAGTGCGGCGCCTGCACCGACAAGTGTCACTATTATCTCGGCACCGGGGACGCGAACAACATGCCGGTGCAGCGCGCCGAACTGATGCGCAGCGTCTATCGGCGTTATTTCACCCCGGCGGGCAAGATGTTTCCGAATCTGGTCAACGCCGCCGATTTCGACGAAGAGACCCTGGGCAAGTGGTTCACCTATTTCCATCAATGTTCCCAGTGTCGCCGTTGTTCGGTCTTCTGTCCCTTTGGCATCGACACCGCCGAAATCACCATGGCCGCCCGCGAGATCATGAACGCCATCGGCGTCGGCCACAAGTATTCGGTCGAGATCATCGGCAAGGTGCATCAACTCGGCAACAATCTCGGCATTCCGAAACCGGCCCTGAAAGGCACTCTGGAGTTCCTCGAAGAGGAAATCCTGGATTCGACCGGTCACGATGTGCGTCTGCCCCTGGATCAGGAGGGTGCCGACGTCTTGCTGGTGGCCCCTTCGGCGGACTTCTTCAGCGAACCGCACATTCAGTCCCTGATGGGATATGCCAAGGTGTTCCATCAGGCCGGCATCTCCTTCACCATCAGCTCCTACGCCTCGGAAGCGGCCAACTTCGGCATGTTCATCGGTTCGTATGATCAGCAGAAGAAAATCGCCAAGCGGGTGGTGGAGCAGGCGCGCGCCCTGAAGGTCAAGCGGCTGGTGGTCGGCGAATGCGGTCATGCCTGGCGGGTGGCCTATGCCTTCTGGAACACCCTGAACGGCCCGTTCGATTTTCTCGATCCCCGTTATCCGGCCCCGCAGCACATTTGCGAGTTCACCCACGATCTGATCCAGCGCGGGGCACTGGCGCTTGACAAAGAGGCCAATGATGAATACCGGGTCACCTTCCACGATTCGTGCAATGTGGCCCGCGCCACCCGCATGGGACCGAAAGCGGGTGGGCAGTTCGAGATTCCCCGGGATCTGATCCGCGCCAGTTGCAACCACTTCGTGGACATGGATGAAGACACCATCCGCGAAAAGACCTTCTGTTGCGGTGGCGGCGGCGGTCTGTTGACCGACGAATTGATGGATCTGCGCATTCGCGGCGTTCAGCCCCGTGTCACCGCCTTGAAGCGGGTGATGGAGTCGGACAAGGTGAATTTCATGGCCTTGATCTGCGCCATCTGCAAGGCGCAATTCACCAAGGTTCTGCCCATGTATGGCATCCCCATGGAGATGGTGGGCGGTGTGCATCAACTGGTGAGCAATGCCATTCAGTTGGGTGCCAAAAAAGGGATCGTGTAGCGGGGTCCAGGGGCCATTGGCCCTTGGTGGGGTCCAGGGGCGAAGCCCTTGGGACTTTGGCCTTTGGCGCGCTTTGCCGCAGGCGCGCCCCCCGGTCGCCGCAGGCGACGCCTTTGAGCCAGAAACTCATGCTCCCGGAATGGTCGCGGTTTAAAGTCAAAAGATCGAGAAGATTTTTTGTTTAAAGTCAAAGGCAAAGTCAAAACCTTGGGGGAAGAATCCCCCAAACCCTCTCTTTTCTTTCAATAATCAACCCTGCTTCAGAAAGCACACCTCATGAGCCGAAACGATGGACGCCAACCCGATGAAATGCGATCGGTCACGATTACACGCCCTTTCAACCACCGTGCCGAAGGCTCGTGTCTGATCAATTTTGGTCAGACTCGCGTCATCTGCACCGCCTCGGTGGAAGAACAACAACCCCGCTGGTTGAAAAACCAGAATCGCGGCTGGGTGACCGCTGAATACGGCATGATTCCCCGTGCCACCCACGACCGCACCACCCGCGAAGCCAGTCAGGGCCGCCAGGGAGGACGCACCCTGGAAATCCAACGCCTCATCGGTCGTTCGCTCCGCGCCGTGACCGACCTGACCAAACTGGGCAAACGCACCGTCTGGATCGACTGTGACGTGGTGCAAGCCGATGGCGGCACCCGTACCGCCTCGATCACCGGCGGTTTCATCGCCTTCATGGATGCCTGCCGCTGGCTGGAAAAACAGGGATTGATCAAATCGCTGCCCATCACCGACTTTGTGGCTGCCATCAGTTGCGGCATGGTCAAAGGGGCGCCGATGCTCGACCTGAACTACAAGGAAGATTCCGAATGCGAAACCGACATGAACTTCGTCATGACCGGTAGTGGAAAATTCATCGAAATCCAGGGCACGGCGGAAACCAATCCCTTTACCCTGAACGATTTCAATGCCATGGCCACCCTGGCCAACAAGGGAATCGGCGAGTTGATCGCCCTCCAGCGCAAGACCTTCCTGGGAGAACTGACCGGCTCGTGAACAGCACCGGGTTGCCTCTGACCCTCTACATTCACATTCCGTTTTGCGTTCGCAAATGCCCGTATTGTGATTTCTACTCGCGGCCCGGCTTTCCGGTCAACGAAGTCGATTATGTGGCACGCCTCCTGGCGGAGTTGAAACTCCGCCGGGCTTGGCTGCACGCCGATCCCAGACCCTTGAGCGCCATTTTTTTCGGGGGCGGCACCCCATCCACGGTGCAGGCCGACTCGATTCTCACCATTCTGGATGGCGTGCGCGCCTTGTGGCCCCTGACTCCCGATTGCGAAATCACCCTGGAGGCCAATCCCGAATCCTGCCATGCCGATAAAATCTCCGGCTGGATCCTGGCTGGCATCAATCGGGTCAGTCTGGGGGTTCAGGCATTGAACGATGCCCGGTTGCAGCGGCTGGGCCGTCCCCACACCCGGAACATGGCCCTGAACGCGCTGAAAAAATTGCAAGAGAGCGGTTTGGCGCGTCTCAATGTGGATTTGATCCATACCACGCCTGGTCAGACTCTGGCGGAATGGCATCAAGAACTGGAAGAAATTCTGGCCTGCGGGGTGGGTCATCTCTCCTGTTACGGCCTGACCCTGGAACCCGATACCCCGTTTCACCGTCTGGCCCAGCAGGGACGATTGATTCTGCCGCCAGAGGACGAAGCACTTGCATTTTTTCAATTCACGCGCCGTTTTTTGGCGGCTCACGGCTATGATCCCTATGAGATCAGCAATTTCGCCAAACCGGGTCAACGGTGTCGGCACAATGTCAACTATTGGGAGTTCGGGGATTATCTTGGCATTGGCGCCAGTGCCCACGGCAAGTGGACCGATCCGGATGGTCAGACCTGGCGCACGGAGAACGCGCGGGAGTTGTTGGGCCAGCCATTCGGAGCGCCGGTGCCGATCCCGCCGGATGAGGCCGGTGTGGAATGTCTGATGATGGGATTGCGCTTGCGGGAGGGGGTGAACCGGGAACGCCATCGCTGGATTGCGGGCCGGGATGTGGATGAGGCGCTCTTGCAAGAGCTGGCTGCCCAGGATCTGTTGGCAGTGGATTCAGAACAGCTTCGTCTGACCGAAGCCGGCACCCCCCTGCTGGACGAAATTCTGCTGCAATTGACCAGGACAAACCATTGAAAAAAAAGAGGGGGTCTGGGGGATTCATCCCCCAGGGTTTTGA